>JADGPJ010000008.1 GCA_017882505.1 Solirubrobacterales bacterium | reverse complement strand
CCACCTCCGGCGATGACGACGTTCCAGGCCATGCCTTGAACTTAGCACTTTGTAACAGGTTGTTACAAAGTGCTGAACCGCACCATCGTGAACTGGCTAGAGGCCGAGTTGGGAGCGGATCAGACGGGTGACCTCGCCGCCGTCGGCGCGGCCCTTGGTCTCCCTCATCACGGCGCCGACGATGGCGCCGATCGCCTTGCCGTTGCCAGCCTTGATCTGCTCGGCGGCTTCGGGGTTGGCCTCGACCGCGGCGGCGACGATCGACTCCAGCTCGCCGTCTTCGGAGGACATGCCCGCGAGGCCCTCGCGCTCGACGATCGCGGCCGGGTCGCCGCCCTCGGCCACCAGCGCCGCCAGCACGGTCTTGCCGCTGCCGTGGGAGATCTTCTTCCCCTGGACCAGCGCCACCAGCGCGGCGAGCGACTCCGGCGAGACCTTGGAGCCGGCGGCGCCGGTCTCAGAGTCGGCTTGGCGCAGGGCGGCGGCAAGCTCGCCGGTGACCCAGATCGCGACCGTCTTCGCCTCCACCCCGCTCGCGGCGGTCGCGGCGCGCTCAAAGTAGTCGGCGGTCTCGGGGTCGGTTGCCAGCACGGTGGCGACGTCGCGGGCGAGGCCGTCGCCGACGTAGCGCTCGATCCGCACCGCCGGCAGCTCCGGCAGCGCCTCGCGCGCGTCCCGCAGCATCTCCTCGGTCGGCGCCAGCGGCACCAGGTCGGGCTCGGGGAAGTAGCGGTAGTCGTGGGCTTCCTCCTTCGAGCGCAGCGAGGTGAGGCTGCCGCTCTGGGGGTCGAAGTGGAGGGTCTCCTGTTCGACCGTCCCCCCCGCCGCGATCAGCTCGCGCTGGCGCTCGAGCTCGGCTTCGACGCCGCGCTGGAGGAAGCGGAAGCTGTTCATGTTCTTCAGCTCGGTCTTGGTCCCGAGCTCCTCGCTGCCGGCCGGGCGGACCGAAACGTTGGCGTCGACCCGCAGGCTCCCCTCCTCCATGTTGACGTCGGAGACGCCGAGCTGGCGCACCGTCTCGCGCAGTAGCCGCGCCCACTCGGCCGCTTCGGCGGCGCCGCGCAGGTCGGGCTCGGTGACGATCTCGACCAGCGGCGTGCCCCCGCGGTTGAAGTCGACCAGCGAGGCGCCGGAGCCGTGGATCCGGCCGGACTCGCCGACATGGATCATCTTCGCCGCGTCCTCCTCGAGGTGGGCGCGGTGGATGCGGATCTCGCCGAGCCGGCCGTTGCTGGCGAGCGGGATGTCGTACTGACTGATCTGGTAGGCCTTCGGGTTGTCCGGATAGAAGTAGTTCTTGCGATGGAAGATCGAGCGCGGCGCCACCTCGCACTCCAGCGCCGCGGCGATCTGCAGCGCGTAGAGGATCGCCTGTTCGTTGGGCACCGGCAGCACCCCCGGATGGGCGAGGCAGACCGGGCAGGTGTGGACGTTCGGCTCGTCGCCGAAGGACAGTTCGCAGCCGCAGAACATCTTCGTCTTCGTCGCCAGCTGGACGTGGATCTCCAGCCCGATCACCGCCTCGAGCTCAGCCATCTACGCCCTCCGGCCTGGCGTCGAACCCGATCGCCCGCTCCAGCGCGTAGGAGGCCTCGAGCAGCTTCTGCTCGGCGAAGGCCGGGGCCGCGATCTGGAAGCCGACCGGCAGCCGCCTGCCGCCGCCCTCGGGCTCGGCCAGGCCTGCCGGGATCGAGATCGCCGGGATGCCGGCGAGGCTCATCGGCACGGTGAAGAAGTCGTTGAGGTACATCGAGAGCGGGTCGGCGGTCTTCTCACCGAGCCCGAAGGCGACCGTGGGCGAGGTCGGGGTGACGACGAAGTCGACCTCCGCGAACGCCGCCTTGAAGTCCTCGGCGATCCGGGTGCGGACCTTCTGCGCCTGGCCGTAGTAGGCCTCGTAGTAGCCGGAGGAGAGCGCGTAGGTACCGAGCATGATCCGCCGCTTCACCTCGGTCCCGAAGCCCTCCGCCCGGGTCGTCTCGTACATCTCCAGCAGGTCGCCGTCGCCACCCGATCGCATCCCGTAGCGGACGCCGTCGTAGCGGGCCAGGTTCGAGGAAGCCTCGGCCGGGGCGATCACGTAATAGGCGGAGATGCCGTGCTCGGCGCTCGGCAGCGCGACCTCGGCGATCTCGCCGCCCAGCTCCTCGATCCGCGCCAGGGTGGCCTCGAAGACCGCGCGAACGCCGGCGTCGAAGGTGTCGCGGGCGAGCTCGCTCGGTACGCCGAAGCGCAGACCCTTGAGATCCTCGCGGCTGGGGGCGGCGATCCCCCCCTCGATCCCGACCGAGGTCGAGTCGCAGGGGTCGCGCCCCTGCATCGCCGCGAGCAGCAGCGCCGCGTCGGTGACGTCGCGGGTCAGCGGGCCGCACTGATCGAGCGAGGAGGCGAAGGCGATCATCCCGTAGCGGGAAATCGCGCCGTAGGTGGGCTTGAGCCCGACGATCCCGCAGAGCGAGGCGGGCTGGCGGATCGAGCCGCCGGTGTCGGTGCCGATCGCACAGGGGGCGAGCCCGCCGGCGACCGCCGCGGCCGAGCCGCCCGAGGAGCCGCCGGGGACGCGGCCGCGGTCCCACGGGTTGAGCACCGGCCCGTAGGCCGAGTTCTCGTTCGAGGAGCCCATCGCGAACTCGTCCATGTTGGTCTTGCCCAGCACCCGGGCGCCGGCCGCGTCGAGGCGGCGCACGGCGGTGGCGGTGTAGGGGGGTCGGTAGCCCTCGATGATCCGCGAACCCGCGGTCGTCGGCGTCCCCTCGGTGCAGAAGATGTCCTTGACCGCGACGGGGATACCGCCGAGCGGCCCGTCCTTGACCTCGTAGTCGCCGGCGTTCTCGACCGACCAGAGGTAGGCGTTGAGCTCGTCGCCCGCCGCCGCGCCCTGCCAAGCCCCGAAGTACTCCGCCGCGGAAACGTCCCCGGCGGCGATCTTCGCCGCCGCCTGAGCGACGGTCAGCCCCAGTAGCTCCCCCATCAGGCGTCAGCCTGGGGCGAGGGGACGCGAAAGGCGCCGTTCAGCGGTTCGGGAGCCGAAGCCAGCGCAACGTCCTGGGGCAAGCTCGGCCGCGGCACGTCGGGCCTGAGCACGTTCTCCAGCGCCACCACGTGCGAAGTCGGCTCGACCCCCTCCAGATCCAGGTTCCCGATCCGATCCACGTGCTCGAGAATCCCCGACAGCTCCCCCGTCATCGTCTCGACGTCGTCCTCGCTCAGCCTCAGCCGCGCGAGTCGAGCCACATGCAGGACCTGATCCCGGTCGATCATCGGCCGCATTCTAGGTGCCGCTCCGAGATCGCCTCTCGCGCCCCGACTGGCCAGCTAGCCAGTATTGTCCTCGCGGATGCAGGGACCCGCCGCCGAGAGATTCGTCGTCCTCAACCTTCGCCTGCTCGCAGGCGCGTTCGCCCTCGTCGGGCTTCTGTTCATCGCCGTCCCCAACGGCACCCTGGACGTGCTCTCGGACTTCGGCGAATGGTTCGGGAACCACACGCGGGCCCCCCACGGCGACGAGCAGCTCTGGCTCTCGCTCGGCTTCGCCTACATGGTGGTCATCAGCGGGATCTGCCTTGTCGCACAGGCCGATGTCGTGCGATATCGCGCCCTGCTGCTCGTGCTTGCCGCCGGCAAGACCGCGTCATCGCTGGCGACGCTCGGGTTCTTCGTCTTCGACGAACAGGTCTTTGCCTACCTGCTCAACTTCCTGCTCGACGGCTCGCTGGTGGTGATCTCGCTCGGGCTCTGGGCCCTGGTCGGCCGGATCGGCCGGCCGGTCGACCCCGGTTGACAGCGCCCGCCAGGGCTGTCGACCGCTGAGCAACGGACTCTGAGCGCGATCTGCGCGTCGATGGCGCCTGGCATCGACGGCCTGCCCGCGGCCGAGCGCGACGTCGAGGTCTCCGGCCCGGTCGCCCAGTTCCTCAGCTCGGTCTCGCGGCGGACGCTTACCCGGCTGAAGCTCGGCCTGCGGGCATTCGAGTGGGCGCCGTTCCCACGGCGCTTCAGCCATCTCGACCCGCCGGCGCGCGAGGCCTTCCTGCACCGTCTGGAGCGCTCGCGCCTCTCCCTCCACCACGACCTGCTGCTGATGGCAAAGCTGTTCTCCACCCTCGGCTACGCGGTGACTCCCGAGGTGCAGGAGCGGATCGGCTTCGAGATCGGCTGCGGCCTCGCCGACGGATCGCTGCCCGAGCCCGCCGGTTCGCTCGGCGACACCGAGCCCGCCGGTGCGGGTGAGGAATGCGACGTCGTCATCGTCGGCTCCGGTGCCGGCGGCGCCGTCGCCGCGGCGACCCTGGCCGAGGCCGGGCTCGACGTGCTCGTGCTCGAGGCCGGCGAGCACTACAACCGCGACAGCTACCCGAGCGACCACCTCGAGGCGATCGCCAGCCTCTACCGCGACTCCGGCCTGACGATCGCCGATGGCAGGCCGCCGATCCCGGTGCCGGTGGCGAAGGTCGTCGGCGGCACCACGGTGATCAACTCGGGGACCTGCTTCCGCGCCCCCGACCCGGTCCTCGAGGACTGGCGCCAGCGCTTCGGCATCGGCTGGGCCCACGACCTCGACGCCGACTTCGCCGAGGCCGAGGACTTCCTCCGCGTCACCCAGCTCGACCCCGAGCGGATGGGTCGCAACGGCCAGCTGGCGATGGAGGGCGCCGCCGCGATCGGCGCCAGCGGCGCCCCGATCCACCGCAACGCCGGCAGCTGCGTCCAATGCAGCTCCTGCCCCTTCGGCTGCGAGATCGACGCCAAGCGCGGCATGCACGTCAGCTACCTCCCCCGCGCCGTCGCCGCCGGAGCGCGGATCCGCGCCGGCGTTGAGGCGAGCAGCGTCGTCGTCGAGGACGGCCGCGCCGTCGGCGTCGAGTGCAGGGTCCGGGGCGGCCGCGCCTTTGCCGTGCGGGCAAGGCGGGCGGTGATCGTCGCCGGCGGCGCCCTCGGCACGCCGGAGCTGCTCCAACGCTCGGGTCTGGGCGGGCGCCAGGTCGGCCGCAACCTCCATATCCACCCCGCCTGCTGGGTCGGCGCCCGCTACGACGAGGAAGTACGCGGCTGGGACGGCGTCATGCAGAGCTTCTACATCGATCAGTGGGAGCACGAGCGGGTCCTGCTCGAGGCGACCTTCACGCCGCTGGCCTTCGGCGGAGCCTGGCTACTCGGCGCCGGCCGCAGCCACCAGCAGGCGATGCTCGACTTCGGCCACGTCGGCTCGATCGGCGTCCACCTCTCCGACCTCTCCTCCGGCCGCGTCGGGCTCGGCTCCGCGGGGTCCCTGCGCGCCTCCTACAAGCTGACCCGCGACGACGCCCGCCGGCTCGCCTTCGGGATCGCCCGCGCCGCCGAGATCCACTTCGCCGCCGGCGCCACCGAGGTCTATCCCAACATCGCCCGGGTCGGGGTGTTGAAACCGGGCGACCTCGCCGAGTTCGAGACGACCACCTTCAAGCCCGCCGAGCTGCGACTGGAGGCCTTCCATCCGATGGGCACCGCCCGGATCGCCGCCGACGCCGGCGAGGGTGTCTGCGCGCCGGACGGGTCGGTGCACGGCACCCGAGGCCTCTACGTCGCCGACGCCTCCCTCTTCCCCACCTCGGTCGGCGTCAACCCGATGATGACGGTGATCGCCTTCGCCAAGCAGGTATCGCGCGGGCTAGCCGAAACGGCCGACTAGCCCGCCGACCTTCAGGCGCTAGGAGGCGGTGGCGGCGGAGGTGGACCTTCGCTGCTCGGTGGTGGCGGCGGCGGCGGAGCTCCGGCGCTCGGCGGGGCCGGAGGCGGTGCGGCCGGGCCGGTGCCCGAGCCTCCCGAGAAACGATCTCCAACTTCGGAGAAGGACGAGCCCTCCTCCTGCATCGCCCGGAAGCCCCCGTAGGCGATGCCGGCGGCCGCCAGCAGGCCGAGGAAGATCCCGAATTCGACCGTGCCGTCGACTGAAACGTTGCCGAAGCTGCCGAAGCTCGGCGGGACGACGATGCGGAAGAGGACCAGCAGTGCCGAGAGGACGCCGAGGGCGGTAACGACGACATTGAGTGAGATCGGCGGCTCGTAGGTGGAATCGCTGAGGCGCAGACCGGCGCTCGCCAGCGCGGCGATGATCGTGACGACGAGGACTATCGGGATGAAGTCGAGCGCGTCCCAGGCGCTGCCCCCCGCCCCGGGAACCGACCCCGAGAAGCCTCCCGCCCCCGAGACTTCGACTCCGAACCAGTTGAAGAACATGAATATGAAGAGCAGAACCGCCGAAACGGCGGCAATCTTTTCCCCCGTGCCCAGCCTGTCTACATCCATTTGCGGATCCTCCCGTGGAACTTGGACGGTCGGCGCGACCCTACACCCGCAATAGGCGTCAAATGCGCAGACCTGGCCGCTTCTCCTAGCCCTTCTTGGTCCGGACCCGTTTTGGGCGGGAGGATCTGACGGAGAGCCGGTCGGCGATCTTCGCGAACGAGGTTCCGCGTTCGCCCATCGCCCGGTAGCCGCCGTAGGCGACGCCGAGGGCCGCGGCGAGGCCGAGGAACGCACCAAGCTCGAGAGTGGCCCGGACGGTGATGCCGCCGACGGTGCCGAACGCGGGCAGGACGAGGATTCGAAACAGGATCAGCAGAGTCGAGACGCCGCCGAGCACGGCGACCGCGCCGCTGGGCGGGATCGCAGGCTCCCAGCTCGAGCCGGACGCGCGCAGAACGGCGGTCCCGACGGCGACGACGACGGTCAACGTCAGCACCAGTGAGATCAGGCCCAGCGACTGCCAGGCGCTGTCTGCATTGCTGATCCCGACGTACGCGAGGCTTTCGACTTGACCAGAGACCTGGGACCCGTACCAGCTGAAGAACATGAGGACGAACAACAGCAGCGCCGAGGCGGCCGCAATCACCTCCCCTGCTGCCAGCCTGCTCAGCCTCACCCGCGCGACCGCCTCCGGGCCGCCTCGAGGGTGTTGACCAGCAGCATCGCGATCGTCATCGGGCCGACCCCGCCCGGGACCGGGGTGATCGCCCAGGCCAGCCCCGAGGCGGCCTCGAAGTCGACGTCGCCGCAGAGCCCGTCCTCGCTCCGGTTCATGCCGACGTCGATCACCACGGCCCCGGGTTTGATCGCGTCGGCGCCCAGCAGCCGGGGAACGCCGACCGCGGCGACGAGGACGTCGGCGCGGGCGCAGGTGGCGGCGAGGTCGACGGTGCGGGAGTGGCAGATCGTCACCGTCGCGTCGGCCGCGAGGAGCAGGCGCGCGACCGGCACCCCGACCAGCTTCGAGCGCCCGACCACGACGGCCTCCGCGCCCTCGAGCTCGACCGCTTCGTGGCGCAGGATCTCCATCACCCCGGCGGGGGTGCAGGGCACCAGCCCGGGCGTCCCGTGGGCGAGCAGGCCGGCGTTGAGCGGGGTCAGGCCGTCGACGTCCTTGCCGGGGTCGATGGCGGCGACGATCGCGTCGGCGTCGATCTGGGCCGGCACCGGCAGCTGGACGAGGATCCCGTCGATGTCGGGGTCCAGGCCGAGCTGTCCGACCAGCTCGAGCAGCTCGTTCTGGGTCGTCCCCGCGGCGAGGCCGTGGTGGACCGAGCGCACCCCGACCTCCTCACAGGCACGGTGCTTGTTGGCGACGTAGATCTCCGAGGCCGGGTCCTCGCCGACGATCACCGTCGCCAGGGTCGGGACCCGCCCCTCCTCGGCCTCGTAGGCGACGACTTCGCCGCGCACCCGCTCGCGGACCGCGGCGGCGATCGCCTTGCCGTCGATCACCCGCGCGGACACCGGGCTAGCGCTTCCGGATCGGCGCGTAATCGGCCATCAGCTTGCGCTCGGAGCCATCGCCGGAGAAGCGGACGATGACGACGCCCCCGGGCTCGACCCCGGTCACGACCCCGTCACCGAAGCTGGCGTGGACGACGTCGTCGCCGGTTTGGAGTTCCAGCGCCGGCCCCGGATCGACCGGCTGGGCCGGGTTGGCGCTGGGCGTCGGGCTCCAGGTCATGCCGCCGACCGTGGTCGACGCGGTCGCATGGCGTTCGGTCAGCTCGACCGGCAGCTCGTCGATGAAGCGCGAGGGCAGGTTGCGCTCGGCCCGCCCGAAGAGGCGCCGCTCGCGGGCCCAGGTCATGTAGAGGCGCTGGCGGGCGCGGGTGATGGCGACGTAACAGAGCCGGCGCTCCTCTTCCTCGCCACCCTCTTCGAGCGCCCGCATGTGGGGGAAGGAGCCGTCCTCGCAGCCGACGACGAAGACCGTGTCGTACTCGAGCCCCTTGGCGTTGTGGACGGTCATCAGGGTGACCAGCTCCTGCTCCTCCTGGATCGAGTCCTGGTCGCTGAGCAGCGAGATCTGCTGCAGGAACTCCTCCAGCGGCGGCACCTCGCTCTCGCCCTCGCGCTCGCGGTTCACGTCGAACTCCGTGGCCGCCTCGACCAGCGCTTCGAGGTTCTCGACCCGCCCTTCGGCCTCAACGGTGCGCTCGTTTTCGAGCGCTTCCAGGTAGCCGGTCTCGCTCAGCACCGCCTGCAGGACGTCGGCGACCGCCGCCCCGGAATCCACCCGCGCCCGCAACAGGTCGACGGTTTCGAAGAAGCGCGAGACGGCCTTGATCGCGGCGGCGCTCAGCCCGGGCACCTCCTCGGCCCGTTCGATCACCTCCCAGATCGTCAGCCCGGCGGTGTTCGCGTAGGAGGCGAGCCGGCCCTGGGTGGTGTTGCCGATCCCCCGCCGCGGCGAGTTGACGATCCGCGCGAAGGAGACCTGGTCGGCGGGATTGAACAGCAGGTTGAGGTAGGCGACGGCGTCCTTGACCTCGGCGCGGTCGTAGAACTTGGTGCCCCCGATGACCTGGTAGGGCAGCTCGAAGCGGACCAGCGTGTCCTCGAGGATCCGGCTCATCGCGTTGGTCCGGTAGAAGACCGCGACGTCGGAGCGGGCGACGCCGTGGTCCTCGCCCAGCCGCTCGATCTCCGCCGCCACCCAGCGCGCCTCCTCATGATCATCGCCGAGCTCGGAGAGCTGCACCTTCTCCCCGCCCTCGACCTCGGTCCAGAGCTTCTTCGGGCGCCGCTCGCGGTTGCGCTCGACGACCGCGTTGGCGGCCGAGAGGATCGTCTGGGTAGAGCGGTAGTTCTGCTCGAGCTTGACCACCGCCGCCTCCGGGAAGTCCTCCTCGAAGCTCAAGATGTTGCGGATATCAGCGTGTCTGAAGCTATAGATCGACTGGTCCTCGTCGCCCACCACCATCAGATTTCCGTGCTCTGAAGCCAAAAGTTGCAGCAGCCGGTACTGGGCGTGGTTGGTGTCCTGGTACTCGTCGACGAGGACGTGGCGGAAGGTGCGGCGCCAGCGCTCGCGGACCTCCTCGAAGAGCTCCAGCGCGTTGACCGTCCGGACCAGGAGGTCGTCGAAATCCATCGCGTTGGCTTCCAGCATCCTTTTCTCGTAGAGCGGGAAGGCTTCGGCGACGACCTCCTCGAAGACACTGCCCTGCGTTTCCGCGTACATGTCGGCGTCGATCAGCTGGTTCTTGGCGCCGGAGATCTTCGAGTGGATCGCCCGCGGCGGATAGCGTTTCGGGTCCACCCCGAGCTCGCGCAGGCAGCGTTTGAGCATCCGCAGCGAGTCCGACTGGTCGTAGATCGTGAAGCCCCGCGAGTAGCCGAGGCGCTCGGCGTCGACGCGCAGCATCCGCGCGCAGGCGGAGTGGAAGGTCGTCACCCACATCGCCCGCACCGAGCGGCCGATCAGCTCCCCGACCCGCTCGCGCATCTCCGCGGCCGCCTTGTTGGTGAAGGTGATCGCGAGGATCTCCCCCGGGCGGGCCTCGCCGGTGGCCAGCAGGTAGGCGATCCGGTGGGTCAGCACCCGGGTCTTGCCCGAGCCGGCGCCGGCGATCACCAACAGCGCGCCCTCGCTGTGTTCGACGGCCTCGCGCTGGGGCGGGTTCAGCCCCGCCAGCAGACGCTCGATCCGGTCGGCGCCCGGCTCGGTCGGGGCTCCCCCGGGGTGCTCGTAGCGGTCCGGCGGACTCTCGGACTCGGTCTGAAACGTCACCCGCCGAGCATAGCCAGGGGCTCGGCGGGGCTCCAGGGCCGGGTTATTCGCAGCTTTCGGCCAGTTCGACGAACGCCGTCGACGACCCACTGAGGAGGAATTCTTCGATCTCCGGCTGCGAGGCTTCTTCGATTCCGCCGACGATGCAGTCGGTCTGTCTGGCGGTCAGTTCTCCGGAGGCTTCGAACTGCGTCCGGAAGGTCTTCCCCAGCTTCGCCGTGTCGAGCTTGGCGAAACCGGTGATCTGGTCGAGCTTCCACTGGCCTCCTTCTTCGACCAGGGCGATGGTCACCGTCTGGCCGTCGAAACCGCCGCCGCTGATGGCGGCGTCCGCGGTCGCCTTCGAGCCGTTGACTTCGACATTGGTGACGTCGACCGAGTCGGCGTTGCTGGACGGATCCTTGGCTTCCTTTTCGCAGTCCTTGATCGCCGCCTTGCCGCTTTCGTCAGAGCTCTGTTCGACGAAGTTCGCGGTCTCGAGCTTGGTGCAGTTGGTCGGATCGGCGGTCGTTGCGGAAGTCGTGATCGCTTCTTCGATCTGCTCTTCGTCGCTGCTGCCACCGCCGCCGCAGGCCGCGAGTGCAAGGGCGGACACGAGCACGAGACAGGAGAGCAGGAGGTGGCGCTTCATCAGGGCGGTCCTTTCGGAGCGGGAGAGCGTGGACTGGAGACCCGGGCGGGACGAAACCGGTCCGCTCACGCTATCTCAGCCGCCGGCCGACGAACGCCCGGTGCGGCGGCGGATCTCCGGCGCGTCGGCGACGGGCCCGTTGCCGCCGTCGAGCTCGGCAAGGCGCTGCTCGAGGTCGACGATCCGCTCCGAAAGTGCCTTGATCGCATCGGCGATCGGGTCCGGCAGGTGGATCCAGTCCGCGTCGGGCCCCTCGACCCGCTTGCCTTCGACCCTGACCGGGTGGCCGGGATTGCCGACGACGGTCGCGCCCGGCGGCACGTCCTCGACGACGACGGTGTTGGCGCCGACCTTGGCGCCGTCGCCGACGGCGATCGGCCCGAGCAGCTTGGCGCCGGAGCCGACGGTGACGTTGTCCCCGAGTGTCGGGTGGCGCTTGCCACGCTGGAAGCCGGTTCCGCCGAGGGTGACCCCCTGGTAGAGCGTCACCCGCGAGCCGATCCGGGCGGTCTCTCCGATCACCACTCCGGAGCCGTGGTCGATGAAGAACTCTTCGCCGATCTCGGCCGCAGGATGGATCTCCACCCCGGTCACGGCGCGGGTGATGTAGGCGATCGTCCGCGGCAGCACCGGAACCCGTGCCTCGAGCAGCGCGTGGGCGGCGCGGTGGGCGAGCAGCGCCTGCACCCCGGCCCAGCTGCTGAGGATCTCGAAGGTCGAGACACCCTGCGCGGCAGGGTCGCGGTCGCGCGCCGTGGCGACGTCAGCGCGGACCTCGGAGACCACCCTCTTCCACCTGCTCATGGTGAGAAGAAGGGTAGGGACATGTAGCGCTCGCCCGAATCGCAGACGATCGTCACGACCCTCTTGCCGGCCATCTGCGGCCGCGCCGCGATCTGCAGCGCCGCCCAGATGTTGGCGCCGGCGGAGATTCCCGAGAGAATGCCCTCCTCGCGCGCCGCCAGCCGGGCGGTCTCGAGCGAATCCTCGTCGCTGACCGAGAGGATCTCGTCGATGACGTCACGGTCGAGCACCTCGGGAACGAAGCCGGCGCCGATTCCCTGGATCTTGTGGGGGCCCGGGGGGCCGCCGGAGAGCACCGGCGAGCCGGCCGGCTCGACCGCGACCACCAGCGCCTCCGGTGCCCGCTCCTTCAGCATCCGCCCGACCCCGGTGATCGTGCCGCCGGTGCCGACGCCGGCGACGAATGCGCCGATCTGGCCGTCGGTGTCGCGCCAGATCTCCTCGGCGGTGCCGCGGCGGTGCGCCTCGGCGTTGGCGGGGTTGGAGAACTGCATCGGCATGAAGCCTTTGCGCTGCTCGCGGATCTCCTCGGCCAGCGCCACCGCCTCGTTCATCCCGCCCAGCGAGGGCGTCTCGCGGACCTCGGCCCCGTAGGCGCGCAGCAGCTTGGCGCGCTCGCGGCTCATCCCCTCCGGCAGGGTCAGGATCAGCTCGTAGCCACGGGCGGCGCAGACCATCGCCAGCGCGATCCCGGTGTTGCCGCTGGTCGGCTCGACCACGACCGAGCTACCGGGCTTGACCAGCCCCTCTTCTTCGGCGGCGTCGATCATCGCCACCCCGATCCGGTCCTTGACCGAGCCGCCGGGATTGAAGTACTCGAGCTTGGCGCAGACCTGCCCGCCGAGCCCCGCGGCCATCCGGTCCAGCAGCACCATCGGCGTGTTGCCGACGACCGCCGAAGCCTCCGCCCCGATCCTCATCGCCGCTGGCCGCTGTCTCGAGAAAGCATGGCTCGGCACTCTAGGCCAGTTTCCGCCGGCCGCGGCCGAAGCCGAGTTCGCCCCAGAGGCGGATGTCCTCGCTCAACATCTCCCGCACGCCCGCGACCGTGAGCGGAGGGAGCGGCTGCGGTCGCAGCCACTCCCCCACCTCCTCACGGAGGAAGAGCCCGAGGTACGCGGCGTCGTCCGCCGCCGTGGGCGGGCGCAGCAGCAGCCGCTCCGTGACCGTCCGGGCCTCGGTCTCGCCCAGAATCGCCCTAGATGGAGGGCTCAGCCGTGGTTCGGGCCGTCATTGCCACCGCCGCCACCACCACCGCCGCCGCCACCGCTTTCCTTGGGCTCAACGTGCTTGGCGAGCAGCCCACTGCTGGTCTGCTTGGCTTCGACCTCGACCCGCATCCCTTTCCGCAGGCCACCGAACCCCCCGGTGATGCGCTGGAACACGGTACTCGCGTTGACCTTGACGCGGACCTGTTTTCCGCTCTGGGTACTGATCCGAAAGGTCTTCGCGCCGACGTCCTTCGACAGAATCGTCCCATCGAGATGTATGAGGGCCGCCTGCGCTTGCGTTGCGAGCACGCCGAGCATCAATGCTCCCGCGAGCACCGCTATCGCCAGCAGGGCCGGGACACCTTTGTTGCGAGCCATGAGTTGTCTCCCTTTCATCGGTTTCTTGGCTTGCCTGGACTACGAGGCTGCCAGGTCCAAAGTTCAGGACCGACCGTCCCCGTGCCGCCGCCCTGCTAGAACCGAAAGTCCCCCTGGCTCCATCGGCCACCCGACAGCGACGGTCGCTAGATGAAGTACATGCCACTGCCCGCCTCTTCCGCCTCGCGCCTGGCGACTTCGGCGATCGTCGTCTGGCCGAAGACCTTGCGCAGGGCGGTGACGCCCTCGGCCCAGATCCCGCCGGCCTCGTCGGCCTCCTGGCCGATTTTGCCGTCGAGGGCCTGGACCACCTCGAGCACGGTGATCTCTTCCGGCGCCCTCGAGAGCGTGTAGCCGCCGCGCATTCCGCGGTGGCTGGTCAGCAATCCGGCCCGACGCAGGGTCGAGAAGAGCTGCTCGAGGAACTGCTCCGGGATGTCCCGGCGCTCGGCCAGCTCCTTGATCGGAACCGGCCGATCCCCGGAGCGGGCGAGCTCGGCGAGGGCGACGACGGCGTAGCGAGACTTGGACGTAATCGAGATCACAACGACTTTCTACCGCACGCTCGCGGCCTGGGCTAGGATCGGAATCGATGGGGCGCGGGGAAGCACCTGGCGCCAGAGCCCGCGACGAGTGATCGGAAGCAGTCCTGAGCGAACGCGCAAACTGCCTTGTGATCGACGATCACCCTCTCGTCCGGTTGGGGGTTCGCGAGGTTCTCGGCGACCGCTTCGAGGTCCACGAGTCCTCGAGTCGCGAGGAGGCTCTCGACCTGGTTCGCGACATCGGCGACTTCGATGTCGCGATCGTCGACATGCGCCGGCGGCAGATCGGCACCGAGGCCTCGATCAGCGGCCCGGAGGCGATCCGCGCCCTGCGCAGCACCTCGGCCTCGATCGGCATCGTCGCCCACGGCGAGCGACCCGAGCGCCACACCGCCAACGCCGCGCTGCAGGCCGGCGCCAGCGCCTACGTCGCCCGCACCGCCGGCACCGCGGAGCTGCGTCAGGCGGTCGACGCCGCCGCCGCCCAGGAGACCTTCGTCGACCCGGCGGTGCCGCCGAAAGGAAGCCGCGGGAAGCTGACCCAGCGCCAGCGCCAGATCCTGCAGCTGCTCGCCAACGGCGAGTCGACGACGGTGGCGGCGCGCGAACTCGATCTCAGCGAAGAGACGGTGAAGACGCACATGAAGAACGCGATCGCCCGCCTCGGCGCCAAGAACCGCACCCACGCAGTGGCGATCGCCCTGCGCGAGTGTCTGGTCGACTAGATCCAGCCGCGGTCGCGGGCGGTGAGAACCGCCTGGGCGCGGTCGACGGCGCCGATCTTGCCGTAGACGTTGTGAAGGTGGGTGCGGATGGTCGAGACCGAGAGGTGCATCTCGCCGGCGATCTGCTTGTAGACCATGCCCTCGGAGAGGTGGCGGAGGACGTCGAGCTCGCGCGCCGAGAGCGGGCACGGCTCGCTGATCCGAGACGATTCCTGGTGGGGTAGCGGCAGCTCGTAGAGAAGATCGCGGAGGGCGACCGGGCTGAGTCCGCAGCGCTCGGCACTGGCGTGCAGCCGGTCCGGCGAGATCGCCTCGCCCTGGGAGTAGTGGGCGACCATGTCGGCGGTGGCTACGAGAGCGGCGAGACCGTCGGACTCGTCGGCGTGGTGGCGCTCGATCGCGACCGCGATCCGCTGCGGCAGATTCCAGCGCCGGGCCAGCACGCCACCGACCAGCGGGTGGTCGATGCCGAGCTGCTCACGTTCGTCGCGCAGACGCTGCTCGGGGGTGCGGGAGATCGCGTCGAAATAGACCTTGTAGCCCGGGTGCAGGCGCGAGATCACGAGCCTGCCGACGTCGTGAAGGAGCGCCGCGACCGCGAGCTCGTCGCGTTCGACCCAGCCGATGGCGCGGCCGATCTGGCTGGCTGCGCGCTGGGTGGCGAGGGCGTGGACGCGGAAGCGCTCGGGTTTGAGCTCCCAACCGCCGTTGGATTCGAAGAAGTCAAAGCTCGGGGCGGTACCGGCGATCGCCAGGACACCGGAGGGCTTGAGCACGTCGACCGCATCGGGGATCCCCCCCACGCCGCCGGCGACGAGGCCGCTGCGATTGGCGAAGCGAAGCACTGAGATGGTCAGGGCGACGTCGGCCTCGACGGCTTCAACCAGTTCGCCGATTCGTGCCGTCTCGGCGGTCGCGGCGGCGATCACTCGCTCTCGCGACTCGATCAGGACCGGAAAGCGCTCTACGGCCTCGAATGCTTCGGCCAGCCTGCTGCCCGGAGCGGGCGCCCCGCGGCCGCCGGCTTTCGCCGGAGCGTTATGCGTCCCGACCTTGGCGTTGCCCTGCTGAGTGGACGTTGGTGCCATTGGCACAACTCATCGGCAGTTAGGGACGTTTGGTTTAGCCGAATGTACTTTCGCGACGTGGGCCGGGTTCGCCTATCCGTCCGCAGATGAGGCCGAAAGGCGCTCCACGGCGGTCGAAATCCTGTCCAGGGCCGGCTCACGGCCCAAAACGGAGAGGGACTCGAAGATCCCCGGCGAGACCGAGCTGCCGGTGATCGCGACCCTGATCGGCTGGTAGAGCCTGCCTGGCTTGATCTCGAAGCGCTCCAGCAGGGGCGCCAACCCGGACTCGATCGAGGCGGGATCGAAGGGCTCCACCGCCGCCAGCGCCTCTGCCGCGGCCGCGAGGAGAGCCCCCGTGTCCGCTTTCATCACCTTCGCCCAGGCTTTCTCGTCGTCGACCGGCGGCTCGAAGAGGAAGCGGATCAGCGGCCAGACCTCATCCAGCGTCTGCGCTTTCTCCTGGGCGATCTCACAGGCGGCGCGCAGCCGCGCGTCGGACTCGCGACCGAGATGGCGGGCGACCGCCGCCGTGTACTCGTCCAGCGGCATCTCGCGCATGAAGCGGCCGTTCAGCCAGCGCAGCTTGCGCTCGTCGAAGATCGCCGCCGATTTGCCGACGTCGGCGACCCGGAAGCGCCTGACCAGCTCCTCGGTCGGCATCAGCGTCGTGTCGTCGTCGGTGCCCCAGCCGAGCAGCGCCAGGTAGTTGCGGACGGCCGCCGGTAGGTAGCCGGAGTCGCGCAGCTCCTGGACGGAGGCGGCGCCGTGGCGCTTGGAGAGCTTCTTACCGTCGGGCCCGTGCAGCAGCGGCAGGTGGGCGTAGCGCGGCGCCTCGTGGCCGAGGGCGGCGAGGACCAGCAGCTGCTTGGGGGTGTTGGAGAGGTGGTCGTCGCCGCGGACGACGTCGGTGATCCCCATCTCGGCGTCGTCGATCGCGACCGCGAAGTTGTAGAGGACGGTGCCATCGCCGCGGGCGATGACGAAGTCGTCGTAGCTCGTGTTGGGAAAGGAGACCGGACCGCGGATCAGATCCTCGACCACGGTCTCGCCCGAGTCGGGCACCCGCAGCCGCACCGCCGCTCCGGGCTCCTCGGTCGGGGTGCCGCGGTAGCCACGCCGGGTCCCGTGCTCGGCCTTCCAGGCCTCGACGTCCTTGGCCGTGGCGGCGTCGCGGTAGGCGGCGCCGGACTCGAGCAGCCGCCCCAGGGCCGCGGCGTGGCTGTCCGCCCTGCCGGCCTGGGAGATCGGGCCCTCGTCCCAGTCGAGCTCGAGCCAGCGCATCGCGTCGAGGATCTGCTCGACGTTCTCCGCGATCGAGCGCTCGCGGTCGGTGTCCTCGATCCGCAGCACCAGCTTGCCGCCCTCGTGCCGCGCCGCGAGCCAGTTGTAGAGTGCCGTCCTCGCTCCGCCGATGTGCAGCGCACCGGTCGGCGAGGGGGCAAATCTGAGACGGGGGTTTTCGCTAGTCATGTTGATCGGGGCGCACGTTTCCACCGCAGGCGGGCTCGCCAACGCGATCGAGCGCGGCGAGGAGCGGGGTTGCGAATCTATCCAGATCTTCCACCAGAGCCCGCGCATGTGGCGGCCGACCAAATACGGCGAGGAGGACTTCACCGCCTTCCGCGAGGCGATGGAGGCCTCCGCGGTCGAAGCGGTGGTGATCCACGCCGTCTACCTGATCAACTGCGCCAGCAAAGACGCCGAGCTGCGAAAGAAGTCGCTCGCGTCGCTGACCCACGCGCTGCGGATCGGCGACGCGATCGGCGCCGCCGGAGTCGTGCTGCACCCAGGAGCGCAGAAAGGCGAGCCGCTGGACCCGTCGATGAAACGAGCGGCGAAGACGATCGCGGCGGCGCTCAAGGACAGCGACCACTGCCCGCTGCTGCTCGAGCAGACCGCGGGCCACAAAGGGCTGCTGGGGCGGGACTTCGACCAGACCGCCGACCTGATCGAGCTCGCCGGCTCGGGCAAGCGCCTCGGTCTCTGCCTCGACTCCTGCCATATGTTCGTCCAGGGCTACGACATCACCGACGAAGCGCACCTCAGCGCCGTCCTCGACGAAGCCGAGCAGAAGGTCGGCCTCGACCGGCTCGGCTGCATCCACGTCAACGACGCCGCCGCCCCCCTCGGCTCCTGCCGCGACCGCCACGCCAACGTCGGCAAGGGCGAGATGGGCAAGAAGGGCCTCTCCGCCTTCCTCTCGGAGCCTCGCTTCGAGGGCCTCCCCGCCACCCTCGAGACCCCCGGCCCGGACAAGAAGGGCTCAGACGAGAAGGAAGTCACTCTCGCCAAGAAACTCCGCCGCGAAGGCCTCAAACGCCGCCAGGGCTAGTGACGTCGACGCCCTCTCCCGCCACCGTCCCGCGGAAGCTCCCGGCCTCGGCCGGCCCCGCCCCAAGCAGGCGACAAGGACCGGCCACAAGGCCGATCCTCGCTCTCCCGCCGTAAATTCGCTTATTTGACGTGGACGCCGGAGATCGCGCGGGAGATGACCAGGCGCTGGATCTCTGAGGTGCCCTCGAAGATCGTGTAGATCTTCGAGTCGCGGTGCATCCGCTCGACCGGGAACTCGCGGGTGTAGCCGTTGCCGCCGAGGATCTGGATCGCCCGCTCGGTCGCCCAAACCGCGACCTCGCCGGCCTTCAGCTTCGACATCGAGCCCTCGGCGTTTTCGAAGGTCCGCCCGGTCCGCCCCATCCATGCCGCCCGCCAGACCAGCAGCCGAGCGGCGTCGATCTCCAGCTTCATGTCAGCCAGGGTGAAGGCGATCGACTGGTTCTCGATGATCGCGCGGCCGAACTGCTCGCGCTCCTTGGCGTACTCGAGCGCGTACTCGTAGGCGGCGCGGGCGATGCCGAGCGCCTGGGCGCCGACCGTCGGCCTGCTCGCCTCGAAGGTCTGCATCGCCGCCTGGGATTTCGACTTCTTGCCCTCGCGGACCCTCGCCAGGCGCTCGTCGAGCTTCTCTTTGCCGCCCAGCAGGCAGGAGCCGGGGATGCGGCAGTCGTCGAGATGAACGTCGGCGGTGTGAGAGGCGCGCAGGCCGTGCTTCTTGACCTTGGCGCCCTGTTCGCAGCCCTTGGTCCCCGGCGGGATCACGAAGGCGGCGTGGCCGCGCGAACCGAGCTCGCGATCGACCGAGGCGATCACGACATGGACGTTGGCGATGCCGCCGTTGGTCGCCCAAGCCTTCTGGCCGTTGATCACCCACTCCTCGCCGGCCTCGTCGTACTTGGCGGTGGTGCGGATCGCCGAGATGTCGGAGCCGGCGTCGGGCTCGGAGGCGCAGAAGGCACCGAGCTTGACATCGTCCGGCGTGCCGAAGCACTGCGGTATCCACTCACCCATCTGCTCCGGGGTTCCCTGCCCGAAGATTGCGGCGACCGCGAGCGAGGTGCCCATGATCGCCATGCCGATGCCGGCATCCCCCCAAAAGAGCTCCTCGTTGGCGATCGGGAGAGTCAGGCCGGTCTCGTCGGCCCAGAACTGCCCCATCGCTTCGAAGCTGTAGAGGCCGATCTTTGCGGCCTCCTGAATCACGGGCCAAGGCGTTTCCTCGCGCTCGTCCCATTCCGCGGCGGCGGGCCTGACGACGCCCTCGGCGAAACCGTGGACCCAGTCGCGAATGTCCTTCTGATCCTGGTTGAGCTCGAGCGTGAAGGTCGGACCGCTCTGATCGGACTTGGCACCGTCTCCGGCCGTCCCGTTCAGAGCTCCGTTCGCATCCACCTCGGTAACCGCCGTCGCTTCCGACATGCCGGAAGTATTACACGAAACGGTGTCGTTGTCAGACGTCGCGCAGATCGAATGCGCGCAGGCCCTCGGAGCCCTCTTCGGTGCAGTCGAAGAAGCGACGGTTGACGCAGTCGTAGGACTCGCCGCTGCCCTCGTAGGCCCGCTCGACCGCAAACTGGCAGTGCGGCAGCGGATCGCCCGTCATCTTGACGCCGCCGAAGCCGCCGGGCTCGAGCACCGCCGAGAGCTCGATCTCGGCCCCGAACACCTTCTGCATGCAGCCGACGTACTGGTTGCCGTTGAAGCGGTCGACGTAGCTGTAGAGGAAGCGGCAACCAAGCTCGATGCAACCGCGCGGCTCGACCATCTTGTCGCAGAAGGAACGGCACTGGCGGCATTCGCCGACCTCGGTGCGCGTGACGGTCATGTGTGAAGTCTAGGGAGCCGACACCGCGGAACCAAGCGGTTTGGCCGAATCAAGCCGCCAGGGCGTCCGGCCCCAGAACCTGGCCGATCTCGTTGCGCAGATTGCTCGACGGCCGAACCCGGTACTCGCTGCCGAAGCGCAGGCGTTTCGGGCCGGCGCTGGTCTGCATCACGAGGTGGACGTCGGAGTCTCCCTTGTGGTGCTCGAAGACGGCCTTCAGTTCGTCGACGAGTTCCGGGTTGAGGGTCGCGGCGTCGACCGTCAGCTGGATCGGCCCGGTCGGGATCGCGACCTTGGCGGCGCTGGCGATCTCGTCGCTGTCGGGTTCGAAGCGCTGCGCCTCCTGAACGACAAGCTTGGTCTCGCCGCGGTCCTTGTGGTCGAGCCGGCCGCGAACGAGGACGATCGCGTCGGGGGCGATCACCGCCGCGCTCTCGGCCTGGTCGGCCTTGAAGACCAGCATCTCGACCTGACCCTCGACGTCGTCGAGGGTCGCGAACATCATCTGGCTGCCGCTCTTGGTGCGGATCTTCTTGCAGTCGACGACGATGCCGCCAACCGTCACCCAGGCGCCGTCGGGCTTGCCGCCGAGCTGGGCCAGGCTGCAGTCCACCCGCGCCCGCAGGGCGGCTCCGACTTCGGCCAGCGGATGCGAGGAGAGGTAGGTGCCGAGGGTCTCCTTCTCCATCGCCAGCAGCTCGGCCCGGTCGAACTCGGCGCCCGAGATCGGCGGCCGGTGATGAGCCTGGGACTGCGTCGCCCCGCCGCCGGCGTCCTCGCCGAAGTCGAAGATCGACCCCTGCCCCATCTGGGCGTCCTCCTGGGCCTTCTGACCGGCCGACTGGGCTGCCGGCAGCGCCTCCAGCATTCCCCGGCGGGTCGCCCCGGTCGAGTCGAGCGCGCCGCACTTGATCAGGCACTCGATCGCCCGTTTGTTGACCGCGCGAGAGTCGACCCGCTCGCAGAAGTCCCAGATCGAGGCCAAGCTGGCGCCGTCCTCGCGGGCGCGCAGGATCGCCTCCACCGCCGAGTGGCCGACGTTCTTGACCGCGTCGAGGCCGAAGCGGATCGCCTTCTCGTTGACGACGAAGCTGTGGTCGGAGGAGTTGACGTCCGGCGGCAGCACGTCGATCCCCATCTCCGCGCAGCGGTTGACGAAGAACGGGACCTTGTCTTTGGTGTTCATCACCGAGGAGATCACCGCCGCCATGTACTCCGCCGGGTAGTTGGCCTTGAGGTAGGCGGTGCGGTAGGAGATCAGCCCGTAGCAGGCGGCGTGGGACTTGTTGAAGGAGTAGTCGGCTGCCGCTTCGTTCAGCTTCCAGAGGTCCTTGGCGACGTTCGGGGCGGTGTTCGATTCCGCCAGCCCCTGCATGAATTTGTCTTTCATCGTCGCCATCAGCTCGCGCTTCTTCTTGCCGATCGCCTTGCGCAGGTCGTCCGCCTCGGCGCCCGTGAAGCCCGCCATCGAGCGCGAGATCTCCATCAGCTGCTCCTGGTAGATGACGCAGCCGTGGGTCTCCTCGGTGATCGCGCGCAGGCGCGGGTCCGGGTAGCGCACCGTCGATGGGTCTTTCTTGCCCTTCGCGTAGGCGGGGATATAGGCCATCGCCCCGGGCCGGTAGAGGGCGCCGAGCGCGACCAGATCGGCGAACTCGGTCGGCCCGACCTTGCGCAGCGCGTCGCGCATGCCCTCGGACTCGAACTGGAAGACGCCGGTCGAGTCGCCCTTGGCCAGCATCGCGTAGGTCTTGGCGTCGTCGATCGGGATCTGCTCCATGTCGATCGTCTCGCCGCGCGAGCGGGCGATGATGTCGATCGCGTCCTCGATCACGTCGAGGTTGCGGAGGCCGAGGAAGTCCATCTTCAGCAGTCCCAGCTCCTCGATCGGACCCATCGAGTACTGGGTCACGATCTTGTACTGGCGCTCCGGCTTGGCCGAGCCGTTGCCGTTGCCGGCCGCCGCCGGGGCGTTGCGGTCCTCGGCCAGCTGCAGCGGCACGACCTCCTGCAGAGGACGGTCGGAGATCACCACCGCGGCGGCGTGGATCGAGTTGTTGCGGATGATTCCCTCGAGGCCCTGGGCGACGTCGATGATCTTCTTCGCGTCGGGCTCGGCGTCGTAGGTCCGTTTCAGCTCCTGGCCCGACTTCAGGCATTCCTCGAAGGAGGGGCTGCGGCCCATGATCGGCTCCGGGATCTGCTTCGCAAGGCGGTCGCCGGTCCCGTAGTCGAAACCGAGGACGCGGGCGGCGTCGCGGGTCGCCGCGCGCGGCGCCATCTTGCCGAAGGTGATGATCTGGGCGACCGATTCGCGGCCGTACTTCTCGCCGACGTAGCGGATCATCCGCTCGCGGCCGCGGACGGAGAAATCGATGTCGATGTCCGGCATCGACTTGCGGCCGGGGTTGAGGAAGCGCTCGAAGATCAGGCCCTCGGCGAGCGGGTCGAGATCGGTGATCTTGAGGATGTAGGAGACGATCGAGCCCGCCGCCGATCCTCGGCCCGGGCCGACGGCGACGCCGTTCTCCTTCGCGTAGCGGACGAAGTCCCAGACGATCAGGAAATAGGAGGAAAAGCCCATCTCCTCGATCACCCCGAGCTCGAACTCGAGCCGCTCCACGGCCTCGGCGGGAGCCGGGTCGCCGTAGCGCGCGCGCAGCCCCTCGCCGGCGAGCCGGCGCAGCATCGCCTCGGGCTCCTCGCCGTTCTCGGTCGGGTAGCGCGGCAGCAGCAGGCTGCCGAGCTCGATGTCCAGCGAGCAGCGTTCGGCGATCTCGCGCGAGGTCGGGACGGCCTCCGGCCACTCGGCGAAGGACTCGATCATTTCCTCCGAGCTCTTGATGTAGAACTCGTTCGTGTCGAAGCTCATCTTCGGCGCTTCCAGGGTCGACTTCGTCTGCACGCAGAGCAGCGCCGCGTGGTTGGCGAAGTCCTCGCGCCGCAGGTAGTGGACGTCGGCGGTGCCGACCACCGGCCGGCCGAGCTCACGGGCGAAGCGGACGATCCCCGCGTTGGCCTTGTCCTGCTCGGCGATGCCGTTCTTCTGCACCTCGAAATAGACCTGGTCGGGCCCGAATGCCTGGATCAGGTCGTCGAGGTGGGCGCGGGCGTCGCCGGCGCGCTCTTCGACCAGGCGGCGGCAAAAACGGGACTGCAGGCAGCCGGTGAGGACGATCACGCCCTCGGAATGCTGGGAGAGCAGGTCCATGTCGACGTTGGCCTTCCCGCGTGAGAAGCCCTCGAGGAAGCCGGCCGAGGTGAGCTTGACCAGGTTGGAGAAGCCGAGGTCGCTTTCGGCCAGGAGCGTCAGGTGGTTGCGCTCGTATCGAGTCTGTTCCCTGATCGTCTTGCGATCCTCGACCAGATAGGCCTCGAGCCCGACGATCGGTTTGATCCCGTGCTTCTTGCAGGCCTTGTAGAGATCGACGGCGCCGTTCATCACCCCGTGATCGGTGAGTCCAAGGGCAGGCTGACCGAGCTCCGCCGCCCGTGCCGCCATCGCATCGATCTTGCAGGCGCCATCGAGCAGCGAGTACTCGCTGTGGGCATGCAGATGGACGGCGGCAGGGGAACTCACGGGCTGTCGCCGATCATGCCAACCGGGGCAGATGCCACCGCCGCCTTCCACGACCCTTTCGCGCTACTTCCGGGGGTCTTCGGGGCAGAAAACTGCATAGGCGGAGGGAGGGGTCGGGCCGTCCCTCCCGCTGCGCTGGGATTTTCGCCGTTAACTGCGCATCTCTCGCCGACGGGCATGGCGAAAATCAGGACGCCGCTTGCGAGAGGGACACCGCAACCCCTCCACCGTCCCTCGCAAGCTCTGACCGAGAGAGGTTGAAATCTGCCCGTCCCGAGGGACGAGCGCTTAGACGGCGCGCGTCCAGGGGTCCCGGGTAGGGGTGGAACGTCTTGTACTTTTTTGCTTCCCAGCTCCGGGCGAAGCTGGAAGCGGTCCCACAAAAAAGTTAAGTGAAACCCCTACCCGGGGTCCCTGGTCACCCACACACCCAAGCGCTAGGTCCTGAATCCGCCCAGATTTCGCTCGCGATCCGGTCCTGTTCGGCTTTGAGGGCGTTCTGGGGTTCGCCCTTGCCGCCGTAGAGTTCCCAGGTGGACGGCAGCACCTGGTAGGCGCCGCCGGCGCCGGAAGATGGGTTGACGGCGCTGTAGTTGCCGCCGGACTCGCACATCACGATGTAGGCCGGGATCGAGTACGGGCCGCCGAGCCAGCGCCCGACTTCTTCTTCGGCTTCGGCTTCGGTCGACACCCGCGCTTCGGCCGCCCGCGCTTCCTGGACCTCGGCGACCCAATTGCCGATGCTCCGTTTCAACTGTGCGAGCGAGGCTTCGCGGCCGGCGCTGACCGACTGCAGGTGAGACGCGGAGGCCTGGGCGGCTTCGCGCACCGCGGAGATTTCCGAGCGGGCCGCGGCCAGGCGTTCGTCGTAGGCGACGGCCTTCTGCCTCAGGTCGCTGACCACACCGACCTCGTGCTCGACGGCGTTGCGGACCTGCTCGACGCGGCTGGCCAGGGCGCTGTCGGATTCGGAGATCTCGCGCAGGTATTCGGTCTGGGTAAGCAGGTCCTGGTAGTCGCTGGAGCCGAGCACCAGGCTGGCGGTGCTCGGCGTGCCGCTCTCGTAGATCGCCACCAGCCGCTCGGCCAGGGCCTGACGGGAGCGGCGCAGTCGCGCCCTCTCGGACGCCAGTCGCCTGCGGGTGAGCGCGACCTTGTCGCTCAGCGCCGCGGCGCGCTCTTCGCCTTCGGCCAGCAGGCCGGAGAGCCGTTCCTCGTGCGCTTCGGCCGCCGCCGCTTCGCCTTCGGCGGCGGTGAGCTGTTCGTGGCTTTCGCGCAGGCCGGCGGCGATCGAGCCGGCTTCGCCGCGCGCCGAGGAGAGCTTCGCTTCGAGGCTGCCGGCGTCGGCGGCCCGCGCGTTGGCGGCGATCGCCAGAACCGCCACCAAGAGGCCACAGAACAGCGCCACCCCGCTGCAAATTGCGACGAATTCGTTTCTGGTCCGTGCCACCCCCAAGAGGAGCCTGAGGCTAGCGGACTTTGTTAGCGCTTCCTCACAAGTTGACGATAACCCGCATGGAAACTTGCGGATCGGAAGCGTTGCGGATCAGCCCTCGCGTACGTTGCGGCTGGCCAGGAACGCGCCGATGCCGATCACCACCACGCTGAGGCCGAAGCCGATCCTGATCTCACGCCGGTAGCGACGGCGCAGGTATCCGAACGCGAACCGCACGGCTGCTCTTCCGAAGCTGTCGTACATCAGTCTCCCCCCTTCTCCCCGCCGCGCTGGCGGATCATGTGCGCCATCCGCGACTGCAGCGACCAGAGCTCGATGAAGCCCGGCGAGGCGGATTGTGAGAAGAGGCCTCCGGACTGCGAGAAGCTCGCCAGGTCGGCGTCGTAGACGGCGTTGGGCGAGGAGCGGGTGACGACGCGGACGCCGCCTTTGTAGAGGCGCAGGCCGATCTCCCCGGTCACCTGGGCGTTGACCGCGTCCATGTAGGCATCGAGGTCGGTGCGCAGCGGCTCCCACCAGAGCCCGGCGTAGACCAGGTAACCCCACTTCTGGTCGAGGCCCGGCTTGAACTGGTTCTGGTGGATCGTCCCGACCAGCCGCTCGAGCTCCTCGTGCGCGGTCAGGACCAGGGCGGCCGCCGGGACCTCGTAGATGTCGCGGACCTTGAGGCCGACGATCCGGTCCTCGATGTGGTCGAGGATCCCGACCCCGTGACGGCAGCCGATCTCGGCAGCCGCTTCGAGCAGGTCGACCAGCCCCATCCGCTCGCCGTCGAGCGAGACCGGCAGGCCGGCCTCGAAGCCGATCGTCACCGTCTGCGCCTCGTCGGGCGCCAACTCGGGACGGGTGACGAGCTGGAAGACGTCGTCGTCGGGCGCGTGGCCGAGATCCTCGATCCAGCGACCCTCCGAGGAGCGGCCCCAGAGGTTGTCGTCGATCGAGTAGGGGGCGGCCTCGGTGCCGCCCTTGACCGGGATCCCGTGCTCGCGGGCGTAGGCGATCTCCTCCTCGCGGCCCATCTGCCAGGAGCGAACCGGGGCGATCGTCCGCAGCTCCGGCGCCAGAGTCGCCACCGTGGCCTCGATCCGCACCTGGTCATTGCCCTTGCCGGTGCAGCCGTGGGCGATCGTGTCGCAGCCGCTCTGCCGCGCGTATTCCACCGCCATCTGGGCAATCAGCGGTCTACCGAGGGCGGTGAAGAGCGGGTAGCCGTTGCCGTAGACGGCGTTGGCCTTGATCGCCGGCGCCAGGAACTCCTCGGCAAAGCGCTGGCGGGCGTCGACGATGTGGCAGTCGACGGCGCCGAGCTGGCGCGCCTTGGCCTCGATCACGCCGTAGTCCTCGCCGGGCTGGCCGAGGTTGACGGTGAGGCACACCACCTCGGCTTGGTAGGAGTCCTGGATCCACTTCAGCATCACGCTGGTGTCGAGCCCACCCGAGTAGAGCAGGAGCACGCGGTGCACGTCCGCCGGGTTCGCCTCGTAGCTGGCGGTCGGCTCTGAGTGTGGTGGCTGGGGGCTCACGAGAGGCGCAAGTCTCGCACGCCGAACTTCGTGGCGAGTGCCCGGCCGGCGGCGGCGCTAGGGCGCTTCGATGCCGCCGCTGCCTTCTTCTTCTTCGGGGGTCGTCGGTTCGGTCGGCGTCGTTTCGCCAGTCGTCGTTTCCGTCGGTTCGGTAGACGTCGATTCCGACGTCGTCTGTTCGGTCGTGGTCGAACCCGTGGTCGTCGTGCTCGCGCTCGTTTCCGGCGTCGTCGACACCGATTCCGAACTCGACGTGGTCGCGCTGCTGCCGTTGTCGTTGCCGGCGATCACGATCACCGCGATGACGAGGCCGACGATCACCGCGACCAGGCAGGCCACCACCAGGCGCATGTTGCCGCGCGGGTGACCGCCGTCGGGGTCGCCCCCTTGGGTCCTCATCATTCGGGTCGGGTCCTCGTGCACCTGTCTATTCCTCCGGTCCGAGTATCGCGTCCAGGATCGCGTCGGTGTCGTCGATCTCGAAACCGTTTCTGAGCCTGGACTCGATTTCCTCTCGGCTGTTGCCCGAAACCGCCATCTGCGTCGCCAGCAGGCGCGCTCCGGCGGGAGTTCCGGGCTTTGGGTCGCTCCGATCCGCCGGCGGTCCCTCCTCCTCGGGCCTCGCGACCGGAGCGACGGCGCTGAGGTGGGAGACACGCGACCAGTGCTCGGCTTGGGTGCTCTCGGCCTGGTCCGGAGCAGCCTCCGCTTCGGCGCCGCCGTCGACGTCGAGTTGGGCCTTCGCCACGGCGAGCGATTCGAGCAAACGCTCGGACTGGCGCCTGATCGCCTCGGCCTGAGCGATCAGCGAGTCGGCGACCTCCGACAGGGAGCCGAGCCGCTCGGCGACGATCCGGTCGGCCTCCTCCTGCGCCTCGGAGAGATAGCGGCGGCCCTCCGATTCGGCATCGTCGATCACCTTTCTGGCAGCCTGCTCGGCCGCTTCGACGATCTCCGCCAGCCGTTCGGAGGTATTCGTCTCCAGCGCGCTGCGTTGCATGGGGCGGTCTTTCCGTCTCACGAGACGGACAACCCTAGAAGCGATTCGCCGATCAGTCCAACCGCACGCTCGATCTGATCGGGATCGACCACCAGCGGCGGCAGCAGCCGCAGCGTGCTCGGGGCGGGAACGTTGACGACCAGCCCGCGCCCGAGCAGATCGGCTCCGAGCGCCTGGGCGTCGATCCCGTCCTCGAGGCGGACCCCGATCATCAAGCCTCGCCCGCGGGTCTCGGCGACGCCGTCGAGCCCCTCGAGATCCCGCCGCAGCGCGGCTCCCAGCTCCCGCACCCGGCGCAGCAGCGCCGGATCGTTGACGACGTCGAAAACCGCCAGCGCCGCCCCGGTGGCAACCGGGCCGCCGGCGAAGGTCGAGCCGTGGTCGCCGGGCTCGAGGACGTCGGCCGCGACCGGGGCGGTGATGCAGGCACCGATCGGGACGCCGCCGCCGAGCGCCTTGGCGCTGGTCATCACGTCGGGCCTGACCGGCGTCTGCTGGTAGGCCCAGAGCGACCCGGTCCGCCCCATCCCGGTCTGGATCTCGTCGAGGATCAGCAGCGCGCCGACCTCGTCGCAGGCCTGGCGGGCCGCCAGCAGCGCCTCGTCGCTGGTCGGGTAGATCCCGGCCTCGCCCTGGATCGGCTCGATCAGGACCGCGGCGGTGTTCTCGCCGACGGCGGCGCGGAGCGCCTCGGCGTCGTTGCGGGGAACCGAGCGGAAGCCGGGCAGCATCGGCCCCAGGGCCTCGTTCTTGGCCAGGCCGGGGGTCGCCGCCAGGGCGCCGTAGCTGCGGCCGTGGAACTCGCCCTCGAAGCTGATGATCTCCGGCGCGGCGATGCCGCGGCCGTGGGCGTGCTTGCGGGCGACCTTGATCGCGCACTCGACCGCCTCGGTGCCGGAGTTGGTGAAGAAGACACGGCCGCCGAGGCTCGACTCCGAGAGGCGCTCGGCCAGACGCGCCATCGGCTCGGTGTAGAAGAGATTGGAGACGTGCATCAGGCGCGCGCTCTGCTCCTGGACCGCGGCGACGACCGCCGGGTGACAATGGCCGATCGAGCAGACCGAGATGCCGGTGAGGAAGTCGAGGTACTCCTTGCCGTCGGCGTCCCAGAGCAGCGAGCCCTCGCCGCGGACGAAGTCGACCGGCGCCCGCTTGTAGGTCCGCATCAGGTAGCGGTCCCCAAGCGTCTGCACCTGCGCCAGGCTCACGGAGTCACCATCGTTCCGATGCCGGCGTCGGTGAACAGCTCCAGCAGCAGGCTGTGGGGTTTGCGGCCGTCAATGATGGCGGCCGACTGCGCGCCGCCGCGGATCGCGTCGACGCAGGCCTGCAGCTTCGGGCGCATCCCTCCCGCGACTCCCGGCAACAGCTCCTCGACCTCGCCGACCGAGGCGCGCGAGATCAGCGAGGCCTCGTCGCCGGCGTCGGCGAGCCAGCCCTCGACGTCGGTGAGGAAGATCGCCTTGTGGGCGCCGAGCGCGGCGGCGACCTTGCCGGCGGCCTCGTCGGCGTTGACGTTGTAGGACTGACCCGAGCGGTCGGAGGCGGAGGAGGCGATCACCGGGATGTAGTCGGCGGCGATGTGGTTGAGGACGTCGACGTCGACCCGCTGCACGGTGCCGACGAAGCCGACCTTGTCGGCGTTGTGAACGGGCGCCACCTCGAACAGCGAGCCGTCCTCGCCGGCGAGCCCGACCGCCGGCTGGCCGCGGCGGTTGAGCCGCTGGACGATCTCCGAGTTGAGTTTGCCGACCAGGACCATCTTCGCCACCTCGACCGTCTCGGCGTCGGAGACGCGCAGGCCGTCGTGGAACTTGATCTCGAGCCCGAGGCGCTCCATGTAGCGGCTGATCTCCGGCCCGCCGCCGTGGACGATCACCGGCTTGAGCCCGACGTACTTGAGCAGGACGACGTCGGCGGCGAAGTCGTCGCGCAGCTTCTCGTCGAGCATGGCGGCGCCGCCGTACTTGATCACCACCGTGCGGCCGTGGAACTCGCGGATGTAGGGCAGCGCCTCGAGCAGCGTCTCGACGCTTACCCCGGCCGCCCGCGACTGCGGTGCCTGCTCGGTCATCTGCCGCTCCTTTCGTCGGTGGTTCTCACGTCGTGTACTCCGCGTTGATCCGCACGTACTCGTAGCCGAGGTCCGAGAACCAGACGCTGGCCGCGTGCTCGCCGCGGCCGAGCCGCAGCCCGATCTCCGCCTCATCGAGGTCGGCCCCGAGCTCGGCGGCGTCGATCGAGTCGGCGCCGATCTCCTCCAGATCCTCGCCGACCAGCGCCGCGCCGGCGGCCTGGGCGATCCGGCCCCAGTTGGGGTCGCGGCCGAACAGCGCCGTCTTGACCAGCTGCGAGTTGGCGATCGCGCGGGCGACCCGCTCGGCCTCGCCAGCGCTGGCGGCCTCGCTGACCTCGATCCGCCCGACCCGGGCCGCGCCCTCGCCGTCGCGGACGATCTCGATTGCCAGCTGGGTCAGTACCGCCTCCAGCAGCCCCTCCGGGAGCGACTTGCCGGCGGCGCCGCTGGCCTGCAGCAGGACGGTGTCGTTGGTGCTCATCTGGCCGTCGACGGTGATCCGGTTGAAGGAGGCGTCGACGGCGCTCTGCAGCGCCGTGCCGGGATCCTCGACGACGGCGTCGGTCTGGACGAAGCAGAGCATCGTCGCCATCTTCGGCTCGATCATCCCGGCGCCCTTGGCCTGCGCCGAGAGGGTGACGCCGCCGAGCCGCAGCGTGCAGCGCTTCGGCCAGCGATCGGTGGTCGTGATCGCGTCGGAGAACGTCCCGCCGCCATCCGCGGAAAGGCCGGCGGCAGCCTCCTCGATGCCGAGCAGGACGGCGCCGATCGGCAGCGGCACGCCGATCGTGCCGGTCTCGGCGACGGCGACGCTCGCGGCCCCTATCTCCAGGGCGTCGGCGGCACGCCGGCACATGTCGAGCGCATCCTCGTAGCCCTTCTGGCCGGTCTCGGCGTTGGCGTTGCCGGAGTTGACGACGGCGGCGCGAATATGACCGCGGTCGCAGCGCTCGCGGCAGACCCGGATCGGAGCCGCGGCGGAGGCATTGCGGGTCAGGACCATCGCCGAGTTCACGTCCTCCTCGTCGCAGACGAGCAGGCCGACATCGGTCCTGCCGCCGCCCTTGAGGCCGCAGTGCGCCCCGCCGGCGCGGAAGCCGGGCGCGAGCCGAGCGGGATCGAGCTCCTCGACCCCGGCCGGCGCCTCGACCCAGCGCGATCTGAAGAAGGACTCGCTCACACCAACCCCGCGGTCTCGTCGAGGCCGAGCATCAGGTTGAGGTTCTGGACGCCCTGGCTCGAGGCGCCCTTCCAGAGGTTGTCGATCGCGGAGAAGGCCATCACTCGCCCCGTGTCCGTGACGGTGGCATAAACATGGCATTGATTGGTATCGCGCAGCGCACGCAGGTTCGGCGGCCCCGGGAGCACGTGGACGAAGGGCTCGTCCTCGTAGCGCTCGTTGTAGAGCGCTCGCACCGCCTCGACCGAGGTCGGCTCAGTCAGCTGCGCGAAGCAGGTCGCCAGCTCGCCCTGGTCGAGCGGCAGCAGGTGGGGAACGAAGGTGACCGGCGCCGGGCTGCCGAGCGCCGCCAGCTCCTGCTCGATCTCGGGCCGGTGGCGGTGGCCCTCGGTCTTGTAGGGGAAGGCGTTCTCGGTCATCGCCGAGAAGTGGACGCTGTCGTCGCTGCTGCGCCCGTAGCCGGAGGTGCCCTGCATCGCGGCGACGAAGACCTCCGAGAGCAGGCCCTTTTCAGCCAGCGGCGCCAGGCCGAGGACGCTGGCCGTCGGGTAGCAGCCGGGGGTCGCGACGAGCTTCGCCCCGCGCAGCTCCTCGCGGTGCATCTCGGTCAGCCCGTAGACGCCCTCTCCGAAGAGGGCGGGGGCGCCGTGCGGGCCGTACCAGCGCTCGTAGGTGTCCATGTCGCGCAGGCGGAAGTCGGCGGATAGGTCGACTACGAGCAGGTTCTGGACGCGCATGGCGGCGACGGTCGGCGCCGCCGCCCCGTGCGGGTAGGCGACGATCGCGGCGTCGACGCCGTCAAGGTTCCCGAGGTCGAGCTCGGTCAGCTCGATCGGCACCCGGTAGCGCGGGTAGAGCGCATCGAGGCGCTTGCCGGCGTCGCCGCGCGAGGTCGCCGCGACCAGTTCGAGGCGCGGGTGGCGCCAGACGATCGCGGCCGCGAGGGCGCCGGTGAAGCCGGAGGCACCGGCGACCAGGACCCGCGCGGCGGGCTCGCCCGAGAGCGGTTGTGCGGCCCGGTCATTCACGCAGCGTCCCCCCGATCTTCTCCAGCGTCGCCTTGATCGCGTCGCGCAGGCCGGTGACCTCCGCGTCGGTGAGGGTGCGATCGGGGGCGCGGAACTCGAGGCTGAGCGCGAGGCTCTTGCGCCCCTCCCCCAGCTGCGCGCCTTCGAAGAGGTCGAAGACGTCGGCCGAACGCAGCAGCTCGCCACCGCCGGCCAGGATCGCCTCGCGGACCGTGGTCGCCGCCACCTCGGTGGGGAGGACCACGGCGAGATCCTGGTAGGCGGCGGGGAAGGTGGTGACGTCCTCGTAGGTCTCCTCGCCGGCGCTGGCGGCGGCCAGCAGCGGCGCCGCGTCGACTTCGAAGGCGACGGCTGCGTCGAGGTCCCAGGCACGGCAGACCAGCGGATGCAGCTCGCCGATCCAGCCGGCGGCCTCGCCGCCGACCGAGACCGCGGCTGCGCGGCCAGGGTGCAGGAAGGGCTCGGCGGCGGGCGCGAAGGCGAACTCAGCCCCGAGCTGCCGGGCGAGTGCCTCCAGGTCTCCCTTGAGGGCGAAGAAGTCGACCGCCTCCGCGTCGCCGCGCCAGGAGCGCGCGGCGAGCGGCCCGAGCGCCAGCGCGGCGAAGCGCAGTGGCTCGGTCGCCGGCGCCGAGATCTTGCCGCGGAAGGCGCCGGCGAGCGGCCCGTCCGCCGGCGGGGCGCCGCGCAGGTAGACGCTGCCGGCCTCGAACAGCGCCAGCCGGTCGACGCCGCGGGCGACGTTGCGGGAGGCGATGTCGAGCAGGGAGCCGAGCACCATCGTCCGCATCGCCGACTGGTCCTCGGAGAGCGGGTTGGACATCAGGACGGGATCGGCCCTGGGGTCGTCATCGGGGATCCGCAGCCGTCCGGGCTCGCCGGGGTCGGTGAAGCTCCAGCCGACGGCCTGGTCGAAGCCGAGGTCGCGCAACCCGTCCTCGGCGCGGCGGCACAGACGCTGCTCGCGGGTGAGGCCACCGCCAACCGTGCGGGCGACCGCCGGCAGCGTCGTCGGCAGGTGCTCGTCGATCCCGTGGACCCGGGCGACCTCCTCGATCAGGTCGACCTCGCGGGTGACGTCGTAGTGGCGGTCGGGCGGGACCTCGACCTCGAGATCCTCGCCGTCGACCTCGACGCCGAAGCCGAGCCGCTCCAGGTAGGAGACCTGGTCAGCCTGGGCGACGGTCATCCCGAGCAGGCCCTTGACCCGCGCCGCGCGCAGGCGGATCCGCCTTGGCTCGGGGATCTCGCCGACCACGTCGATCGTCCCCGGCACCAGCTTCGCACCGCAGATCTCCAGCATCAGCCGCGAGGCGATCGCCTGTGCCCGCCAGCAGAGCACCGGGTGCAGCTGCTTCTCGAAGCGCGACGAGGCCTCCGAGCGGAGCCCGAGCTGGCGCGAGGTGCGGAGGATGTTGGTGCCGTTCCAGTTCGCCACCTCGAGCAGCACCCGGGTGGTCTCGGCGGAGACCTCGGAGACCTGGCCGCCCATGATGCCGGCGATCCCCGAGGGCCCGTTGCCGTCGCAGACGAGGACGGTCTCGGCGTCCAGCGTGCGCTCGACGTCGTCGAGCGTCGTCATCTTCTCGCCCTCGGCCGCCACTCGAACCGTGAGGGCGCCGCCGGGCACCTTGTCGAGGTCGAAGGCGTGCAGCGGCTGGGCGGTCAGCAGCATCACGTAGTTGGTGATGTCGACGACGTTGTTGATCGGCCGTTGCCCCGCCGCCGCCAGCCGCGCCCGCAGCCAGATCGGCGAGGGGCCGATCTCGACCTCGGTGAAGACGCGGGCGGTGAAGCGCGGGCAGAGGTCGGGGACCTCGACCGTGACCGAGGCGTAGTCCGAGACCTCGCCCTGGCCCTCGGCGGCGGCGTCCTGCGCCCAGGGGTCCGCCGCCAGCGGCGCGGCCGAGATCGCGTGGACCTCGCGGGCGACGCCGTGGACGCCGAAGCAGTCGACCCGGTTCGGCGTCACCTCGATCTCGAGCACCGGCTCGGCCAGGGGCAGCACCTCGCTCAGCGGCGCGCCGGCACTCAGCCCCTCGTCGAGGACGAGGATGCCGTCGTGGTCGTCGCCGACCTCGAGCTCGTCGGCGGCCAGGATCATCCCTTCGGAGGCGACGCCCCGCAGCATCGCCTTGCGCAGCTTCTCGCCCCCCGGCATCCGCGCTCCCGGCAGCGCCACCGCGACGGTCTGGCCCGCAGCGACGTTGGGGGCGCCGCAGACGATCGTCCGCTCGCCGTCGCCGACGTCGACGGCGCAGACACGCAGGCGGTCGGCATCGGGGTGCTGCTCGGCGCTCAGCACCTTGCCGACGACGAAGCTCTCCGCGCTCGGCGGCCCGGCGATCGTCACCCGCTCGACCTCGGTCCCGGTCATCACCAGGCGCTCGGCCAGCTCCTCGGGGGCGACGCCGGGGTCGCAGTACTCGCGCAGCCAGGAGTAGGGCACCTTCATGAGAACTGCTCCAGCATCCGCACGTCGTTGTCGAAGAAGCGCCGCAGGTCGGGGACGCCGTGGCGCAGCATCGCCACCCGCTCGATCCCGAGACCGAAGGCGAAGCCCTGGACGCGCTCGGGGTCGTAGCCGCTGTCCGCGACGAAGCCGAGCACGTTGGGGTCGACCATGCCGGCGCCGAGGATCTCGATCCAGCCCTGTCCCTTGCAGAGGTTGCAGCGCTCGCCGTCGGCGAGCGTGCCGGTGCCCTCGCACTGGAAGCAGGAGACGTCGACCTCGACGCTGGGCTCGGTGAAGGGGAAGAAGTGCGGGCGCAGGCGAACCTCGCGCTCGCCGCCGAAGATGCCCCGGACCATCGCCAGCAGCGTCCCCTGTAGATCGGCCAGGGTGAGTCCCTCGGCGATCGCCAGGCCCTCCATCTGGTGGAACATCGGGCTGTGGGTGGCGTCCGAATCGCGCCGGTAGACCTTGCCGGGGATGACGATGAAGATCGGCGGCGGCTGCGTCTCCATCGCCCGGATCTGCATCGGCGAGGTATGGGTCCGCAGCAGCACCTCGGGGTGCGAGCGGACGTAGAAGGTGTCCTGGAGCATCCGCGCCGGATGCCCGGGGGGATGGTTGAGCGCGGTGAAGTTGTAGTAGTCGTGCTCGATCTCCGGGCCTTCGGCGACGCTGTAGCCGAGGCCGACCATGATGTCCTCGATCTGGCGCGTGGTGCGGGCGATCAGGTGGGTGTGGCCGACCGCCCGCGGCGGCGCCCCGGGCAGGCTGACGTCGACCCTGTCGGCGACGAGCCTGGCGTCGAGCTCGCTCGCGTCGAGCCGCTCGGCGCTGGCCTCGAGCAGTGCTTCGAGCTCCTTACGGGCCTTGTTCGCCGCGCCGCCAACCTTGCCGCGTTCCTCCGGCGCCAGATCGGCGATCCCGCGCAGAACTCCCGTCAGCTCGGCTTTGCGGCCCAGGTAGCGGACCCGCAGCTCCTCGAGCTCGGCGCTGGAAGCGGCGGCGCCGATCGCCGCGTTGGCCTCGGCTCTGATCTCCTCGATCCGCTCAAGCATCGGGCGCCATCCTGGCCGGCATGGCGGGCGACGATATCCGCTGGGCGGCTATCGCAGCCGCCGCGGCGACGTTGAGCGACTCGGCGCCGCCCGAGCGCAGCGGGATCGTCGCCTCGGCGTCGCAGCCGGCGAGCACCGACGCCGGCAATCCCTCGCGCTCGGCGCCGAGGCAGAGGGTCTGCGCTCCGTCGAGGGCGTCGAGCCCGGCGCCGCCGTGGGCGACCAGGGCCACCCGCGGCGCCGGCGTCTCCCCCAGCTCGGCCCGCAGCGGCGGCTGGGCGAAGATCGAGCCCATGCTCGCCCGCACCGCCTTCGGCGAGTAGGGATCGGCGCAGCCGGGGCCGAGCACGACCGAGCCGTGCAGAAGGGCGTGGGCGGTCCGGACGATGGCGCCGACGTTGCCGGGGTCGGCGACGCCGTGCAGGTAGACGCAGGGCTGCTCGGGCCGCTCGGACCAGCGCAGTGGCCAGACCGCGATCGCCCGGGTGCCGGAGCCGAGCGAGGAGACCTCGCCGAGCAGGTCCGGGTCGACCTCCTCGCCGCCGAGATCAGAGCCCGCCGCGGTCAGCAGGAAGCGCGGCTCGGCGCCCGCGGCGAGGCCGGCGTCGACCAGATCCTCACCCTCGGTCGCAAACAGTCCCTCGCGCTCGCGGTGCTTGCGGTCGCGCAGCTTGCGGACCAGCTTCAGCTTCTCGTTTTGGGAACTGGCGATCATCGGTGGATCCTGTCGGGTGTGACCTTCTGGTCGGCGGTTTCTTCTCCTGGAACGAAAAAGCGGGCCGTCTTCACGGCCCGCCCGGGAAAGTGGAGTGTCGGTGTGCCGCTAGGCGGCCGCACCCTCCCGGGCTAGCTCCACAAATCGGCGGAAAGCGTCGCGGTCGCTGACCGCGATCTCGGCGAGCATCTTGCGGTTGACCTCGACTTCGGCCTTACCGAGGCCATGAATCAGTTCCGAGTAGCTCATGCCCTCGAGCCGCGCGGCGGCGTTGATCCTGGTGATCCAGAGACGCCGGAACACACGCTTTCTGTTGCGCCGGTCGCGGTAGGCGTACATGCCCGACCGCTGCACCTGCTCTTTGGCGAAGCGGTAGGAGGAATGCTTGCGCCCGAAGTAGCCCTTGGCTTCCTTCAGGACCTTGCGGCGCTTCTTGCGCGCGGGGACGGAGCGCTTGACGCGGCTCACTTGCCACCCAGCAGCTTCCGCACCGTCGGCGCGTCGTTGGGCGAAATCTCGACCGGCCGCGCCATCTTCCGCTTCCGCTTCGGCGACTTTTTCTCCAGGATGTGGCTGGAATAGGCACGACGGCCGCGCAGCTTGCCGGTTCCGGTCTTGCGAAAGCGCTTCTTGGCGCCCGAATGGGTTTTCATCTTCGGCATCGGGCTCGCTATTGAAGCAGACGCGGGTACGCTGCGCCGCGTGCGGATCGTCTACGTGGTTGGAACGCGCCCGAACTTCGTCAAGACGGCGCCGGTGATCGGCGCTCTGCGCTCCCGTCTACCCGACGGCAGGCACGCGATCGTCCACACCGGCCAGCACTACGACCGGTTGATGTCGGAGGTCTTCCTCGAGGAGCTCGGGGTCCCCGCGCCCGACCACATGCTCGAGATCGGCTCCGGCACCCACGCGGTCCAGACGGCGCGGACGATGGAGCGCCTGGAGCCGGTCCTGCTGGAGGAGAAGCCGGACCTGGTGATCGTCCCCGGTGACGTCAACTCGACCCTGGCGGCGGTGCTGACCGCGGTCAAGATGGGAATTCCCGTCGCCCATATCGAGTCTGGCCTGCGCAGCTTCGACCTGACGATGCCGGAGGAGATCAACCGGATCGTCGCCGACCGCTTCTCGCGCGACCTCTTCCTCCACAGCGAGGAGGCCGTCGCCAATCTCCGCGCCGAAGGCATCGCCGACGAGCGCATGCACTTCGTCGGCAACACGATGATCGACACCCTGATCGCGCTCGAAGACCGCTTCCGAGCCGCTGGGACCGCGGCCCGGCTCGGGGTCGAGCCCGGCGCCTACGCGCTGGTCACGCTGCACCGCCCCGCGCTCGTCGACGGCCCGCTGCTGGGCGAGACCATGGCGCAACTGGTGGCGCTGGCGGGCGCGATGCCGGTCGTGTTCCCGGTCCACCCACGCACCCGCAAGATGATGGAGAGCCTCGATGCGGAGCATCCGGGCCTGCACCTGATCGAGCCGCTCGGCTACCTCGACTTCCTCTCCCTGCTCGCCGACGCCGGCGCCGTCCTCACCGATTCCGGCGGCATCCAGGAGGAGACGACCTACCTCGACATCCCCTGCTTCACGCTGCGCGACAACACGGAGCGCCCGGTGACGGTCGAGGCCGGCACCAACACCCTGCTTGGGCTCGATCCGGCGGCGATCGCCGGCATCCCGGTGGCCCTGGCCGCTCGCGGTGATGCTCCAACGGAGCCACCGCCCCTCTGGGACGGCAAGGCGGCGGAGCGAATCGCCGACGTGGTGATCGCCGGCGCCTAAGCGTCGGCGGGTGCGTCAGCCGTGGGTGCCTCTGCGGGCGCCTCCTCGGCAGCAGGTGCCTCCGCGGGCGCCTCCTCGGCCGTGGGCGCCTCCGCGGCGGCAGGTGCCTCGGCCGATGCGCCGTCGGCCGCGGCCTCGGCCGGTGAGTCGGCGGCGGCCTCCTCGGCGGCGGCGGCAGCCGGTGCGCTCGGCGCCTCGGCGGGAGCCGCCCCGTCGGTCGGACTCGGCTCCTCGAGCTTGTCGACCTCTTTGCTCGGCGCCAGCAGCATGCTCATGTTGCGACCTTCCTGCAGCGGCGCGGACTCGATCACCGCGATGCCGCCGAGGTCCTCGAACAGCTTCTGCAGCAGCGCCCGGCCACGCTCGGGGTGAGCCTGCTCGCGACCGCGGAACATGATCGTGACCTTGACCTTGTCGTGGTGCTTGAGGAAGCGCTCGACATGGCCCTTCTTCGTCTCGTAGTCGTGGGTCGCGATCTTCGGGCGCAGCTTGATTTCGCGGATGTTGACCTGCTGCTGGTGCTTGCGGGCCTGCTTCAGCTTCTGCTCCTGCTCGTATTTGTACTTCGAGTAGTCGAGCAGGCGGGTCACCGGCGGCTTGTTGCCGGGGGCGACCTCGACCAGATCGAGGTCGGCGTCCTGGGCTCGTTTCAGCGCCTCGGCGATGTCGACGATGCCGAGCTGCTCGCCGTCGGCGCCGATCAGGCGCACCTGCGGGACGCGGATCCGCTCGTTGATCCTCGTCGTGTCGCGCTCTGGTGGGCGCCGATCGAACCTACGCGGGACCGGCACTAGAGGGAGGGGCGCTGAAGCTTCAAGAGGACGAGAGTTCGGGACACAGGCACGGGGCGCTCAGCGGCGGCGGTGATTTTGCGTGCCTGCAGTCAAGTGAGGCGGAGTATAGAGGCAGATGGAGAGTTGGCAAGGGCCGGTGCTCAACTTGTCCCGGTCTCGGACCGGACCCGAACCGCGAACTCGGCGATCGGCATCTCCCCGAGATCGCCGTCGGCGTGGGAGCGAACGGCGACGGAGCCGGTCTCCTCCTCGCGGTCGCCGACGACCAGCATGTAGGGGTAGCGGCCGATCGAGCTGTCGCGGATCTTCTTCCCGATCGACTCCGAGCGGTCGTCGACCGCGACCCGCACGCCGGCTTCGCGCAGCTCCTCCATCGCCTTCGCTCCGTAGGCGTTGTGGCGGTCGGAGATCGGCAGCACGATCGCCTGCACCGGCGCCAGCCAGACCGGGAAGCGGCCGGCGTAGTGCTCGATCAGGATCCCGGCGAAGCGCTCCATCGAGCCGAGCAGGGCCCGGTGGATCATCACCGGCCGGTGGGCGGAGTCGTCGGCGCCGGTGTAATAGAGGTCGAAGCGCTCCGGCATCTGGAAGTCGAGCTGGCAGGTGCCGCACTGCCAGGAGCGGCCGAGCGCGTCGGTGATGTGGAAGTCGATCTTCGGCCCGTAGAAGGCGCCGTCGCCGGGGTTGAGCTCGTACTCGCGCCCCTGGCTCTCGAGCGCCGCGGCCAGCGCCGCCTCGGCTTTCGCCCACTGCTCCTCGCTACCCATCGACTTCTCGGGGCGAGTCGAGAGCTCGACGTGGACGTCCTCGAAACCGAAGCGCGCGTAGAGCTCGTCGATCGCCTCGCAGATCGAGGTGACCTCGTCGATGATCTGGTCCTCGGTGCAGTAGACGTGGGCGTCGTCCTGGGTGAAGGCGCGCACCCGCAGCAGCCCGTGCAGGACGCCCTCGCGCTCGTTGCGGGAGACGCGACCGAACTCGGCGAGGCGCAGCGGCAGCTCGCGGTAGGAGTGGCGATCGGCGGCGTAGACGAGGCAGGCGCCGGGGCAGTTCATCGGCCGCAGCGCGTAGCGGCGGTCGCCGTCGTCCATGAAGTACATGTCGTCCTTGTAGTTGTCCCAGTGCCCGGAGCGGTGCCAGAGACCCTCGTCGAGGACCTGCGGCGTTGCGATCTCCTGGTAGCCGCGCTTGCGCAGCTGGTCGCGGACCTCGGTTTCGACCAGGCGCAGCAGCGTCGTCCCGTTGGGCAGCCAGAACGGCATCCCCGGCGCCTCGTCGCGCAGCATGAAGATGCCCAGCTGGGGCCCGAGCCGGCGGTGGTCGCGGGCTTTCGCCTCCTCGATCAGCTCCAGATGCGCCTCCAGGTCCTTGGTCGAGAAGAAGGCGGTGCCGTAGATCCGGGTCAGGCTCTCGCGCTTCTCGTCGCCCCGCCAGTAGGCGCCGGCGACCGAGTTGAGCTTGATCGCCTTGATCCGCCCGGTCGAGGGAGCGTGGGGACCGCGGCAGAGATCCTCGAAGGGACCGTTGCGGTAGAGCGAGACGGTCTCGACGCCTTCGTCGCGGACGAGGTCTTCGATCAGCTCGACCTTGAAGTCCTGATCCTGGCCGCGGAAGATCTCGATCGCCTCGGCGGCGCTGACCTCGCGGCGGCCGAAGGACTCGTCGGCGCCGATGTGCCGGCGCATCGCCTCCTCGATCTTGCCGAGGTCGTCCTCGGTGATCTTCGTATCGGCCGGGAACTCGAAGTCGTAGTAGAAGCCGGAATCGATCGGCGGCCCGATCGTCACCTTCGTGCCCGGGTAGAGCTCCAGCACCGCCTCGGCCATCACGTGGGCGGCGTCGTGGCGGATCAGCTCCAGGGCCTCCGGGTCGCGGTCGGTGACGATCGCGATCTCACCGCCGTCGGGCAGCGGCGCCGAGAGGTCGAGCAGGTCCTCGCCGACCTTGATCGCCAGCGCCGCCTTCGCCAGGCCGGGCCCGATCGCCGCTGCGGCTTCGGCGCCGGTGGCGCCTCCGGGCAGCTCCAGCGGCTTGCCGTCGGGCAGGGTGACGACGATCTTCTCGGTTGCGGCCTCCACGGCGGCCATGGTACCCAGGCGTCGCCTGGTCGCCGCTGCCCCCCCTGCAGGTGCGGTTGTCCCTTTTAGCCCTGTGGGCGACAAGTAGCAACCGCGGTCAGCGGGCGGGGCCCTGGCGCGCCTGGCGGACGGCGATCAGCGGGCAGGGGCTCTTGGCGGCGATCGGGCCGGTGACTTCCCAGAGGACGTAGGGGGAGGCGACCTTGCGCACCCGCAGGCCGGGGAACGGCCGCTCAGAGGGAGCGCCCTGCGTCACCACGAAACGCACGCCGCGCGGCGGCTTGCCTTCGGCGTCGGCCTCGGTCTCGATGCAGACGTGGCCGCCGCGCAGCTCCCAGGCGATGTAGGGAGTTCCGTGCTGTTCGTCGAGGAGCTCGTTCGAGCCGAGAGCCACGGTCGAGTCGGCGGCGAGGAGCGGGCGCAGCCCGGTCAGGGCCGGCGAGTAGGAGGTCGGGCCGACCGGGGCGTTGGCGAGCGCCAGCAGCGAGCAGACGCCAGCGGCGAGGACGAAGACCGCGGCGGCAAGATCGCGCAGGGTTCGGCTGGCGCCTTTCTCGACCATATGCCGACCCATCCGCCAATCCGCTTCCCCGAGCAGCGGCAGCAGGATCGTCAGCGCCACCAGCGGCGCCCCGACCTCGATCGCCTTGGCGGCGGTGTAGGGAGTGCCGCCGGCGCGGGCGCCCGCGTACGCGATTGCCGCGGCGGCCAGCCCGGCGAGAACCGCGGACTCGCGCCGCCGCCAGCACCGAACGATTCCGTAGAGCAGGAGCACGAGTGCGAAGGCGGCGCCGAGGTAGTAACCGACCGCCGGCACGGCGCCGTCACCCGGGGCGAGCCGGAAGTCGCCGGAGGGCCAGATCCCGAGCGCCTCGAAGGGCGAGACCTGGCCGAAGAGGTTGCCCAGGCCGGGGCCGTGCGGGTCGAAGGTCTCAAAGCTCTGGAAGTCGATCATCCGGCCGATCTCGGGAGCTATCAGGATCAGGAACAGCAAAACCGCCATCAGGACGGAGCGGACAACTGCGGGTCCTGTCGGTGCGGCACCCCCCACGGTGCTCGGTGCCGGAGGCACCTCCGCGCCGCGGGGGACCCCCGCCCCACCGCCACCCGCAGGTGACCGGTATCGGCTGATGAACAGCTGCAAGATCGCCCAGATGACCGCGGTGCCGATCAGCCAGATCAGGCCGGGGAAGCTGTAGGTGTAGACGGCGCCGACAGCCAGAAGGGCCGAAGGTGCGAAGCGCAGGCTGAGGGTTCGCCACGCGGGCCGGGTGGTTTCCCTGAGAGACAAAGCGAAGGCGAGGACTAGCAGAGCCTCGATCGTCTCCTTGAAGGCTCCTTGGGCGAAGTAGGAGGCGACTACGTAGGCGAGGCCGACCACAAGGGCACCGGCCGTTCTGGGAATCGGCTTGAGGCTTGCGAACGCGGAGAGGGCCGTCAGCGGGGCGAGGATGGCGACGGCGACGGTGAGGCCGGTGAAGCCCTGGACCAGGCCGACGCCGAGCCCCTTGTCGAGGGCGACGACGACCGAGTGCGGGCCGAGCGGGTAGCCCTGGCGCAGGAGCTCGGAGGTTTGGCCGCCGGCGAGGCGGTCGGCGGCCAGCAGATGCTGGGACATGTCGGGGTTGAAGCCGGTGCCGAGGATCCCGAAGTGCCCTTCGACGACGAACGGGATCGAGGCGGCGAGCAGAGCAACGATCGCAACGGGCCAGCCCGCGCGCAGCGCCTCCCCCCCGCCTTCGACTCGCCCCCAGAGGCAGGCCACCGAGGCGACGACGAGGACCAGAACGACCATCGCGGAAATCGTCCCGTGCCCCGGCAACCGCACCGTCGCCCAGCACACGGCGCAGAGCAGCGCCAGCCCGACGGCAGGCGAGAGCCACGACCAGCGACGGTACCCGCAGACTCCGATCGCCGCCTGCCCGATCGCCAGCGACGCCGCGCAGACCGCCGATACCGCTGCGTAGGTCCCGATCACGAGGCCCGCGAGCCTAGAGTGCGGACATGGCGTTTGTCCCGCCCGCCCGTCACCTGCTCCGCGCCGAGGACCTGGCCGACGCCCGCTTCTTCGAGCCGCTCGGCGTCGAGAACCTCGCCGCCGCCGCCGGGCTCTCGCGCGCGGCGCGGCTCGGATCGACTTGCCAGGCGATGGGCGTTACTGGGCTCGAACCAGTGACCTCCACCTTGTCGAGGTGGCGCTCTCCCAACTGAGCTAAACGCCCGGGAAGCGTGAATCTAGCAGCGGGAAAGCGGACACGGCCCACGGGCGTCGAATGGCTCAAGGTCGCCGCCGCGACGGCCGATGCGGTAGTTAGTGCAACTTTTCAGTCCCGACGGTGTCTATAGGTACGTCGCCCGAGTTGCGGCAGCTAGAACTTCAAAGCTCGAGGACCGACGAGCCAGCGACTTCAAACTCTCTGGTGGCACGTCCTTCGGAAACAAAGGGGCCCCTTCATAGGGGCCCTTTTCCGTTCCCCAGCAGGGCTCAGACGTGGTCGCTGGGCAGGTGCCAGCGGCGCGGCAGAATCAGCTGGTCGCTGGCCTCGGGGCCCCAGGATTCCGGCTCGTAGGCATGCATCGGGGGCGGCTCCTCGAGGACCGGCGCCGAGAGCTCCCAGAGGCGCTCGATCGCGTCGGAGCTGGTGAACAGGGTGCGATCGCCGAGCATCACGTCGTGGATCAGGCGCTCGTAGGCGTCGAGCGCGTTGTCGCTGCCACCGAAGGTGTCGGCGTAGCTGAAATGCATGTGGGCCTCGCCCAGCTGGATCGTCGGGCCCGGGACCTTGGCGAGGAACGAGGCCGAGATGCTGCCCGGATCGCCGAGCTCGAAGGTGAGGTGGTCGTGGCCGAAGGACTCGGCGATCTGGTCACAATCGAGCGGGAACATCCGCCGCGGTGGCTGCTTGAAGGCGATCGTCAGCAGGTGCTTGCTCTCGGCCATCCGCTTGCCCGAGCGCAGGTAGAACGGCACCCCCTCCCAGCGCCAGTTGTCGACGAAGGCCTTGACGGCGACGAAGGTCTCGGTATCGGAGTCGGCGACGACGCCGTCCTCCTCGCGGTAGCCGTCGTACTGGCCGCGGACGACGTCCTCCGGCGCCAGCGGCGTCATCGAATCGAAGACCTTCTCGCGCTCGAGGCCGAGCGCCTTGGGCTCGAGCGAGGTCGGCGGCTCCATCGCGACGAAGCCGAGCACCTGGAACAGATGCGTGACGACCATGTCGCGGAAGGCTCCCGTCTCCTCGTAGAAGCTCCCCCGCATCTCGATCGAGAGCGTCTCGGGGATATCGATCTGGATGTGGTCGATGTGGTTGCGGTTCCAGACCGGCTCGAACATGCCGTTGGCGAAGCGCAGCGCCAGCAGGTTCTGGACCGCCTCGCGACCGAGGTAGTGGTCGATGCGGAAGATCCGGCTCTCCTCGAAGACCGATCGCAGCTGCGCGTTCAGCCTGCGGGCCGAAGCGAGGTCGGTCCCGAACGGCTTCTCGGTCAGCACCCGCGCCCCGTTGCCGAGCCCGAGCGCACCGATCTTCTTCACGGTTCCTTCCGCGGCCAGAGGCGGCAGGGACAGGTAGTAGAGGAGCTCCGCCCCGCCGCCGAGCTCCTTCTTCGCCGCGGAGACCGCATCGCCGAGCGCCTCGAATCCGTCTCCGACCCCGGCGAAGCGCAGCGAGTCGGCGAAGCGCTCCCACGCCTCGGAATCGAGGGTCTTGCGACCGGAGCCCTGGACCGATTCCCGCGCCATCTCGCGAAACTCCTCGAGCTCGATCCCCTTCCGCGCCGCGCCGATGATCCGGAACCGCTCCGGCATCAGGCCGACCTGGGCGAGATGGAACATCCCCGGCAACAGCTTGCGCTTCGCCAGGTCCCCGGTCGCGCCGAAGAGCACGATCACCTGATCCTCGGGGATCTGCGAGGGCGCTTTGGTGGCGCTGGCGCTGGCGATGGCGACGCTCACGTCTCCAGGCTGACAGATGGCGAGCGCTGGCCGGCACTCCGGCCGGGACCTATGCTGGATCGACTCGATGGCGCCCCGTGAGACACAAGGCGGAGTCAGCTGCGACCCGCTGGCCCTGGACCTGATCGAGCGCCGCTTCTGGCGCGAGATCTGGCACTCGGTCCCTCCCGCCGTGGCCGCCGAGCACGGCATCGAGCTGCGTGTCTTCGGGCCGGTGCAGGCGACGGTGGTCGGCGACCTCTCCCGGGTGGAGATGCTGAACCTGATCCTGGGCGCCACCGAGCCGGGCGCGGCCGCCGAAGGCCACCTCTCGGCCGCGATCGATTGGGTGATCACTCGCGGCGTCTTCCCCTACGTGCCGGTCACCCCCGGCCTCGCCGACACCGCCGCCGCCGAGGCCCAGTTGACCGCGAGCGGCTTCGCCGTCGGGCACTCCTGGATGAAATTCGTCCGCGACTCCCACCCGCCGCGCTTCACGCCTCCCGACGATGTGGAGGTGATCGAGCTGAGCGGCGACGACCAGGAGCCGTTCGGGATGATCGCCGCGACCGGATTCGGGATGCCGGCCTGGGCTTCGACCTTCTTCGCCCGCCTGCCGGGCCGCGAGGAGATGCGCTGCTACGTCGCTCGCGTCGACGGCGAGACTCAGGCCTGCGGGGCGATGCTGATCCACGAGGGCGTGGCCGAGCTCGGCATCGGCGCCACGCTTGAGTCCGCCCGCCGTCGCGGCTGTCAGCTGGCGCTCCTGCACCGCCGCATCCTCGACGCCTCCGCGGCCGGCTGCCACACGCTCTTCGTCGAGACCGGCGAGCGCGCCCCGGACCGACCCTCAGGCAGTTACCGCAACATCCTCCGCGCCGGCTTCAAGGAGGCCTACCTCTGCCCGAACTGGCGGCGAGCCGGCGCTGGGGCGGCCGCGGCGCCGGGCGCCGGTTAGCGCGAAGTCGGGATCTGGGTGACGCCCGACCAGGGCATCGCCGCCGCGTCGCGCGCGCCCCGGCCCTGCCAGTAGGTGACCTGCCCGAGGTTGACGAAGACCGGATGGCCCGAGCGCTGGTGCGTCAGCGCAACCGGCTGGCCGCCGTTCTCGTTGAACGCGGCCTGAACCTCTGCCTCATCCTCCCGAACCATCACCTGGTCCCGGCCGACGAAATGAATGATGGTCGGCATCCCGCAGCAACCCTAGTCGCTTTGGGAGCCCCTCTGTCAACCCCCCAAAGGGGTGCACTGTCAGCCTCCCAAAAAGCGTGCGGAAGGCCTTTTCCGGCCACGATGAGTTTCGAATCGGGAGCGGGTACGCCTGATACCCGAGCTCGGGCGTCAGTCTTCCCAAGACCGAGACGCCCGAGGCCGCCGACTTCCGAGGCTCAGGCGTCCTGCCACCCGACCGCGACCAGCGTGTAGCTGCCTCGGAGGCCTCTGAGCTCGACCTCGCGGGGGTCGGTGAAGACGAGGTCGTCGGCTTCGGCGGCCGCCTCGCAGACCTCGGCGGTGACCAGGATCTCGCCGGCGCACGCCTGGTCGGCGACCCGTGCCGCGAGCGCGACGTTGCGACCGAAGAGATCGCCACCCTTCTCGAGCGCCGGGCCGGTGTGAACGCCGATCCGGACCGTGATCGGCGTGCCGCGGAGGCGGCGAGGCCCGGAGGCGAGCACGCGCTGGATCTCGATCGCCGAGCGGACCGCGCCCTCAGCGCTGGCGAAGGCGATCATGAAGCCGTCCCCCTGCGACTTGACGACGTGTCCGCCGTGCCTGCCGGCGCATCTGCGGACGATCTGGTCGTGGGCGCCGAGGACCTTGAGCCAGGACTTGTCGCCCAGCTGTTCGTTGAGCGCGGTCGAATCCTCGATGTCCGAGAAAAGGATTGTCAAGGTACCGTCGGGCGCCGCGAGCTGGCGCAGCTCGGGTTCCGCATCCTCGGCCCAGCCCGCGAGCTCCTCAAACGAGCTCCGAAGCACCTCGCCAAGACCTTCGTCCCTGACTCGTGTCGCGGTCTGCAGCACCGCCTTCAAGGGCGGCAACGGCGCCAGGCCCCAGCCCGGTCGCTTCGCGCGCTCGCTCGCGAGCTCGCTCTCCAGGCGTCCGGCCCGGCGCCGCTCTCTCTGCCAGAGGAAGCTAGTGGCGATCAGAGCCACGCACGCGGTGATCAGGAGGGTGAGGAGGATCTCGGACACGGAGGGCCGGAGTGGTGGCGGTGCGAGTGTATGGCGCGCGCGAAATGCAGTGCCTCAGCCTGGCTCTTGCTGGCGATCCCTGGTCCTTCCGTCGAGCCCGGCGAGGGGCCCCGGCAGGTTCGGCGATGCCGCTCTCATTACGCCCAGGTCCGCGGCCAGGGGCGGGGCGGGGTGGAACTGGCGACGCGGATCCTGGCGTCGGCGGCGACGGCGCCGGAGGGACCGGCGAGGACGGGATTGAGGTCGAGCTCGACGATCTCGCGGTGGGCGTCGGCCATCGCGCTGACCCGCAGCAGCAGCTCGTCGACGGCGCCGAGGTCGGCCGGGGCGGCGCCGCGGAACCCGGTCAGCAGCGGGAAGATTGCAAGCGCCCGCAGCATCTCGGCGCTGTCGGCGCTGGTCAGCGGGCAGATCCGCACGGCGACGTCGTGCAGCAGCTCGGCGGTGGTGCCGCCCGCCCCGCAGGCCAGAACGGGGCCGAACACCGGGTCGGCGGCGACGCCGACCAGCAGCTCGACCCCGCCCGAGACCATCTCCTGCACGAGGAAGGAGTCGCGCTCGATCCCCAGGCCGGCCAGGGAGGCGTCCATCTCCTCGGCGGCGCGGGTCACCTCCTCGCCGCCCTCGAGACCGATCCGGACCGCGCCCAGCTCGCTCTTGTGGAGGATGGTCGGCCCGTGCGCCTTCAGCGCCACCCGTCCCCCGATCTCCACGGCCGCCGCGCCCGCCGCCTCCGGTCCCGTGGCGAGCCGCGAGCGCGGCAGCCGGACGCCGTAGCAGTCGAGCAGGCGCTGGCACTCGTCAAGGTCGAGCCACTCGCGGCCGGTGGCGAGCGCTTCCGAGATCGTCGCCGCGGCCTCGTCGGGGCGGACGTCGGCGAACTCCCTCGTCTCGCCGGCGGGCCGCTGGCGCCACCTGGCGTGCCCGACGGCCTCCCTCAGCGCCCGCACCGCATCCTCCGGCTGAGTGTGGGCCGGCACGCCGGCCGCCGCAACCAGCGTCTCGCGCTCGCCCGCCGTCATGAACACCGCCTGCATCGGGATCCGCCGCTCCAGCTTCGCGGCGGCGTCGCCGATGGCCGCCGCGACGTCCCTGGCCTCGGTCAGCAGCGGGCGGATGAAGATCACGATCAGGGCGTCGATGCCGTCCCACTCCGCCATGACCTCGATCGCGCGCCGGTAGTGCTCGGGGCTCGCGGTGGCGATCATGTCGACGGGATTGGCGAGGGACGCCTCTGGGGGGAGGAAGCGGCGCAGGCGGGCGCGCACGGAGCGCGGCAGCTCCGGCAGCTCAAGCCCTGACGCCTCGCAAGCGTCGGCGCACATGATTCCCGGGCCGCCGGCGTTGGTCAGGATCCCCACCCTCGGTCCCTCCGGGAGCGGTTGGCTGGAGAGCAGCGAGGCGACGTCGAGCAGCTCCGAGAGCGTGTCGGTGCGGATCACCCCGGACTGCTCGAAGATCGCGTCGGTGGCCTGGTCGGAGGCGGCCAGCAGGGCTCCGGTGTGGGAGCTGGTCGCCCGCGCCCCGGCGGCCGAGCGCCCGCTCTTGACGACGACGATCGGCATCTTCGGCCCCAGCCGCCGCGAGACGCGGGAGAAGCGCCGCGGGTCGCTGAAGGACTCGATGTAGAGCAGCGCCACCCGGGTCGCGTTGTCGTCCTCCCAGTACTCGAGCAGGTCGTTGGCGGTGATGTCGGCGCGGTTGCCGACCGAAGCGAAGGAAGAGACGCCGATACCCCGCTCCTCGGCGAACTCGATCAGGGCCAGGCCGAGGGCGCCGCTCTGGGTGACGAAGCCGACGTGGCCGGCCGGCGGCGCGCTGGGCGCGAAGCTGGCGTTGAGCCCCGACTCCGGCGCCGTATCGAGGACCCCGAGGCAGTTCGGGCCGACCAGCCGCATGCCGGCGTCGCGGCAGACGCCGAGCAGCTCCCGCTCCAGCCGGGCGCCCTTCTTGCCGGTCTCGGCGAAGCCCGCGGACAGCACCAGCACCCCACGCACCCCCTTCTCGGCGCATTCCCGAGCGACATCGACAACATCCTCGGCCGGGACCGCGATCACCGCCAGGTCGACGTCGGCCGGGACCGCGGCGATGCTCGGGAAGGCGGGCACGCCCTGCACGGTCTCGGCCGCCGGGTTGACCGGGTAGAGGCCGCCCGGGTATCCGGACTCGACCATGTTGTGGAGGACCTCGCCGCCGACGGTGCCGCGGCGGCGCGAGGCGCCGACTATCGCGACCGAGCGGGGCTCGAGGAAGTGCCTGACCGCGGCCTTGGCGGCGAGCCGGTCACGGTCCTCGAAGCGCTCCAGCGCCCCGCTGGAGAGCGAGGTCGGGAAGGCGATCCGGATCGCGCCCGCAATCGACTTCGACTCGACCGGAAAGCCACTCTCGCGGAACATCTCGATCATCTTGTGGTTCTGCGGCAGCACCTCGGCGACGAAGGTGGGGATATCGTTTTCGTCGGCGGTCTGGGCCAGGTGGGCGAGCAGGATTGTGCCCAATCCCATCTTCTGCATGTCCTCGCTGACCGCGAAGGCGACTTCGGCCTGGCCGCCGCCCATCTCGAGGTAGACGCCGTGGCCGACCGGGTGGTCGTCGTCGCCGCGGGTGGCGAGGATCCCGTAGCGGTCCGCGTAGTCGACCTCGGCCATCATCCGCGCAGCTTTCTCGAGGTCCGCGGCCCCCGAGAAGAAGCGGAACGCCAGTGACTGCAGGCTGAGCCCGCCGAAGAACGCGGCCAGCGCCTCCTCGTCCTCGGGCCGCACCGGGCGCAGCCTGACGGTCGAGCCGTCCCGCAGCACGACGTCGGCTTCGCGATGGGCCGGGTATCCGCTGTTCACCGCACGATCGTAGGCGCTTGGGACGGATTCCAATCGAGCCGCGGCCCCTTACAGTCATCCCGATGCTCTATTTCAGCCATCCGGCCTGCCTGGAACACGACCCAGGGGAGCAGCTGCCGGGGCACCCGGACGCGCCGGAGCGCCTGCTGGCGATCGAACGGCTGCTGGAAGTCCGCGACTGGCTCGGCTGGGAGCGGCGCGCGGCGCCGGCCGCAAGCGAGGACGAGGTCCGCCTGATCCACAGCGAGCGTCTGGTGCGCTCGATCGCCGACCTCTGCACGGCCGGCGGCGGCGCGATCGACGCCGACACCTTCGTCGGCAAGGCCTCCTACCGCGCCGCCCTGCACGCGGTCGGGGGAGCCTGCGAGATGACGCGGGCGCTGTTGGGCGGCGAAGCCAGGGTCGGCTTCAGCGGCTGCGCGCCCGCCGGCCATCACGCCGAACCGGATCGGGCGATGGGGTTCTGCCTCTTCAACCACGTCGCGATCGCCGCCGAGCTGGCGATCCGTGAGCTCGGCGCCGAGCGCGTCTTCGTGCTCGACTGGGATGTCCATCACGGCAACGGCACCGCCGAGGCGTTCCGCCACCGCTCCGACGTCCTCGTCCTCAGCATCCACGAGGCCGGAATCTACCCCGGCACCGGCGCCCCCGGCGATGCCGGCTCCGGCGCCGGTGAGGGCTACACGGTCAACCTGCCGGTCCCGGCCGGCTCCGGCGAGGAACTCTGGCTCTCCCTGGTGGAGCACATCGTGGTCCCGGTCCTGCTCGCGTTCAAGCCGGACCTGGTCCTGATCTCGGCTGGGTTCGACGCCCACGAGGACGACCCGCTCGGCGACTGCCGGCTGCACGCCAGCTCCTTCGCGCGCATCGCCTGCCAGGTCCGCGACGCCGCCGACCGGCTGGACGCGCCAATCGGGGCGATCCTGGAGGGCGGTTACGAACCGATCGCCCTGGCCTATTCCGTCGCCGCGACCCTCGCCGCGCTGGGAGGCGAGGGGGAGGCGGTCAGCGCCGCGCCGGAGGCGATGCTCACCTCCCGCGCCGCCTCCTACGTATCGCACTACTGGCCCTTGTAGGGGCCGGCCCTTTAGCCGTCAATCGCTCGCGGTTTCGGTGGGCCGTGCCACCGTCCGTGCCACCGGGCGGCCCCTGCCCCCCTCCCGGTCGTCTATGCCCTCGTCCCCGGCCGCTGGCCGGCTGAGGACGTGTTCAGCGCCACGGCGGAGCGAATGAGCGCCTTCAACGCCTTTTCATCAATCTCGTCGCCCTCGTGGAAATCGATGGCACGCCTGGTGTTGCCTTCGAGGCTGGAGTTGAAGAGGCCTGAAGGGTCCTCCAGCGAGGCGCCCTTTGCGAAGGTCATCTTCACGTGATTCTTGTACGTCTCACCGGTGCAGATCATTCCGGCGTGGTACCACACCGGAACCCCTCTCCATTTCCACTCCTCGACCACCTCGGGGTCGGCCTGCTTGATGAGAACTCGGAGCCGAGCGAGCGTCTTTCCCCGCCAATCACTCAGCTCCTCGATCCTCGCATCTATCAGCTGAGAGGGAGAGTCTCCTCCTTTCCCCTCCTTCGAGCCGTTCTTCGTCTTCTTCATGTTTGTCGTCGCTCTCTTCAGTTTTTCGTCGCTCGACCGTCACCTGAGTCTCCTCGCCGACTGCCTTGATTGCACGCGGTGCTACACCGCCTGGCGCAATCGACACGCGCAGGATCGAGCGCTGCGCGAGGTGGTCAAGCGCGCAAACGTTGCCTGACGCGGCACTAGCCAGATCCGCCTCAGCCTTAGCCATTCATGAGCCTTGCTCGGAGCGCGGCAACCTCCTGCGACCGTAGGCCACCCTGGACGAGGACGGCTTTCAAATCCACTTCGAGCAGCCGATGGATCTCGGCCGCGCCACAGGTTCCCCGCTCGCGCAGGAACGCCTGCAGGAGTGGCGTTTGGTCCTCCTCCCCTCTCGACTCGTAGAGCGCCGGCAACCGTTCGTGGCTGAGCAGGTAGTCGGCGACGATCTGCTCCTCGGCGACTCCGACCAACGCCAAGACCAAGATCGCGATTTGGCCCGACCGGTCCCTGCCCCCAGCGCAGTGAAATGCAACCCCGCCCGGAGGTGCCTGCGCGATCGCGGCGACCACCTCAGCGCTCTTGGCAGGGAAGCGGTGCAGGTGCGGGCCGTAGTAGAGGGGCGTCCCGAATTGGGGTCCGTTTTCCCAGTCGTCCCAAAACTCGCGATCGGCGGTTTCGTCGAGCGGGATGCGGATCGTCTCGATCGAGGGCGGCCGCGGCGCCACGTTCTCGCCCCGCTCGTCCTCGTTGCGCAGGTCAATCACGGCTCGCACGCCGTGCGCCTCCAACTGGTCCCATCCGCGCGCGCTCAGGCAGTCGAGGGAGTCGCCGCGGACAACCGCACCCCAGCGGGTGAATCGTCCGTCGACCGTCGGTAGGCCACCCAGGTCGCGGACGTTGAAGCAACCGTCCCAGTCGAGGTGGCGGGTCGGAGGTCTCTCCATGCGAACAATGATCGCGTGGCGTCCGGCTGTGGCTGTCTCTCGGCCGACCCGTGCCACCCTCCGTGCCACCCTGTGCCACCCAAATAACCGGTTACAACCGGAATCGGCCGGAATTGAGAAGCGGCTCTAAGGCTCCTCAAACCGCTCTAGCGAGCCACAAACCGCTTACCAGACCGAAAGGCGCCTACCGGAATCGAACCGGTGTAAACGGCTTTGCAGGCCGCTGCGTAGCCACTCCGCCAAGGCGCCGAGAAGCGGTTGAAGCCTAGCGACGGTC
>JADGPJ010000107.1 GCA_017882505.1 Solirubrobacterales bacterium | reverse complement strand
GATCGCGGTCGACTGGCCGTTGGCGGGGCTGGCGCGGGTGTGGGCGAAGATTTCGTCGCGGCCCATCGCCGAGGTGTGGGGGACGGTGGTGCCGTTGCTCCCGGCCGAGGCCGGGGGGAGCTTCGAGGGATCGCTGACGACCACTTCCCGCACAGCCGGCTTGGGCTTCGGGGACGCGCTCGCGGCGGCGGCCCCGCCGCCGTTCTCGATCCGGTACCTGGCGCCGAGCAGGGCGAGGCTGTTGCCGAGCGTGTCGAAGGCGTCGCCGGCGCTGCTCGTCCCGATCGCGGCGAGGACGGTGCCGCCGAGGACCCGCAGCGCCGCGCCTTCCCTGCCGTGGTCGCCGGCGGCCGCCGCGGCTGCGCCCGGAGAGCAGAGCGGCAGCGCCAGGAGTGCCAGGATCGAGGCGAGGGCGGCGGCGCCCCGGCAGCGGGCTCGGTGCGCGGGTGCGCCCCGGTGCGGCGAGCTTTTGAGCTGAAGCGCCATAGTGATTCCCGTTCCCGCCAGAAGACCTTAGTGACCGATTGTTGACTTCATCTATCGCTTAGAAAAATCAAGAAGGCTTCGGACGTGGTGAAAGTCCTGTTGATCCCGATGGCGATCCTCGCCTTCATCCTGTTCCTGATCCTGCTCGGAGCGATCGGGCTGGGCATCGCCTTCGCCGTGCTGGCCTTCTTCGGCCGCCTCTGGCGGCTGGTCAACAGGGGTGGATCGCCGCGGAGCTCTTGACGACTTCGAAGGCGCTGCCGGGAATCCGCTTCAGCTGGTCCAGGTTTTCGTCGTCCCAGCGGCGGTCGCTGCTGCCGCTGAAGTACCAGTTGGAGCCGTTGTCGGCGACGATCAGCCCGTAGTGCTTCATCGCTTCGGCGATCGTCCGCGCCGGGCCGCTGAGGCCGCCGAGCCCGTAGCCGGCCCTCAGCCGCAGTCGCAGGCCCATTGGCGGCGCGCTGGCGCTGGCGGTGTCCCCGGCGCAGTGGGTGGCGGGGTGGACCCAGGCGTTGCGGGTGCTGTCGAAGGTGACGCGGATCGCGTGTTCGAGATGGCCGGCGGCGACTTCGTCGTAGCGGACGAGGCCGGGGAAGATCGGCAGGCCGGCGGCGTCGGCCGAGGTCCAGGAGTCGGGGCGCAGCGCGGTCGAGTTGAGGTCCCAGGCAACGCCGGCGTCGGCGTTCCAGTGCGGCTTTAGCTTGGCTCGGAAGAAGGCGCGGTAGAGCTCGTAGAGCTTGCAGGAGCCGCGGTCGACGACGAGCACGTGGCGGTCGCCGTCGCTGCGGTCGCCGCCCTCGACCGGGGCGCCGCCGGGGACCGGGAACGGGCCGGGGCTGCTTTCGGCGCCGTAGGCCGTGTAGTGGATCGGCAGCTGGCGCCGGCCCGGGCCGACGACCGCGAAGGGGAAGCCGTAGGCGCGCGGCGAGCCGAAGTCGGGGTGCAGGTGGCCGCCGCCGTGGGAGTCGATATAGGCGAGGTAGGCGGCGGAGCGTGGGTCGCGCGGGGCCTTGGAGATGTCCTGGTTCCAGGCGGCCTCGTCCGGCAGCGAGGCGGCGCTGGGCGAGAGCGAGGCGGGCGGGTCGGGGAAGACCTGGCAGGAGCCGAGGCTCGGTTCCGGGGCGGCCTGGGCGCAAGCGGCACCCAGCCAGAGACATCCAGCGACGAGGAGTGTCAGCGTCGCGATCAGGGACGTGCCTGAGGTTGAGTACCCATAGGGACCCATGACTTCAGGCACCCCCTGGCCTACGGCGATCCATCGCCGTCGCCGGGCGGCCAGCCCTCGCGGACCGTGATCTTGCCGATCTCCAGCTCCTCGACCGAGAGCTTGCCGACCGAGAGCTTGCCGATCGCGGCGCGGCCGATCGCCAGCCGGCCGACCGAGAGCCGCCCGATCGCGAAGCCGCCGATCGCGGCGGCGCCGACCGCCAGCGCGCCGATCGCCGCGGCGCCGCGGGCCTGGGCGCCGGTGATGGTGCCCGGCCGGACCTCGGGACGGAGGAAGGCGATGCCGCGGTGCTTGGCCATCGCGCCAACCGTAGCGCCACTAGCCTGAGGGATAGATGAGCGTGGACGAGCGTCCAACCCTGCTGGCGATCCAGCACGTGCCCTGGGAGACTCCGCACCGCATCCTCGATGCCTGCGGCGGCCTCGCCGTGCACACGGTCAAGCCGCTCGCCGGGCACTCGCTGCCGGACCACGCCGAGATCGCCGGCGCCGTCGTCCTGGGCGGGACGATGAACGTGGATGACATCGATCGCTTCCCGGCGCTGGCCGCCGAGCGCGAGTGGCTGGCCGAGGCGGTGCGGCGGCAGATGCCGGTCCTCGGCGGCCTCGCGCCGCGGACCGAGGTCCTGCACTGGCACGGCGACGTCTTCGACCTGCCCGACGGCGCCCAGCACCTGGCGTCGTCGGAGCTGACCGAGAACCAGGCCTTCCGCGTCGGCAACGCCTGGGGCGTGCTCTTCCACCCGGAGGCGGACCTGGCCCTGGTCGAGGCCTGGCTGCGGGTCCCGGAGATGATCGACGAGGCGGTCGCGGCGCTCGGCAACGAGGGGGTCTCGGCGCTGCCCGGCCACGCGGAGGAGCTGGAGGGCGAGTTGGTGCGGGGCTCGACGCCCGGATTCGAGGCCTTCGCCGCGCTGGTGGCGGCGGCCGGGTCGGGCTGACGGGCGGCGCCGGCGGATAGCTGCAGACCTCAAAGAGAGCCGAACGAAGGAGAAGCACCGTGGATGTCTGTCTGATGATCGAGGGCCAGGAGGATGTGACCTGGGACGACTGGCTGGCGCTGGCCTCGGCCTGTGAAACCCATGGGGTGGGGACGCTCTTCCGCTCCGACCACTACCTCTCGGTGGACGACCGGCGCGAGCGCGGTTCGCTCGACGCCTGGATGACGATCGCGGCGCTGAGCGCGACCACCGTGAAGCTGCGCCTCGGCACGCTGGTCTCGCCGGCGACCTTCCGCCACCCGGCGGTGCTGGCGAAGGTGGCGGTGACGGCCGACCACGTCTCCGGTGGCCGGGTCGAGGTCGGGATCGGCGCTGGCTGGTGGGAGGGCGAGCACGAGGCCTACGGCTTCACGCTGCCCGAGGTGGGCCCTCGCATGGACGCGCTCGAGGAGCAGCTGCAGGTGATCCGCGGCCACTGGGAAGACGGTCCGTTCAGCTTCGCGGGAGAGCATTACTCGGCGAAGAACCTCGACGCGCTGCCGAAGCCGATCCAGCGCCCGCGCCCGCCGCTGATCCTCGGCGGCAAAGGCGGGCCGCGGAGCCTGCGCCTGGCCGCCCGCTACGCCGACGAGTACAACACGGTGCATTGCACCGTGCCCGAGATCGCCGACCTGCGGCGGCGGCTCGATCGGGCCTGTGAGGCCGAGGACCGGGATCCCGCCAGCCTGCCGCTCTCGATGATGACCGGCTGGCTCGTCGGCGCCGACCGCGACGACCTCCTCGACCGGGCGTCCCGCCTCTCACGCTGGAAAGACCAGGGCGACGACGGCGACGCGTTCCTGGCCAGCTACCCGGAGCACTCGATCGCCGGAACCGTGCCCGATGCGCTCGAGCAGTTGCGTGCGCTGGAGGACGCGGGCCTGACCCGGATCATGGGCCAGCACCTCCTGCACCGCGACCTCGAGGCGGTCGCGCTGATGGGGCGCGAGGTCATCCCCGCCATGGCCGGGTAGATCGAGGATAGGATCGAGCCGTGACGACGAAGTACGTTCTCGACGAGTCGCGGATCCCGACCAGCTGGGTCAACCTGATGGCGGACCTGCCGGGGGAGCCGCTGCCGCCGCTGAATCCGGGAACCGGGCAGCCGGCGGGGCCGGAGGACCTGACGCCGATCTTCCCGATGGGATTGATCGAACAGGAGGTCTCCACCGAGTCCGAGGTCGAGATCCCCGACGAGGTGCGCGAGATCTACAAGCTCTGGCGCCCGACGCCGCTGATCCGCGCCCACCGCCTCGAGCGCGAGCTCGATACCCCGGCGCACATCTACTACAAGTACGAGGGGGTCTCGCCGGCCGGCTCGCACAAGCCCAACTCGGCCGTCGCCCAGGCCTACTACAACAAGGAGGCCGGGATTCGGAAGCTGGTCACCGAGACCGGCGCCGGCCAGTGGGGCTCGGCGCTCTCGCTCGCCTGCCGGATGTTCGGGCTCGAGTGCGAGGTCTTCATGGTCGGCGTCTCCTACGACCAGAAGCCCTATCGCCGGGCGATGATCGAGACCTGGGGCGGCAGCGTCCACCGCAGCCCGACCGACCTCACCGACGCCGGTCGCTCACAGGCCTCCCATCCCACGGGCAGTCTCGGGATCGCGATCTCCGAGGCGGTCGAGGTGGCGGCGAAAAGCGACGACACCAACTACGCCCTCGGCTCCGTCCTCAACCACGTCTGCCTGCACCAGACCGTGATCGGCCAGGAGTCGATCGCGGCGATGGAGATGGCGGGCGAGTACCCCGACGTGGTCGTCGGCTGCGTCGGCGGCGGCTCCAACTTCGCCGGCCTGATCTACCCCTTCGTGCGCGCCAACCTCCGCCAGGGCAAGACGACCCGCTTCCTCGGAGCCGAGCCGGCGGCCTGCCCGACCCTGACCCGCGGCACCTACGCCTACGACTTCGGCGACACCGTCGGGATGACCCCGCTGATGCCGATGTACACGCTCGGCCACGACTTCGTGCCGGCGCCTCTGCACGCCGGCGGCCTGCGCTACCACGGCGACGCGCCCAGCCTCTGCGCCCTGGTCAAGGAGGGGATCGTCGAAGCGACCGCCGTCGCCCAGACCGCCGCCTTCGAGGCCGCCGTCCGCTTCGCCTCCTGCGAGGGCATCATTCCCGGCCCCGAGCCCGCCCACGCGATCAAGGCGACGATCGACGAGGCCCTGGCGGCGAAGGAGGCGGGCGAGGAGCGCGTGATCCTCCTCGGCCTCTCCGGCCACGGCCACTTCGACATGGCCGCCTACGCCGCCTACCACGCCGGAGAACTCGAGGACCTGGAGTTCTCCGAGGCCGAAATGCAGGACGCGCTCGACCGCCTCCCCGAGGCCCCCTCGATCGCCTGAACCCGGAGCGCCAGGCGACCCCAGCCTCAGCGTCGGATCGGCCCGCCCGGTAGATTGCAGCCAGCGCGGTGGACGTAGCTCAGTTGGTAGAGCTCCTGGTTGTGGTCCAGGCGGTCGCGGGTTCGAGCCCCGTCGTTCACCTGTCATCGAAGTCGCTGTAAATCGGCAGTTTCGCTTCGGCGACGGAATTTCAAACCAACCCCGCATATCCCCTCCATTTCGGGCACTAGTGCCCGAAATCGCGTCGATACGCGGGGATTAGCGCGGATTCCCGGTTATTCCGCCTCGCTTTCGCCAACCGGCAGAGCTAGGTTCGCCAGGCCATTGAAAGCAAATGCCCCTGGCGGCGCAGAAGACACCCCAGGGGCGTGGCACCGAAACAGCGGTGCAGCTGAACGGTACTTGCCGTAACCCGACT
>JADGPJ010000057.1 GCA_017882505.1 Solirubrobacterales bacterium | reverse complement strand
GCCCACGACCCCGAGCGGACCCTGGAGCGCGGCTACGCGCTGGCTGAGACCGCATCTGGGGAGCCGGTCACCTCGGCGGACGCCGCGGTAGCCGCCGCGGAGGTAAGACTGCGGTTCGCGAACGGTCGTGTAAAGGCGAAGATCGAGGGAGAGATTGAGCGAGAAGCCCGATAGCTACGAGGTTGCGGTGGAGCGGTTGGAGGAGATCATCGACCGGCTCGACTCCGGCCAGGCGGGCCTGCGGGAGACGCTCGACCTCTGCCGCGAGGGTCGCGAGCTGGTCAACTACTGCGCCGCCGAGCTCGACGCCGTCGGCGAGGGGCTGAAGGAGCTGCGGCTCGACGAGCTGGCGGCGAAGCTCGAGGTCTCCTCTGAGTCCTGACCCCCGGGAGGCGGAGGTGGGGTTCGCTTGACTTTTTTGAGGGGCGGGGGCGGCCGTCCGAGGTGCGGGGAAGCAAAGAAGTACAAGACGCTTACCCCACCTCCGCCCCCCGGGGGCCCGAGCAGAGACGGCCAAGCGCGGGGCAGCCTCGGCAGAGCGCCCAGGTGCGCTCGCTTTCGGGAGCTACCGGGAACTCGCCGCGGGCGATGCGGTCGATAGCGGCCGTCAGGTGCCCGCGCCCGGCGGCCATCTCCGCCTCGCCGAGAATGGTGAGGACCGGCGCCTCCGGGCGCTCGAGGAAGACGTAGGCGACCTCGATCTCCGCCGCCCCCAGCGACTCCGCCGTCGCCAGCGCGTAGATCGTCCTCTGGGTCTCGTAGCGGGCGCCGTGCGCCGCCGGGTCGGAGCCGTCGAGGCGGTCGGTCTTGTAGTCGACGACCAGCGGCGCGGTGCCGTCGCGCTCGACCAGGAGATCGATCGAGCCGCGCAGGACGGTGTCGCCGACGCCGAGCAGGATCGGCACCTCGGCCCGCACCCTGCTCGCCGCCGGGGCGATCCCCTCCCGCAGCAGCGGCGAGTCGAGCCACTCGCGGACCGGCGCCAGCAGCGACTCTGCGTCGGTGCTGGCCGGATCGAGGCCGGCGGCGCCGGCGTGGCGAAGCGCCAGCTCCGCCTCCGGCTGGTCCCAGCCGTGAGCCTGGCTCCACTCCAACAGCGCGTGCACCGCGGCCCCGCGAGCGCTGCGCTCCTCGCGACCGGAAGGGCCGATCTCCCGCCCTTCCACCGTCGCGGTCGCACTTTCCTCCGGTATGCGGAAAGAACTACGACCGCGCTCCCCGAGGCCGAGGACGCGCTCCATGTAGAAGCGGTAGGGGCACTCTTCGTAGGCGGAGATCGCGGTGTAGGAGAGGGGGCGGCTGGGGACGACCGGCGGTCGCCGGTCAAGGAGCGGCGGCGGGCCCTCGCCGAGCGGTCGCTCGGCGAGGGCGTCGCGGCGGATCGGGGTCAGCTCGGCCGCGCGCTCGGGGGAGGCGAGGTTGACGCGGACGTCGATCTCGGCCGCGGCGAAGGTGGCCTCGAGGCCCGGCCGCGGCTGTGCCGGCGCCACCGTCACCGTCGAGTCGGCGTCGCGCTCGACACCGAGGGCCTCGACCAGGCGCTCGACGACGGGCGTGCTCGGCTTCGTCTCGCGGCCCGGCTCGGGCTTGACCACGCCGCTGAGGATCAGCCGCTCGCGGGCCCGGGTGGCGGCGACGTGGAACAGGCGCAGCCCCTCCTCGGAATCGCGCTCGCGCGCCACCTCGAGCAGCTCGGCGTAGTCGTAGAGGTTGACCGAGGCGCTGCCGAGCCGGCGCAGCTGCATCCCCACCCGCGGCGGCTGCTCGCGGCCGAGCACCAGCAGCGGCGGCCGCGCCCCGGCCAGCAGGCTGCGCGAGAGGTCGGGGACGGCAACGACGTCGAACTCGAGGCCCTTGGCGTTGTGGACGGTCATGATCCTGACCCCGTCATGGCCCTCGGCGGCGGTGGCGGCCTGGGCCTCGGCGTCGGTCTCGGCGCGGGCGGCGAGGAAGTCGAGCAGGCCGCGGAGGTCGCGGCCCTCGCGCGACTCGAACTCCGCCGCCAGCCGCATCAGCTTGCGGACGTTGGCGAAGCGGGCCTCGCCGGCCGGGCGCATCAACACGGCCAGGTCGTACCCGGTCTCGGTCGTCGCGGCCTCGATCAGCGCCGCCAGTGACAGCCGCGGGCCGCGCTCGCGCAGCCTCGCGATCGTCGCCGCGAACTCGCGCAGCAGGCCCAGCTCGAGCCCGGGGATCTGCTCCAGCCGCGCGGGCTCGTCGAGCTCCGCCTCACCGGCGCCGACCGCGCGCTCGAGCGCCGGCCAGACGTGTCGCCTCCGGCCGGCGGCCGCCCGCAGCAGCCAGAGCGTGTCGGGGGCGACGCCGCAGGCCGGCGAGGCGAGGGCGCCGAACAGCGCCTGGTCGTCGAGCGGGTTGGCGATCGTCGCCAGCAGCGCGCAGACATCGGACACCTGCTGCTGGGACCAGTAGCCGCGGCCGCCGACGACGTAGGGGCGCAGGCCGGCCCGCTCCAGCGAGTCCTCGTAGGCGTCGAGGTGGGTGAAGGCGCGCAGCAGCACGACCATCTGGCCGCGCCCGGTGCCGGCGTCGGCGAGCTCGCGCAGCCGCGTCGCCAGGAAGCGAGCCTCGGCCAGGCAGTTGAGCGGGGTGCGACCGTCGATCGCCGGTTCCAGCTCGACCTCCTCGGCGTCCCAGCCCTCGCGCCCGGTCAGCAGCAGCTCGACCGCCGCTCCCGGACCGGCGGGCGGCTCCTCGGGCGCCGCCGCGCCGACCCGCAGCGGCCGGTAGGTGTCGCCGAGCAGCGCCTCGCCGAAGCGGTTGACGGCGCCGATCAGCTCCGGGCGCGAGCGGAAGTTGCCGCTCAGCGCCATCAGCTCGGCGTCGGCGCGCCCCTCGATCTGCTGGCGCTGCTGGCGGAAGACGTCGAGGTCGGCATGGCGGAAGCCGTAGATCGACTGGAACTCGTCGCCGACGACGACCAGCTCGCTGCGCGGGCCCCGCAGCGCCTCGATCAGCCGCAGCTGCAGGCGGTTTGTGTCCTGGAACTCGTCGACCAGCAGGTGGCTGAAGCGGCTGCGGTAGGACTCTCCGATCTCGGCTCGCTCCAGCAGTCGCGCGGCGAGGATCTGCAGGTCCTCGAAATCGATCCCGGTGCGGCGTTCCTTCGCCGCCTCGAAGCGGGCCGAGAACCGCTCCAGCAGGGTTGCCAGATGGCGGTAGGCCTCGCCTCCCTCGCCCGCCTCGGCACAGGCGGAGATCGCCGCCTCGATCGCCTCGCGGTAGGGCGCGACCGGCTGCGCCTTGCTGGCGGTCCGTAGCCGCCGCAGCTCGTCGAGGCCGGGCGCCGCCGGCGCCTCCAGCGCGGCCAGGGCCCGCTCGAGCAGATCGCGCTTGGGGTCGCTCTCCTTCAGCTCCTCCAGGCACTCGGCGGCGGCCATGGCGGCGCGCCGAGCCGCTGCCGCCGGATCGGAGGGCGGCGGCTCGGGCAGGCGCGGCTGCGCCTCGCCGCGGCTGCGCAGCTCGGCGTGAACCCCCGCGACGATCCCCCGCAGCCCGTCGACTTCGAAGGCGGCGACGAGCTCCTCCCGCGAGCCCTCGCCGCCGGCGAGGAACTCCTGCAGCGCTTCGTCGAAGGCCTCGCGGGCGGCCCGCGCCGACTCGGGGGCGTCGAGGACGCGGAAGCCGGGATCGATCCCGGCGGCGACCGGGTGCGCCGCCAGCAGCCGGTTGCAGAACCCGTGGATCGTCGTCACCCAGGCGCCGCCGATCCCGCTCAGCAGCTCGGCCGCCCGCTCGGAGCCGAGCTCGGCCCGGCGCGCCAGCTCGAGACGGATCCGGTGCCGCAGCTCGGCCGCGGCCTTGTCGGTGAAGGTGAAGGCGAGGATCGCGTCGGGGGATACCCCCTTGTCGCAGACCAGGCGGCAGTAGCGGTCGACCATCACCCCCGTCTTGCCGGTACCGGCGCCGGCCTCGAGCAGGACGTCGCGACCGCTGACGGCGATCGCCGCGGCCTGCTCGGGAGTCGGGGCGCGCTCGCTCATCGCTCCTCCACGTCCTCGTCCTCCTCGTACTGGGGGGCGCGGTCGCGGCGGCAGATCGGGGCGAAGGTGCAGAAGGGAGGGCAGACGTCGTGGCCGCGGCCCTGGCGCGGGCCGGGGTCGCGGCGGATGTCGCCGCTCCGCATCCGGGCGACGATCTCACCGGCCCGCCGCCGCGACTCGGCCAGCAGCTCCTCGAGCCCCTCGGCGTCGACGACGTCCTTGTCGTAGAGGTCGTAGCCGGCGAGATCGGCCGCGGCCTGATCGGCGACGACCCCGCGCGGCCGCCGCACCGAGGTGCCGCGCAGCGGGTGGTAGAGGCCGCCGACCGGCGCCGCGCCCCAGTGCTCGGCCACGGCGAGCAGGTAGAGAGGGAGCTGCAGCTTCGCCTGCTCCTCGAACTTCTCCCGCGCGGTCACCGAACCGGAGAGCTTGTAGTCGATGACGACGGCGCGCCCGTCGGCGGCGCGGTCGACCCGGTCGATCGCTCCGTGCAGGCCCCAGCCGTCGAGCTCGAGCATCGGTCGCTCGCTGTCGGGCTGCTCGCCGAATCCGGCCTCCAGCAGCCAGGGCTCGAAGCCGCCGGTCTCGCGCTCGGCCTCCTCGGCGAGGAAGCGCTCGAGCAGGCGCTCGACCCGCCGCACCATCGCCCGCTCGGCCGGGTGGTCGCCGAGCTCCCGCTCGGCCGCGATCTCGGTGACCAGGTGCCGCCCGCGGGCGATCCAGGCGGCGAGGGAGCCGGGGCGCGGCAGGGCGCCGCCCCCCGGCCGCTCGCGGTAGAGGCGGTCGAGAGCGGCGTGCATCAGGCCGCCCTGGACGAGCGGGTCCGGCACCGGGTCGAGCGGCTGGGGATCGAGCTCGTGGCCGGTGAACCAGCGGTAGGAGCAGACGTCGAACTGCTCCAGGGTGGTGCCACCGTAGGCGCGCACCGCCGCCAGCGACTCGAGCGCCGCCGGGTTGGCGAGCGGCCCTGGCGCCCGCGAGGCCGCCTCGGCGCGGCGAGCGCCGGCGATCCGCTCGAGCAGGCGCGCCTCCCGGGGCCCTTCGACGCCCACGGCCGCCAGGAGCGCCGCGGCGTCGGCCGCGGGCCCGTGGGCGGCGAGGGCGCGGGCCAGCTCGTTCTCGGAGGGAGCCTCGGCCAGGGGGCGGACGACCCGCGCCAGATCGCGACTGCGGGTGATCGCCTCCTCGACCGGATCGGGCTGCTCCCCGTCGGGCGCCGGCGCCAGCAGCGCCCGGATGTCGTCGAGCAGTGGCGAGCGCGCCTCGGCGCCGCCGCTCTCGTCGCTGTCGCGGTAGGAGAGGAAGAGCCGGCGCCGGGGGAGGGAGAGGCAGACCTGGAAGAGGTAGCGCTCCTCGGCTTCGCTGTCGCGCCGCGGGTCGAGGCCCAGCGAGTCGCGCTGCGCCTCCGAGAGGAACGGGTCGCCGCCGCGGTCGCGGCGGGGGAACTCGCCGTCCTGCAGCGAGCCGACGAAGACGTGATCGAAGCGGCCGGCCCGCAGCCGGTAGGGGCTGGCGATCCGGACCCGTCCCTCGACCGGGCCGCTCCAGACCCTGAACTCGAGCCCGGCGATCGTCGCCGCCAGGTCCTCCGCGCGCGGCGCCAGCTCACCCAGCTCCGAGAGCTCCACCAGCGCCGCGGCGATCGCCGCGGCCGCGCGCAGCTCGAGCCCGTCGCCGGCTCCGAGCGCTGGCCCGTCCCCCTCGCCGCGCAGCGGCCGCGAGGCCATCGTCGCCGCGAGCCTGCCGACCTCCGCCGCCAGCGCCGCCGGGGCGCGCCGGGCGGCGGTCCGCAGGCGCTCGAGGTCGCGTGGCGGCTCGCCGCCCTCGCCCTGCCAGAGCGCCAGGGCTGCCTCCGCGTCCTGGACCCGGCCCCGCCTCAGCGCCCGCTCCAGCCAGTCGACGCGGCCTGGAGTGAAGCTCGAGGGGCCGCGCAGGTAGCGCAGCAGGTCCCCCGCCCGCCCGGCACCGAACTCGGCCTCCAGCAGCGCCACGAGGGCGCCGCCGACGGCCGTTCCCGCGACCGGCAGCTCTGCCTCCAGCGCGGTGGCGATGCCGTTGGCCTCCAATGCCGCGGCGATCTCCGGCCCGCGACGCTGCGGGTCGCGCAGCGCGACCGCGACCTGCGCCGGCTCGGCGCCGCGGTGGATCAGCTTCGAGACCTCGCCGGCGATCGCCTCGGCCTCGCCCCGGGTCCCGGCGGAACGCAGGAGCGCCAGCCCAGCGTCCGCGGACCGGGGCCCGGTCGCGGTGGGGGCGCCGAAACCGCGGGAGAGGTGGTAGAGCAGGGCGCTCTCGGTGTTCGCCGGGTCGGCCGCGGTCAGCTCCTCCTCGACCGCCCCGATCCGTTCCCGTAGCTCGACCAGGAGCCTGGCGCGGGCGGCGAGCGCGGAGTTCCCCGGCTCGAAGGGCAGCGCCACGGTGACCTCGGTCTGCGCCGCCAGCGCTTCGACCAGCTCGAGCTGGTTGGGGGTGAGGTCGTCGAGTCCGTAGAGGAAGACCGGGCGCTCGCCCCAGAAGCCGCTGTCGCGGCGCAGCAGCGCGATCGCCTCGCGGGCGATCCCGTGGGTATCGATCCGCCCGATCCGGTCGCGGGCGGCGGCGTAGGCGGCGAAGAGGGTGGCGATGTCGCTGAGGTAGGCGGAGCCCTCCAGCGTCGCCGCGCTGGCTTCGACCGCCGCCGGCTCGACCCCGGCGCCCTGCAGCTCGTCGAGCAGCCGCTCGAAGGCGCGGGCGAAGCCGGGCCGGGAGGCCGAGCGCCGCAGCGGCCCCAGCCTCGCCAGGCTGGAGTCGACCGCGACGGTGATCGCCCGCAATCGCTGGGCCGGCGAGAGCTCCGCGCCGGGCGGCGCCCCGGCCGCGGTCGCGATCGTGCGAAACAGGGCCCCGAAGGTCATCGCCGAGCCGCCCAATACGGCCCCGTCCTCGCAGAGCTCGCGCTCGAAGGCGAAGACGTCGTCTTCGTTCGGCACGACCAGGATCGGGTCGCGCTCGAGCAGCGCCGCGAAGCGGCGCCGGACCAGTCCCGCCCTACCCGAGTTGAGCGGCCCGTGGATCAGTTTCAGCGGCACCCGCCCAGCCTATGTAGGAGGTCGGCGCTCTCCCCTGCAAACTGCGGCGGAACGGCCCCGTTTTACCGTCTACCGCCGCCTCTAGATTGCGAACCAGCCCATGTCCCTCTGCTTTGTAGATCCAGCCGATGCGGTTCGCGTCATCGCCGACTCAGTCGGCCGCGAGGCCCGCCGTCAGCTGCTCGGCGAGGCGGTCCGCGCCTGGGTCGACGAGATCCCCGATTCCGAGCTCGAGCTCCACTACGCGAAGGCGATCTCCGAGCTCGACGAGCACGACCTCTCGATGCTCGCCGCCTGGCACAGCTCGCTCGAGGTCGGCCACCCGGTCCCCAACCGCGACTTCCTGATGGGCGCTTTCGGTTCCCTCGGCGAGAACCGGCGCGAGGCCATGAAGCTGGCCGCCGGCTTCCGCGGCGAGGAGGCCGTCGACGCCGGCGTCACCGAGGAAGACGCGCTGGAGCTGGTCCTCGGCCTGCTCGCCCCACCGCGCCTGATGGCGCTCGCCGTCGAGGCGCTAGAGCTGTACGTCTGGGACAGAGCGGGCTCCGACAATTAGTACCGGCACCTCGAGCCAGCGCGGGCCGAGCGAGTCCTGGGATCGCCCCCAACCGGCCGCCGGCAACGGCGGCGCTCCGTAGGGGTCAGGCGATCGTGGCGCGGAGCTCGGCGATCGCCTGGTCGTTGTCGCGGAAGTGGACCGCGCTCATCCCGGCCTCGCGGGCGCCTTCGCAGTTCGGGAGCATGTCGTCGACGAGGATGCAGGCCTCGGCCGGCAGCCCCAGCTGCTCGACCGTGATCTCGTAGATCCGCGGTTCGGGCTTGCGGCAGCCGACGAAGGCCGAGTCGATCACCAGCTCGAAGATCTCGTCGACCGGCAGCATCGCCCGCCACAGCGGCTCCCACTCGCGGACGTTGTTGGTCAGCATCGCCATCCGCAACCCCTCGGCCTTCAGCTCGCGCATCAGCTCGATCATCTGCGGATTGGCGTCGAGCCCGCCGATGAAGATCTCGCGGAAGCGGTGCAGGTGCGGTTCGTGGTCGAGCAGCGGCGCCAGCCCGGCGTCGAGGCGCTCCAGGAAGGCAACCTCGGTGATCTCGCCCCGCTCCATCGCGTAGAGCGGGTTCACCCCGTCCTCCTCGGTGATCGCGCGCAGCGCCTTGCCGAAGTTCTCCGGCGAGACCCCGATCTCGTTCTGGAGCGAGATGAAGGACGGCAGCAGCGGCGTCGTCAGGACGCCGCCGAAGTCGGAGATGATCGCTTTGATCTCAGCCATCGGCCCGCGCCACCTCGTAGTGGCCGAGGCCCTCGCGGCCCTCGACCGACCAGCGGAAGAAGGCGATCTCCGCGTTCAGGCCCCGGCGCCGCACCGAGATCGAGCTGATCAGCGTGCCGGCGCCCCGCAGCGGCCGGCCCGCGTCGGCGTCGTGCCAGAGCTCCAGCGTGGCGCGCCGCTGGACGCCGTCCTCGCCGTACTCGGTCGAGAGCAGGGTCTCGTCGAACTCGATCGGCGCCGCGTCGGGGTCGCAGAGGACCGCCGCCAGCTCCTCGTCGCCGTGCTCCCCGCGCCCGGCCGGCAGGGAGGAGGTGAGGGCCAGGAGGCCGCCGTCGGCGAAGACGATCCCGATCGAACGGCGCAGGATCTGGGCGGAGTCGCTCACCGGCGGCAGCCTATCCTTCCCCCGCGATGAGCCCGGCCACCATTCGCGACGCCGATCCCCAGCGGGACGCAGCCGCCTGCGCGGCGATCTACGCCCCCAGCGTCGAGGGCGGCGTCACCTCCTTCGAGGAGCGAGCGCCGGGCGCGGCCGAGTTCGCGCAGCGGATCGCCGCCATCACCGCGACCCATCCCTGGCTCGTCGCCGAAGACGGGGGAGAGGTCGTCGGTTACGCCTACGCCTGCCGCCATCGCGAGCGCGCCGCCTATCGCTGGGCGGTCGACGTCTCGGTCTACGTCACCGCGACGCGGCACGGGCAGGGGGTCGGGCGCGGCCTCTACGAGGCGCTCTTCGAGCGGCTGCGGCGGCAGGGCTTCCAGGTGGCCTGCGCCGGCATCACCCTTCCCAACGAGGCCAGCATCGCCCTGCACGAGCGGCTCGGGTTCCTCGCCGTCGGCGCCAACCGGCGGATCGGCTGGAAGCAGGGCGCCTGGCGCGACGTCGGCTGGTGGCAGCTGGTGCTCGTCCCCGCCGGCGAGGATCCACCGCCGGAGCCGCTGCCGCCGGAGCCGCCGCCGCCACCCGGGTAGCATTGAGTCATGTCCGACGACCAAGCAGCCGCACCAGAGCAGCATTCCGAAGTCCTCACCGAGGAGGATGTCTTCGAGGCGCTCGAGGAGGTCATCGACCCCGAGCTGGGTCTCGACTTCGTCTCGCTCGGCCTCGTCTACGACGTCGAGATCGAGAAGGAGGACGTCTACGTCACCTTCACGCTGACCACGCCCGCCTGCCCGATCGGCCCCCAGGTCTCCGAACAGATGAAGGAGTTCGTCGGTGACCTTCCCGGCGTCTCAGCGGTCCATCCGAAGATGGTCTTCGACCCGGCCTGGTCGCCGGAGATGATGACCGACGACGCCAAGTTCGCACTTGGCTTCTAGGCAGGGTTTGCGGGGTCACTGGGGGTCATAGGGGGTCAGTTTTGTCCCCATGCCGTCCCCACGGCGCGACCGGAAGCCGCCCAGCCTGGTTCTATCCGATCCCGCGGTCGGCTCGGGATTCGGCGTCGATCTGGCTCATGCCCTGTTGCCAAATCGGAGGGCGGTCAGTATCGGGTCGATTCGGGTTTCCCACACCCTCTATGTCAAGAAAGAGGGGCGGGTGCATCGGGTCGATTTAGACGCGCACGCCTGCAACGTCAGATCAGAGGCGCGAGTGCCCCTGAAATCACGCGACCCGGCACGGCGCTACCGCCGGGACGACGAGCTGAAGCTAGGCGGCCTTGCGGCACTTCGGGGCAGCCGGTGCCGAGTCAGGAGGCCGCTTCTCTCGCGAGCGGGGCTCGTGCCAGCCCGCAGTCCTCCAACCGCATCGCGGTTCCTGGCAGACCCAATCGTCTTCGGTCCAGGCGAGGGGTTTCTTGCACCAATCGCAGTACCGGATGGGCTCGGACATCGCCGGAATGATGCCTTTGGTCGCGGACGCCGATCGGATTAAGCCGGCCCTGATGTCTCCTCACCGAGGGCGGTGATACTGCGTGAGGGGGGTTGCTGTTTGCTTTCTTGTGCTTTCTTATCTGGTCGGGGTCCTTCCCTTCCCGATGGCCCCTGGTCCCTTCTTCTCTCTTCTTTCCCTGGCCTTTTGCTTTGCTTTTTTTTGCATCTTGGCTTCTGGCTTCTGGCTTTGCTTATTTGACTAAGACTTAGACGGCGTTTCGACCTCGCACCTCTGGCGTCGGCGCCAAGATCACCTCCACCTGTGCTGTCCTCGATCCCCAGCCCCGCCGCCAACGGCATCCACCTCGGCCCGTTCGAGCTCCACGTCTACGGATTGATGTACGCGGTCGCGGTGACCCTGGCGGTGCTGATCACCGTCAGGCGCTGGGAGGCGGTGGGCGGCTCACGCGAGGTCGTCTACGACGTCGCGCTCTGGGGCTTCCCGGCCGGGCTGATCGGCGGTCGGCTCTACTTCCTGGCGACCAGCTGGAACGAAGTCCCGTCGCACTGGTGGGGGCCGTTTGCGGTCTGGGACGGCGGCCTCGGGATCTGGGGCGGGATCGCCCTCGGCACGATCGTCGGCCTCTGGCGCCTGCGCCGCCACAGCGTCGCGGTCGGCCTCTTCATGGACGCGGCGGCGCCGGCGCTGCTCGTCGCCCAGGCGGTCGGCCGGATCGGCAACTACTTCAACCAGGAGCTGTTCGGCGGCCCCAGCAACCTCCCCTGGGCAATCCAGATCTCCCCCTCCCACCGCCCCAGCGGCTACGAGGCCTTCGCCACCTTCCAACCGACCTTCCTCTACGAGCTGATCTGGAACCTCGGCCTGGCGGGCTTCCTCGTCTGGCTCGGTCACCATCGCAAGATCAGGCCCCCCGGCCTCTTCGCCCTCTACGTCACCGGCTACTCGGCATTCCGCATCTTCGAGGAGTCCCTCCGAGTCGATCCAGCCCACTACATCCTTGGCCTGCGCCTGAACTTCTACGTCGCCTGCCTGCTGGCCATTGCCGGCGCCGCCTGGTTCGTGGCGATCCAGCGCAAGGGTCGAGACGGCAAGCGCAGCGCGCGCGGCTCGGCCCTGCTGGCGATCGGCTGGGCAGTCATCGCCCTCGCTGGCTGTGGTCAGAGCCTAGAGCGGACTGAGGCCGAACCGGCCAACAGCGCATCGGGAAACTCCACGCAGCGGACGGCGTCACCCAATGCGCGCGAGAATCTGGCAAGCCTTCGCGCTCGTGTTGGCGACCCCCCCAGGGTCAAGCGGCGGCTGAGAGCAAATCTCTGATCGCGGCGCTAGTGCGTTTCCTTCGAGTAGCGGAGTCCTGCTCCAGCGGGACTACAGCGCCCCCTTCCAGTCCCGGCGGCTCCAGACAGGCTGCAGATCAGAATGAAAACTTCCGGCCCGCAATCTCAGGATTTTACGCCGGCTGAAGAAAGTCTTGGTACAGGTAGGACGTGGCCAGGGGGCCGCCACCCCCCTCGCGCTGTGCTTCTTGGTCGAGGGGCACACCTCGTGCTTCGGGTCCCACCAGATTGGATAGAAGACGTGGTCCCATCGATGCCCCCAAATCCGCTCCAACCCGAGAACAATGATCCCGGGGATGGCGCGGCGGTTAGCGTCACGCTGGTTCCGTTGAGGTAGACCGAGCCGCAGCTGATCGCATGATCCATCCCGCTCGGTGCGGCGCTGACGCTGCCGCTCCCCGAGCCGTCGGTGGCGACCGCGAGCACGCGCGGCGGCGCGGTAAACGTCGCCGTGACCGAGCGCGCCTGGTCCATCGGTGGCTCCTGGGCATTGCCCGAGGGTGAGGCTGATGTCCTCGTGCGGGGTCGGCACCCGGGACAAGTGTTCGGATTTCCACGGATGCAGCACAGCGAGCATTGCGAAATGCTCGTCTCGGAAGCTAACTGACAAGCACTACCTGATCACCTCGACGAACCAGATCAGCCCGAAGGTGCTCACCAAGTTGAAGGGTACGCAGGGGCCGCAAGGTACACGGGGGCCGCAGGGGCCGCAAGGTACGCAGGGGCCGCAAGGCGCCAAGGGCGATGCCGGTGGGAACGGCACGAACGGTGTCGCAGTGATCCAGCGGACGACCGGCTCGGGTAAACCGGGCGACGGCTTTGGGGACGTCTCGAGCATCACGCTCGCCAACGCCAGCTTCAGCAATCCAGCGGCCAACACCGACAACCTGTTCTTCGCTAAGGCCACATTCACTCCACCCGTTGCGTGCACCACAGCCGGGAGCGAAGAACCCTTCATCAGCGAGGGCGGGCTAGTCGATTCCACCACCCATATCTTCGGCGGCGGCGGTCCCTTCACACTAGGTCCGGCCAACACCATCGAGCTGGGTCAGGCGAGCCTCACCGCGCCTGGCGTGGGCCCGCACACCTTGACCCTGGAATTCAACACCAACTGCACCGGAAGCGGGCAAACCGGCACCATCACCAACATCGAGCTCGACACGGCAGCCGTCGGTTAGGCGAGTGATGCGTATCCGGTTCGCTCCAGGTGGTGCTAACGCGGATCGTGCATGAATCGTGTCGGGGCGGGGGCTATGTCCCCCGCCCCCCACACCACCGGACATGCGGGTCCGCATCCGGCGGTTCACGTCGCATCCCGGAAGCGACCGTAGGGATCGATGAATCCCCGTAGGCCCAGGTCACGCCAGTAGGCATTGGGCAGGGCACGGTGGAGAGAGCGGAGCCGGCAATGCGCCAGTAGCCCTTTCGCGATCCGGCCCATTCGCGGGCCAGTTGCGGAGGGAGTCCCAGCGCTTGCAGGCTGCCTCTCGACCCATCACCCGAAGCAAGTCTCCCTCCTGCTGGACAACAGGGGTGAATGGACGCTCTGCCCGAAAAACGAGGCGCTCAGAGCAGTTCTGAGCCCCTGCGGCGAGCCCCCGTGTGTGATCGTCAGGCATTCGCCAAACCTTGCGAATACAGATCGACCCCCCGCTGCGGTGGGCAATCGAAGCGGGGACGGTCGACGTGAAGGCCCTCCTAAACGGGTCAAAGGAATTGTGCGCGGAAGGTCAGGCCGATGAACAAGCCGGGGAACTCGCGCCCGCCCGATCAGCTTGGATTGCGCTCTCAGAAGTGGTCAAGGACGACAAGGCAACCTGGCAGAAGATCCTGAACGTGACCGGGGAAGTCCACGAACGTCTCGAAGATCTCAAGTCGACATTCTCCAAACAATGGCGGAACCAGCCGCACAAGTCCACCCAGCTGAGTCTCGGGGTCGTGAAGGCCGAGCATGGTGCCAGACTGTACGTCGTGGCGATGACGAAGCTCGCGGGCGCCTTCGTACACTGGGAAGGGCACGATTGCGCCGGTGCGCACTGGTGGATCGACACCACCAACGAACAGCATCCTCCGGCGATTGACGTGATCAACAAGGGCATGGAGATTCTGAAGTCACTGCACTGAGGCGTCTCGTGCGTGGGCGCCTATCCGTTCCGAGTTGCTGCGGGCGGGATCGGCGCTCTGACGGGGGTCCGGATGACCTCGACGCCCTCGCTGCGGAAGACCTCATCGAAGGCGGCCGCGAACTTGGCGTCGTTGTCGCGGAGCGAGAAGTGCAATGGACACTCGCGTTCTTGCAGATTCCAGGTGAGGTTTCGGGCTTGCTGGGCGTGACGGAGAACGATGACCAACGGACTCGAGGCAGCAGCCGGCTGGCTGCAGCCAGGAAGGCACGATCGGCTGGTTGAAGAGCCGGCCTCGCGACTTGGCGCCGGAGGATTGCCACCTGATGACGAAACACGACGATCTCGAGCTCCTTGAACTGCGAGGAGCGTGGGCGCAGTGCTATGAGTTCGATGAATCTGGGCGGTGCAAGGTACAGGAACGAGATGACCAACGGCGACTCTCCTCGGCTCGAGCGATGGGCGCGCGACTCTAGGGAATGTTCGGCTAGAACGGGCGGCCTGCCGCCGCGATCGGGTTTACGCACCCCACAGGCGTCTGCCGTTCGGGGTGAGTGGGGCATTACGGTGCTGCATCCGGGTCCTCCTTGAGGTCGTAGGCGTCGAACACCCACAGCCTCTCGGCGGGCCCGGATCTATCTCATGGCGTTCGGAACGTGGTGAGGCACGTCAGCTAGCGAGTTAGGTCGCAGCCGCGACGAGCGCAACCGCAGGTAAGCAGGAAGTCTTGGGTGCGTCGCACGGGCCGGCGGGGGCGGTGCGCGGCGTTCGAGCCCGCGCGGAGGACGTGCCCACGAGCAGAAGGTCGGGCCCGGCGGAGACTGCTGACCGAGTGGTTGGTGCCGGTGGCTTGCGGCTTCCCCGCATTCCGCGTGGTGGTTGGTGCGGATGTGATCGATGCGTTTACGGGTCATGGTCTCTGGTCAATGACTGGCGTAGCGTTTCGCGCGCCGACAATCCCTGGAGGTCTTAGGAGATGTTCCATCAAGCGAATACGAGTTCCCAACGCACTGACCCTGACGCGCGAGGCTACCGCGAAATCCGAGCCGTCGCGCGACCTCGGCGGATCGCTCGAACGGTTCTGGCGGTGGCTCTCGTCACGCTGGTGTTCAGTGGCGTCGCATCCGCCGGCGACCCGAGCAGCTCGATCAAGATCACGGGACCCAAGTCGGTCCAGCTCGGCACGACGATCCAACTGAAGGGTTCCGGCTATACAGGCCAGGCGACCTCTGTGGTGGTCTACCTGGACGTCAAGGGCCAGTGCGCGCAGACAGCCAAGGCGCAACAAGGAAAGGCGCTGACATTCGGCCCGTTCTCAAAGAACAAGAAACTCAATTTCCCTCTGCCACCGCTCACGCCGGGCAACCCCCCGACCAGCCTCGGCAAGCACACCGTCTGCGCCTTCTTAACGGGTCCCAGCGCCAAGAAGACGTATGCGCATGCCGGTTTCTCCTACACGGTCCACAACTGACTGAGCCAGACCAGGTCTCACGGAGATCTTTTCCTGGGTGGTTCCTCCATCATTGAGGAGGGGATCAGTCGACTCCCCGGGCCCAGATTCCGGACCCGGGCATCCGAGCCGTCTGGATCAATCTACGCAGGGATGGGGCCCCCGCATCAGTCGCCCCCGGGGGGGTCAAAGAGGCGGCGCGGGCGGAGAATAGGTCGCGGAGCAAGACATCGATCGAGCGCTTCGCCTCTGCCATAAGATCATGGAGTCCGATCCAACTCGCCGAGTTCGACGGCGGCTGATGAAGCCCTCACTCCCAGGAGGAGCACACCAGAGATGACACACCCAGCGCGGCACATCGGAGCCGATCCGGCCCGGACCATCTCGAGGGCGATGGTCCCCGCCGCAGCCGCGCTCGTCATGATCGCCCTACTGCCCGTCGCGGCCGCTGTCGCGGGCACCACAGGCATTCCCGACGGTGTCTATGGGGCCAAGGCGACGACGACTACCAGCCCCGAAGGCTATTCCAACGGTGGGGTCGATCTCACCGTGATCGACGGTGGTAAGAAGCTCAAAGGCACGGAGTCCGGTGTGGCGTGCTACACGGGTGCCAATCCGCCCGCCGGAGTGCCGGCCTACGACGAGGTCACCATCCACCTCCCCAAGAACCTGACACTGAGCGCGAGCAAGACGTTCTCCTTCTCGGGTCCGGTGACTCTGACGCCCGAAGAGGCGCAGGCCGAATCGTCGATCCGGACCACCTACACCCTGAACGGCCGTTTTGTCAAGGGCAAGCACGGCACCTACAAGGCCGTGGGCACCGACTCCTCGCCGATCTGCCAGCCGTCCACCCTGACGCACTTCACCGTGTCCTTCGCCGAGCCCCTCAGCTGAGGGGCGACGCTGGGCGCGAGGAGTGAAGCGGGGCGCCCAGCGGGACGTCGCGAGGATCCTCACCAGAGTCGTCTTCCCCACCCCGTTGGGTCCCAGCAGAGCGAGGACCTTGCCTCCTCCGCAACCAGGTCGACGCCGGCGAGCGTCTCGGTCGAGCCGAACCGCTTCGCCATCCCTTCGACTTCGATCATCGACACCCCTGACAGTCTCCTCCGCCGAGACATGCCCGTGATCCGCAGAAACCCCTCCTTCCAACATCGACTTACCGCCGCCCAGAGGATCCGACTCGGTGAAGGGCACCTCAGGAGAGCACCCGGCGGCTGAAGTTGCGCAGACCGAGGCTCAGGAACACGGTGCAGAAGCCGACCAGCACCGGGTAGACGACGTACAGCGGCATGTGCGATGCCTCCGTGAGCCCCGCGCGCATGCCCTCGGCGACGTAGATCAGCGGATTCACCAGCACCAGAATCTGCAGCCAGTGGATGCCGTCGACCTGGACCGGCGAGAGCTTCGTCCACTGGTAGTAGGTGCCGCCGAGGAAGGTCAGCGGCAGCACGACGAACCCGAACATGAGCCCGATGTTGCGTGGCTCGAACGTCGTCCCGAGCAGGAGCCCGAGCGAGGTCATGGCGACGCACGCAAGCGGAATCAGGGTGACCAGGACCCACCAGTGGATCGAGAGATGGGCTTCGACGCCGGGGGCGTGAACCACGGCGGCGATCGGGAAGACGACGACCGCCGCCAGCGCACCCTGGACGGACCCCGACATCACCTTTGCAACAGCCACGAGCCAGATCGGACAGGGGGCCTGGACGCGATCCTCGATCTCGCGGGTGTAACCGAACTCGGTGGAGAGCTGCAGGGCGACGGCCTGGATTCCCTGGAACATGATCGAGATCGCGACCACCCCGGGTACCAGCACGGTCGCGAAGGCGGACTCGGCAACCGGCCCCCCACCCCCGCCCACGCCCTGGCCGATCGAGGGGAACACGTAGAGGAAGACGAAGACGAGCAGGAACGGCTGGACCAGGGTGCGGATCAGGAACTCGGCGAAGTTCCGCCTCAACACAAGCAGGTCGCGCAGGATCAATGCGCGCAACGCCGAGCGGCTCGCCTGCGCCGTGGAGCGCGTCGGCGCCAGAGCGACGTGGGCGCTCGCCGCGGCCGGCTGGGTGGCGGTGGTCATCAGTCGCGTAGCGCCTTCCCGGTGAGGTTGATGAACACCGTCTCGAGGCTGGGCTTAGAGACGGACAGGTCGGCGACCTCGAAGCCGCCGCCCTCGGCGGCATTGACTATCCGCGGCACCAGCCTCTCGGCGCCCTGGACATGGAGCTCGACCCCGCCGTCGACCTCTCGCGTCCGGGTGACACCCTCGATCTCGCTCCTCAGCCGCACCGCGAGCGCGGCGGGATCACCGTCGGCCTTCACCGTGACGATCTCCTCGGCGCCGACGGATCCCTTCAGGGCCGCCGGCGTGTCGAGGGCGAGGATCTTGCCGTGGTCCATGATCGCCACTCGGTTACAGAGCTGGTCGGCCTCCTCCATGTAGTGGGTGGTGAGCAGGATCGTCTGCCCCTCGCGGTTGAGCTCCCCGAGGATCTTCCACAACGCGAGCCGACCCTGAGGGTCGAGTCCGGCGGTCGGCTCGTCCAGGAACAAGACGGCCGGGCGGTGAAAGATCGCCCGCGCCACCATCAGCCGCTGTGCCATCCCCCCGGATAGCGCGAACACCGAGGCCTTTGCCCAGTCGGACAGCTGGAACTGCTCCAGCAGCTCATCGCTGGTGCGGCGAGACTGCGAGGCGGAGATCCCGAACAGTCGGCCGTGGAAGTAGAGGTTCTCTGAGACGGTGAGCTGGCGATCGAGGGTGTTCGTCTGCGAAACGATCCCGATCAGCTGCTTGGCAAGTGCCGGGTGCGCGACC
>JADGPJ010000056.1 GCA_017882505.1 Solirubrobacterales bacterium | reverse complement strand
CTTCCGCTCCGACTTCCCACGGCCGAACGCGCAGGAGGTCGCCGACTACTACCGCGAGCGCAAGATGGCCGCGGTGATCTTCTGCGTCGACAACGAGGCCAACACCGGCGAGGTGCCGGTCTCCAACGACGAGGTGCTGGAGATCGCCGCCGCCAACGACGACGTCCTGATTCCCTTCGTCAGCCTCGATCCCCACCGCGGCAAGCGCGCCGTCAGCGAGGCGCGCCGGCTGATCGCGAAGGGCGCCCGCGGATTCAAGTTCCACCCGAACCTGCAGGGCTTCTTCCCCAACGAGCGACTCGCCTACGAGCTCTACGGCGTGATCGAGGAGGCGGGGCTTCCGGCCCTCTTCCATACCGGCCACTCCGGCATGGGCTCGGGGATGCCAGGGGGCGGCGGCATCCGGCTCAAATACTCCAACCCGATGTTCGTCGACGACGTCGCCGTCGATTTCCCCGGGATGCCGATCGTCCTCGCCCACCCGTCATTCCCCTGGCAGGAGGAGGCGATCTCCGTCGCCATGCACAAGGCCCAGGTCTACATCGACCTCTCGGGCTGGTCGCCGAAGTTCTTCCCGCCGGTGCTGATCCAGTACGCCAACACGGTCCTGCAGGACAAGGTCCTCTTCGGCTCCGACTACCCGGTGCTGACCCCGGAGCGCTGGCTGCGCGACTTCGAGCGGACCGAGATCCGCAGCGAGGTGCGCCCGAAGATCCTCAAGGACAACGCGGCGCGCCTGCTGGGGCTCTAGAAGTCGTCGCTCGCCGGCAGGCCGACGTAGTTCTCGGCCAGGTTGCGAGCCGCGGCCTCGGAGCGCCGCAGCTGCTCGAGGCGCGACAGCTGCAGGCGCGCCTGGAAAGCGTCTCCGTCGTCGAAGCGGTGCAGCAGCTGGGTCATGTAGTTGGAGAAATCCTGGGCGCGCCAGACCCGGCGCAGGGCGGTCTCGCTGTAGCGCTCGAGCAGACCGATATCGCCGCTGCGGTAGCGCTCAGCGATCGCGGCGGCGAGCAGGCGCACGTCGTTGGCCGCGAGGTTGAGGCCCTTGGCACCGGTCGGCGGGACGATGTGCGCGGAGTCCCCCGCCAGGTAGAGGTTGCCGTACTGCATCGGTTCGGCGACGAAGCTGCGCATCGGCGTGATCCCCTTCTCGAAGATCGGGCCCTGCCCGACGCTCCAGCCCTCGACCCCGAGCCGCAGCTGCAGCTCCTCCCAGATGCGCTCGTCGGGCCAGTCCTCGATCGACTCCTCGGCGGGGACCTGGAGGTAGAGCCGGCTGATCTGCGGCGAGCGCATCGAGTAGAGCGCGAAGCCGCGCTCGTGCCAGGCGTAGATCAGCTCGTCGGTGGTCGGCGCGGCTTCGGCGAGGATGCCGAGCCAGCCGAAGGGATAGACGTACTCGTGCTCGGTCAGCACCCCGTCGGGGATCGACGGGCGGCAGATGCCGTGGAAGCCGTCGCAGCCCGCGATCAGGTCGCACTCGATGCTCTGCTCGCCGCCCTCGTCGCGATAGGTGATCCGCGGCTCGCCCTCGAGATCGTGCACCGCCACCTCGTCGACCTCGAAGCGAACCGGGATGCCGCGCTCGTTGCAGGCGTCGATCAGGTCCCTGACGACCTGCTGCTGTCCATAGATCGTGATGCTGCGCCCGGTCAGCTCGGTCATCGGGATGTGCTGGGTCTGGCCCTGCCAGCGTAGGTAGACGCCGTCGTGGACGAGTCCGCGCTCGTCAAGCCGCTCGGCAACGCCGAGGGCGCGCATCAGGTCGACGGTGTTCTGCTCCAGCAGACCCGCCCGCACCCGCCCTTCGACGTAGTCGCGATCGCGGCGCTCGAGGACGATCGACTCGATGCCCTGCTGCTGCAACAGCAAGGCAAGGGTCAGGCCGGCCGGACCCGCGCCGACGATGCCCACCTGGGTCCGCACCTGCCCCTCCGATTCAGCCGACAAAGCGCTCACTCTCCTCTGATTCCGAATCCTCGCCGAGGTCGAGGGGCGGCAACTCGATGCCGTATCCCTGGGCCGCCGGCCCGACAGTCGTCGACCAGGCCTCCGCGATCGCCTCAGCGGTCCAGCCCCCGTCCCTGAAAGCGCTCGCGACCTCGGTCGGGTGCGACCACATCGACAGCTTGTCGCCACCGATCCCGAGCGCCTGCCCAGTTATCCCGCTCGCCACCTCGGAGGCGAGGAAGACGACCAGCCCGGCGCTGTCATGCGGGTAGCCGATCGCGTGAGCCCGGCGGAGCTGGCCGGGCAACGGCTCCCCCGCCGCGGCGCGCTCGGCGACGGGCGCGTAGATCGGGATCGTCGCGGTCATCTGCGTCCAAGCGGTGGGAACGATCGCGTTGACGGTGATCTCCGCCCGCGCCAGCTCCATCGCCCAGGTACGGGCGAAGGCGACGATGCCGGCCTTGGCCGCGGCGTAGTTGGTCTGGCCGAAGTTTCCCCGCTGACCGGCCGGCGAGCCGACGACGACGATCCTCCCGCCCTCCCCCTGCTCGCGCAGCCGTCGGGCCGCGGCGCGAGCGCAGGTGAAGGTTCCACGCAGGTGGGTATCGAGCACGAGGTCGAAGTCCTCGTCGGACATCTTCCAGAGCACGCCGTCGCGGAGGACGCCGGCGTTGGTGACCATCACGTCGAGGCGGCCGAACTGCGATACGGCCCGCGCGACCAGGGCCTCGGCGACCTCCGTCGGGCCGACCGCGCCAATCTCGGCGACGGCGCGCCCCCCGGCCGACTCGATCGCCGCGACGGTCTCGCCGGCCGCCGTCGGGTCGAGGTCGTTGACCACCACGGCGGCGCCGGCACCGGCAAGGGCGAGGGCGTAGGCGCGTCCAAGGCCGCCGCCCGAACCGGTGACCACGGCGACCTTGCCATCGAGGCTAAGCGCACTCATGGGTAGTGGCGAAATAGGCACTCGGCGACGAGCGCGGGTTTGGCGGCATCCTCGACCTCGATCGCGACGGAGACGTGGAGCTGGAAGCCGCCGCCAACCTCCTCGACCACGCCCAACCGGGCACTAGCGCGGTAGCGCGAGCCGACCGGGAGCGGTCCCGGGAAGCGCAGCTTGTCGAGGCCGTAGTTGATGCTCATCGCCGCCCCCTCCACCGCGAGCAGCTCCTCGAGCAGGGGGGCGACCATCGCGAGGCTGAGGTACCCGTGGGCGATCGTGCCACCGAACGGGGTCCCGGCCGCGAAGGCGGGGTCGACGTGGATCGGATTGTGGTCTTCGGTGACATCGGCGAAGGAGTCGACGCGCTCCTGCTCCATCGTCCGCCACCGCGTATGCCCGAGGTCGGTGTCGGCGTGCGCGGGAAGCGCGGAGACGTCGATCACCAGCCCGCCTTCTGTCCTGGAGCTCTCCATTTCGGCTGCCTGTTCCTTTCTCTGAATATCAGGTAGCCTGATACTACTCTGCGGTGTCAGGCGGAGTCAGACCGTGAAACATCACCACGGTGGCGAGCCGGCCGTCAGGGGCAAGCTCGGCGACGTCGATGCCCTCGACCCGGACCCCGTTCACCTCGATCGGCTCACCGTCGGGGCCGCTGACCTCCCAGGCGAACCTGATCCAGCCGTGGTGGGCGTCGACTCCGCCGTGACGCCGCAACCGGGCGCCAGGGGGCCGCCAGCCCTGCACCACTCCGCAGTCGTCGACGAAGCCCTGACGGTCGAGCGGCGGCCCATCTGGGACGTGGGCGGCAATGAACCGGACGTCGTCGCTGAGCGCCTGGGCGGCGAGCCCCGCTCGCAGCTCGGGCCGGGGCTCATTGAGGGCCGCCTCGTAGGCATCGAGGACTTTCTCCAGGTCCGGCATCGGCGGGATAATACGCTATCGATTGTGCATGATGTATATTTCTTCGATGCTGGAAGGAGCGGTCGATGTGCATGCGCACTACGTCCCCGACCTCTACAGGGAGGCACTCCTGGAGGCCAGAATCACCGAACCCGACGGCTTCCCCCGCATCCCGGAGTGGAGCCCGGGGGCGGCTCTCGACCAAATGGACGGCCTGGGAATCGCCGCCTCGGTGATCTCGATCTCCTCGCCGGGAATCCATTTCGGTGACGACCGTGCCGCCCGCACCCTGGCCCGCACCGTGAACGAAATCGGCGCCGCGACCGTCGCCGCCAACCCGGACCGTTTCGGCTTCCTCGCCAGCCTGCCGCTCCCTGACGTCAACGGGGCGCTCGAGGAGGTGGCCTACGCGTTCGACGAGCTCAACGCCGACGGCGTCGTGCTGATGTCGAACGTCGCCGGTCGCTACCCCGGCGACCCCGAATACGAGGAGCTGATGGCCGAGCTCGACCGCCGCGCGGCGGTCGTCGTCCTCCACCCCGCCTCGCCGCCGTCGTGGCAGGCGGTCTCTCTCGGCCGGCCACGACCGATGATCGAGTTCCCCTTCGACACCACCCGCGCCGTCGTCAACCTGGTCCTCACCGGGACGCTCGAGCGCCACCCTCGCCTGCGCCTGGTCGTCCCCCACGTCGGCAGCGCCCTGCCTGTCCTCGCCGACCGCGTCGATGGCTTCACCCGGGCGATCGCGCCGGGGGACGGCGGGCCGATCGACGTGCCCGCCCAGCTCGCGAACCTCTACTACGACGTCGCCGGCGACGCGACCCCGCGTGCCCTGCCGGCCCTGCTCGGCCTCGCCGCCCCCAGTCAGCTGCTCTACGGCAGCGACTTCCCCTTCCCTCCTCCTCCCGTGATCGAACGGCTGGCCGACAACCTCGTCGGCGCGGAGGCGATGGTGGGCGGAGCCCTAGAGCTGATGCTGCGGACGAACCCGCTGCGACTCTTCCCACGCCTGGACCGCAATTGCATCTCGGTCGGACCGAGAGACTGAGCACCGCCTTGAAGGGAGCATTGAGAGAGACCACTCCCGTCTACGACGGCGACCTCTTCAGCGAGGAGGCGATCCTCGACCCCTACGAGCGCTACCGGGAGATGCGGAACCTCGGGCCAGTGGTCTGGGTCGCGCGTCAGGAGATCTTCGCGCTACCCCGCTACGAGCAGGTTCGGGCAGCCCTGGGCGACGCGAAGTCCTTCGTCTCCGGTTGTGGGGTCGCGCTCAACGACTTCACCAATCAGGCCCAGCAGGGCACCACCCTTGCCAGCGATGGCGAGGAGCACCGCAACCAGCGCTCGATCGTCGCCCATGGCCTCAACCCGCACGCCCTGAGGGGGATGCGGGAGAGCGTCGAAAAGCTCGCGCGGGAGCTGGTCGACGGGGCCCTGGAAAGCGAAGCCTTCGACGCGATCGAGGCACTGGCACAGGAGATGCCGCTGCAAGTCGTCCCCGACCTCCTCGGCTGGGAGGAGGAGGTGCGCCCACACCTGCTCAGCTGGGCGGAGGCCGCATTCGACACTTCCGGCCCTCTCAGCCCACGGAACGAAGCGAAGCTCCCGGCCGTGGGCGAGTTGATCGAGTACGCGACGACGGTGTCGCGGGAGCGGCGGGTCGCGCCGAAGGGCCTCGGCGCCAAGATCATCGAGGCGGCCGACGAGGGCAGGATCGAGCACGAGCGCTGCCCGGCGCTGATGCTCGACTTTCTCGGCCCCTCCCTGGACACGACCGCGAGCGCCCTCGGTGCTGCCCTTTACCTGTTCGCCACCCGGCCTGAGCAGTGGCAGAAGATCCGCGAGAACCACTCGTTGATCCCCAATGCGATCAATGAGGTGGTGCGCTGGCAGTCCCCGGTCCGGTTCTTTACCCGCGTCGCCCCGAGCGATATCGAGATCGCCGGAACCACGGTTTCCGGCGGCGCTCGCCTGCTCTTGATGTTCGCCTCCGCCAACCGAGACGAGCGGGCCTGGGATCGCCCGGACGATTTCGACGTGGAGCGCGAGAACGTCTCTCGCCAGGTTGGCTTCGGATACGGCGTGCACGCCTGCGCCGGCCAAGGACTCAGCCGTTTGGAGATGGGGGCGCTGCTCAATGAGCTAGTGGGAAGAGTCGAGCGCATCGAGCTGACGGGCGAGCCGGCGGTCGGAGTCAACAGCATCATCCGGGCCTTCGAAAGCCTGCCGATCCGGCTCGTCGCGGCCTGAGCGGCCGCTCGCTCAGCGCTCCGACTCGGCGACCGGCCGATGGCTGTTCAGCGGCCCGCTGGACAGCTTGCCGTTGAGCCATCGCCAGGCGGCCACCAGCGGCGGCGGCGGGTTGGCGGCGACGCCGTCGGGCTGTTTGATCGCGGTGATCGTCAGCAGCAGCCCGGCCACGACCAGCTGGTATTTGCCGATGCTGAATTCGCGGTCCAGAAAGCTGACGAAGAGGCCGGTGGAGGCCATCATGATGCCGGCGAAGACCGCCCCGCCGATCCGCCCGACCCCGGCGACGAAGGCGATCGCGACCAGCGTCAGCGAGCTGAAGGTTTCGAACGTCGGTGGCGAGACCGTCTGTTGAGCGTAGGCGAAGAGGACACCGCCGAGACCCGCGATCCAGGAGGAGAGGCCGAAGGCGAAGAGCTTGGTGCGCCCGACGTTGATCCCGGCCGCGGCGGCGGCGCGCTCGTTCGAGCGCACGGCGATCATCATCCGTCCCGCCGGGGCGCCGCGCAGGCGCGCCACCAGAAGGCCGACACCACAGACCACGGCGAGCGTGAAGATGCCGAAGATGACTCTCGGGTAGTCGCTGCCGTGGGCGACGCCGAGGTCCCAGCCGAGCAGATTGGGGTTGCCGACCTTGGTGCCGCCGAGCCCGCCGGTGAACCAGGTCCAGTTGAAGACCAACGAATCGAGCACGAGCGCCGCGGCGATCGTCACCACCGCCAGGTTGACGCCGCGCAGGCGCAGTGCCGGCAGGCCGACGATCAGGCCGAGCGGCACCGCGGCGAGGCTGGCGAGAATCATCGAGAAGGGGAAGCCGATCCCGAGCTGGTCGGCGATGTGGGTGAGGCAGAAGGCGCTGATTCCGGCGAAGGCCATCTGGGCCAGAGAGACCTGCCCGACGTACCCAGTGAGGACCACCAGCGAGAGCGACAGGCAGATCCAGATGAACGAGGAAATCAGCGCGAAACGCAGCGAGCCGTGCGTTGCCACGAGCGCCAGGGTGCCGATCGCGAAGCACATCGCGGTCGTTGCGTAGGGCCGGCTCGGCCGGCCGAGCGAGGGGTTGCGCTGGACGACGATCTCCCCGCGCGACGCCATCCGTTTGGCGAGCAGGGTCATGCCGATCACGATCACCAGGAAAGGCAGGGCTTGGGGAAGGCCTTCCTGCGGTAGCCAGCTGAGCACGGAGACGACTTTCGTTACCTCCGATTGCAGCATCCCCAGCGCCAGGCCGGCCGCGGCGGCGATCGCGAAGGACTGGAAGCGGGCGACCAGCGCGACCGCCAGAGCCGGGACGATAAAGAGCGTGTAGCTGGCGGGCTGGATCGTCGCGATCGGGGCGATCAGGATGCCCGCGAGACCGGCGATCACCGTTGCGATCACCCAGTTGACGGCGGCGATGCGGTCGGCCGAGAGGCCGATCACCGCCGCTCCCTCTTCGTTCTCGGCCGCCGCGCGGGTGGCAAGGCCGAAGCGGGTGAAGCGGTAGACGGCCCACAGCGCGGCCGCGAGGACGACGACGAGACCGGCCAGCCAGAGCCGGTCGACGGGAACCGTGATGCCAGCGACTTGCAGCGGCGAGTTGGGAAGGATGTTCGGGGTCGATTTCGGCTGCGAGCCGAAGTTGAGGACGGCCACCGCCTGCAGGTAGAGCATCACGCCGACCGAGGCGCAGATCCGCGCCAGGGGCGTCGCGTGGCGCAGCGGCCGGTAGATCAGCACGTACATGATCAGTCCCATCACCGCGGCATAGATGAGTGCCAGGATCATCGCCGGCGCGGTGCCCATTTCCGAGCCGGTGAGGGTGAACTCGTGGGGCAGGATCGTCCAGGGCAACTGCACCGTCCCGTTTTCGCGCAGGAACAGATAGACGTAGGCGATGAACATCGCCGTCGCGCTGTGGCCGAAATCGACCACCCCGGCGCTTCTGTACTTGAGGACCAGACCGAGCGCGAGCACCGCGTAGATCGCGCCGGAGCCGAGGCCGAGGAGTAGGAAGAGGGTGTAGGAGCTCATTGTCTAGTCCGGGGCCCGGGGCCGCGCCATGGCGCGGCCCCGGGCGATCTCCCGTGTTTTTTTTCCTAGGGCTTGTAGTACTTCGTGCCGTTGACCCAGTCCTTGCTGACAGCGACGATTTCGCCGCCTTGGACCTGGGTGATTCTCTGATAGCCGTTGCAGACGGCTTCCTGACTCGGTACCTGGTCGCGAGTACAGGAATAGGGGTGGGCAAGCCAGTTGGGGTGTTCGCTCCCCGAGGTGAATAGAGAGAGGATCTTCCCCGACGTCAGGTCCGATTCGGGTGCTTCGTTGAGCGTTTCGTAGATGTTCATGATCGAGCCAAAGCCCGATTGGGCAAACGTTTCGCGCGGCATTTCTTTCGGAGCGAATTCGTCGAGAACCGCGTTCGTGATTTCCGCATCTTCAGAGCCGCCGCTCAGCAATTCGAATGGTTCGGCGAAATACACTTCTTCTGCCGCCGGGCCCGCCGCTTCGATGACGAGCGGAGAGGCGCAGGCCGCGACCGACATCACCGGAGCCGTGTTCCCGACCGATTCGAGTGCCTTCATCATCGGCGCACAGGCGTTCGTGATCTGGATGTAGATCATGTCGTCGCCCGCAGTCACGGCTTCCGCAGCCGGCGACGAAAGATCAGATGCGGTTGGGGAGACGTTGATGTAGTTGACTTCGATGCCCGCACCTTCCAAGGACTTCTGGATGATTTCGCCGGTGTACTTCCCCTGGGTATCGGAGAGGTTGACTGCCGCCGCGGTCTTGACGCCGAGGGTTTCTTTCGCGTAAGCGGCGGCGGCGGCGTTGTCGGCGACAACGATCGAGGTGAATATCGCGCCGTCTTTGGCGTTGGACTCCGCCGGGGTCAGCGGCATGCCGCCGAGATAGGCGAGGCCGGCCCGTTCGTACACCGGGATCGATCCGGGGGCGCCGGTGTCGGCGGCACCGAGAATGGCCAGCGGATTCTTTTCCAGAATCTGGTTGGCGCAGCGGGTCGAGGTCGCCGGCTGGCCGTCGGTGGCGCAGTTGGCGATTTCGATCGGCCGGCCGTGGATCCCGCCCTTGTATTCGTTGACGTATTTGGCTGCGGCTTCAGCGGCTTCCCGGTACTGCGGGAAGGTCACCGGCCCGTTTTCCAGGTTGAGCATCCCGAGCACGATCGGCTTGCCGGTCGCTTTGTCGGGCTTGCCGAGGACCGAGGTGGTTTCCCCGGTCGATTCGGGTTCGCTGCTCGAGCTTTCGCTACTGCTGCTACTGCTGCTACTGCCACAACCCACGACGAGCAGCGCTACCAGCGCCACGACCGCCAGTGGAACGAGCTTCCTGAGATCAGGTCGCATCTAATTCTCTCCTCCTAGTTGACTTCCTTGGCCTGGCCCGATGGGGCCCGGCTTGTTTCCTCCTGCGTCCACCACCTCATCCCCGAGGTAGCTCGATCGAAGAAGCTCTGGCTGCCTGCGCAGCTCCGCCGCGTTGCCCTCCAGCACCATGCGGCCATGACTCAGAACGTAGGCGTGGTCGGCGACCTCGAGCGCCAGCGGCACGTGCTGCTCGACGAACAGCACCCCCGTGCCCATCTCCTCGGCGACCCGCCGCAGGATCGGCAAGAGGCGCTCGACGATGATCGGCGCCAAGCCGAGGCTCATCTCGTCGACCAGCAGCAAGCGCGGCCGGCCGACCAGGGCCCTGCCTACTGCGAGCATCTGCTGCTCGCCGCCGGAGAGTACGCCGGCCTTGCGCGTCAGGCACTTCTCGAGCTCCGGGAGCAGTTCGAGCAGGTCTGACTCCGAGAGCGCCTTGTCGCCGCTGCCGGCCAGTCGCAGGTGCTCGCGCACCGTCAACCCACCGAACAGCGCCCGGCTTTCCGGCACCAGTGAGATACCGGCGCGTGCGAGCAGGTAGGTGGGGCGCGCCGAAATCTCCTCGCCGTCGACCTCAATCGCTCCGGCGATTGGGGAGTGCAGGCCGGCGATCGTCTCCAGGGTCGTCGTCTTGCCGGCCCCGTTGGCGCCCAGCAGAGCGACCACGCCACCTGCGGCAACTTCGAGATCGACATCGCGGACGACGGGCTGGCCGAAGTAGCCAGCGACGAATCCTTCCAGCCGCAGGCGTGGTGTCTCCTTAGCCGACATGCCCGACCCTCTCCCCACCGAGGTAGGCGCTGATCACATCATCGTTGTCGCGGATCTGGGCGGGCGTGCCGTGGGCGATCGACTTGCCGAAATCAAGGACGTGGATCTCGTCGCAGATGCCGAGCACGAGGCTCATGTCGTGGTCGACGATCAGGACCGAGACGCCCGCCTCCGGCATCGTCCGCAGGCGCTTGCCGAGCTCGACGCTCTCGTCGGTATCGAGGCCAGCGGCGGGCTCATCGAGCAGCACCAGCCGCGGGCGCTGGGCAAGAGCGCGGGCGACGCCGGCCAGCTTGCGCTGACCGGCGGATAGCTCCTTGGGCATACGGTCGGCGACGTCGCCCAGGTCACAGAGCGAGAGCGCCCACTCCACCCCCTCGCGGGACCGACCGCGGATGGGAAGAAAGAGATCGCCCAGTGCCCGCCCGATCCCGAGATGATCGGCGGCAACCTGGAGGTTCTCTTCGACGGTCAGATCGTCGAAGAGCTCGACGGACTGGAAGGTTCGCCCGAGCCCGGCCCTTGCCCGCCGGTAGGGGCGCATCTTCGTGATCTCGGCCCCCTTGAACAGAACCCGGCCGGCGGTCAGCGGGTGGTAGCCGGTGAGCGCGTCGATCGCCGTCGTCTTGCCGGCCCCGTTGGGACCGATCAGGCCGACGACACTGCCCTCCGAGACCTCGAGGTTGAGGTCGTCGACGGCGACCACCGGGCCGTAGGTGACGCGCAGATTCGAAGCCGAAAGCAACGCTGAGCCCGGCTCGCGTGTTTGCGACTCTCGACCTGGATTCAGGGAACGGGGCTCCATCTCTCTCCATTGCACCGGCTTACCCACCGGGTTGCTCCGTGCATTGTGCACTATACATGACTTCTATGAGGCGAGTTCCGAACCGAGCGTTCCCGTCGCCTCAGGCCGCGAGCCGGGCGCGGAGATCGGCGACGAGGTCCGGAAGCTCCTCGAGCCGCTCCACGCTGCCGAATCCGTAACCGTCGGGCCGCGCAAGGACGGCCACGCGCCCGAGGCCGCGCAGGTACTCGCCGAGCACGCCGTCGACATCGACGATGGCGCCGTCGACCGCGGGGTCCAGGGTGACGACGACCGCGCCGATCGAAGCGAGGAAGTCGTGCTGATCGGCGTCGAGGGCGTGCCGCGGATCGCCGCTGAGGCAGATCAGCGCGAAGCCCTTGCCCAGCACATCGTCGAAGCGACCCTCCTCGCCCTCCGGCGTCCTCACAAGACCCTGCGCCGTAAGGCGACCGGAGGCCGGGTCATCAGCGCCACGCATAGTGCCCGAGGTCAGGTGCGGCACCGGCGGCGGCGGCGGTACCCGGCCGGAGCGGAAGGCCTCGTCGCGCTCCGCCGCGGCGACCGGGTCGATCGTGCAGGAGACCCGACCCATCTCCAGTGAGACCTGGATCATCGCCTCGTTGTGGGGGCGCCGCTCCTCGGTGTAGGCGTCGAGCAGGTGCTCGCCGCCGAGGCCGCGCAGCAGTAGGTCGAGGCGCCAGGCGAGGTTGTTGGCGTCCCGCAGCCCCGAGCAAAGACCCTCGCCCATGAACGGCGGCATCACGTGCGCGGAATCGCCCGCCAGGGCCACCCTGCCTAGATTGGAGGTATCGGCGACTTTGGAGCGGAACTCGTAGACGGCATGACGGACCAGGCTGCCCTCGTCGGGGGCCAGATGGCCCTCGAGCAGCTCCCAGACTCGCTCTTCGGATTCGAAGTCCTCGGGGCGCTCGTCCGGAAGGATCATGAACTCCCAGCGACGGTGCCTGTGGTCATTGTTGACTTCGACGTGTGGTCGCAGCGGGTTGCAGTGCTGTTCGGAGATGCGGGGGTCCCAGCGCGACATGTCCTCGGGAGAGGTGTCGACCACCAGCCAGTTCTCACTGAAGCCGAGGTCCATCTGGCCGATGCCGCTGGCGTCGCGGACCACCGAGTTGGCGCCGTCGGCGCCAACGACGTACCGGGCCCGGACGATCGCGGTCTCCTCGCCCGGGTCCCACTCGCCTGGACGGGACTCGGTCCCCCGGCGGACGACGAGCTCGCCCTGGTCGGACCCCTGGCTCAGCCCCTCGGCGGCCCAGCCGCGCCGTATGTCGACCGAGGCCAATGTCGCGGCTCGTGCCTGCAGCGCCTGGTCGACCGCCGGCTGCCAGAAGGCGAACGAGGAAGCCCAGCCCGATGGCGCCAGGTCAGCCTGGTGGATATAGACGATCTCCTCGTCGTCGGCCCCGAACCAGCGGTAGCCCTGCATCGGGACGATGTCGTCCTCGATGTCCTCGACGATGTCGAGGTTCTGGAAGATCCGCATGATCTCACCGTCGAAGCGGATCGCGCGGGGCAGCGGGTAGACCTGCGCGAAACGCTCGAAGACACCGACCGAGTGACCACGCTGGCCGAGCAGTCCGGCGAGGGCGAGACCGACCGGCCCACCGCCCACCACGGCGACGTCATAGTCCAGATCTTCCATCCGCTCTCCTCCGTCGGTAACCATCGGAATCTGTACATTATGCACTACATCGCAGAAGGCGACTCGGGCATCCGATACAGTGCACCGTGACTAGGACGGGTTGGGATGGCTAAACCAAAATCAAACACGCTCCTTCGCCGGACGATCACGGACACGCTGATCGATGAATTGCGCGAGGAAATACGTTCGGGACGGATCAAACCCGGCAGTCGCTTGCGTCAGCTGGAGGTGGCAGAGCGCTTCGGGGTGAGCAGCACCCCGGTGCGCGAGGCATTCGCGTCGCTGGAGCGCGAAGGGCTGCTGGTCAGCTCTCCCCACCGCGGCGTGGTCGTCTTCCATCCCACCGTCGAGGATCTGCAGGAAACCTATGACATCCGCATTCCGCTGGAGGCGGTGGCGACCGAGAAGGCCGTCGAGAACATGACCGACAAGGATCTCGACGCGCTCGACGATCTGCTCGCCCAGATGGGGGCCTCGACGACGCAGCCGAACCAGTACAACCGGCTCAACCAGACCTTCCACGGGCGCATCTACCGCGCCTCAAAGAGGCCGAAGCTGGAGAAGCTGATCGCCGACCTCCGCGAAGCCTCTGCCGCCTACCTTCGCCTCTACGCGACCCTGGCGCCAACCGCGGATCAGACCCAGGAGGAGCACGCGCGGATCGTCGAGGCCTGCCGGGAACGAAATCCGCGGGCAGCGGCAGAAGCGGTGGAAAGCCATCTCCGGCACACCGTCGAGCGGGTCTCCACGGGCCTGCCCGACATCGCCGGCGAGGAGCGCGAGCCCGGCGACTCGGCCTAAGGGCAGCCGGCCCGCGGCACGTCGACCACGAGGGTGTCGATCCTGCCCTCGGATTCTCCCTTGGGCAGGCGCTGAAGGTCGGTGTCGGCGGAAGAGAGGAAGAGCGTGCGGCCGTCCTCGCCGCCGAGCACGCAGGTCACCGCAAACGGCGAGGCCGAGGCGAGTTCCCGGTCGACGGATCCGTCCCGGCGCAGCCGCAGATAACGGCTTTCCTCAGGCTGGGCGACCCAGACGCAACCCTCGGCGTCGAGGCAGAGCCCGTCGGGCGGATCGTCGAGCTCGGCCAGGACGCGGCGGTCGCCAAGCGTGCCGTCGGCCGCGATCTTGAATTCGGTTATCCGCTTGGCCAGCGTTTCGGCGACGACGTAGCGGTCGCCGTCGACGGCGCAGCCGTTGGGGAAGGTCGTCTCCTCGGCGGCGATGCGCGCACCCTCCTCCTCGGTCCAGAGGATCACCCTCCCCGGCCGGGGCGCTTCGGCGCCGAAGCGAAAGCCGATGTCGCCGACGTAGGCGCGGCCGCGCTCGTCGACAACCATGTCGTTGAGCGTGGCGCCGGCGAGGTCGCTCAGGTCGGCCGCCTCGGTGACGGAGCCGCCAGGGTCGACGACACTGAGCTTGCAATCCAGGGCGGTCGCCATCAGCAACCTCCCGTCCGGCAGGAAGCCCAGCCCGGCGGGGCGGCCGGGCGCGTCGGCGACCTTGGTCAGGTTGCCCTCGAGGTCGACGCACTTGACCGCGTAGTCGTGGACGTCGGAGAACCAGAGCCGCCCCCGATGCCAGCGTGGCGACTCGGCGAACTTGACCCCGCTGACGAGTTGGGTCTGCTCCGGGCTCATCTCGCGCTCCCCTCCCGGTCCTCGGCGGAGAGGCCGAGGAGGGCGATCAACTCGCGGACGACGGCGCCGAGCTCGGCCAGTTCGGCCGCCGTCCCGAATACGTAGAAGTCGGGACGCACGAGCACAGCGGCGGCATCGTGCTCGTCGAAATAGGCCGTGTAGACGGCGCCCACGTCCGCGGCCTGGCCGGGCTCGGGCTGCTCGTCGGCGGCGACGATCTCGACCGCCACGGCGTCCAGCCGCTCCAGCGCCCGCAGCTCGGCCTCGCCCAGCACATCCCCGACGCTGCCGCCGCGGGTCAGGACGGTGAAGCGGGAGGAGCCGAAGAGGTCGTCGAAGCGCCCCTCGCCGGCCGGCGAGCGCACCCTGCCCTGCGGTCCGAGGGTGCCGGCCGGCCGGCGCGGCGCCCCGGCCTCGTCGCGCAGCACCACCCCGTCGTCGAGATCGGGCGGCGCGGCGTGGCCCAGATCCTCGCCGGCGAGCATGCGCGCGTCGCGTTCGGCCGCCCGCTGCGGGTCCAGCTCACAGGAGACCGCGCCCTCGGCGATCGAGAGTTCGGTCCAGTGCTGAACATGAGGCCTGCGCTCCGCCTCGTAGCTGTCGAGCAGCTCGGCCGGCGCGAGACCGCGCAAGACAAGGTCGAGCTTCCAGGCGAGGTTGGCCGAATCCCGCACCGAGGAGAGCATCCCCTGGCCGGCGTAGGGCGGCATCGTGTGGGCGGCATCGCCACTGATGAAGACGCGGCCCCGCCTCCAATGGCGGGCGACCTTGGCCTGGAAGCCGTAGACGACCTGGCGCGCGATCCGGTGGTTCTCAGGGGTGACCCCGAACTCCTGCAGGAGCCGCCAGGCTTCCTCGGGCCTCGCCAGCTCCTCGGCCGAGTCCCCCGGCAGCACCATCCACTCGAAACGGCGGTGGGTCTGCCCCAAGGGCATGATCAGCCGCGGCCGGTTCGGGTCGCAGATCTGGGCGATGTTCGGCTCGAAGCTGACCGGCTCGATGGTCTCCAGGTCGACCACCAGCCACTCCTCGTCGAGCCCGTGGTCGGCGCGAGGAATTCCCTGTGAGCTGCGGACGAAACTGTTGGCGCCGTCGGCGCCAACCAGGTAGCGGGCGCGCAGCCGCACGTACTCCTCGCTGCGCAGCAGCCTGTCTGAGTCAGGGTCCTGGTCGACCCGACAGGCGACCACCTCGACGTGGTCCTCGGCGGGCTCGATGCCGACCACCTCCCAGCCGAGCCGCACGTCGGCGCCGGCGCCGCGGGCGCCTTCGTCGAGAACCCGCTCGAAGTTCGGCTGCCACATCGAGTAGTCGGAGAACCAGCCGGAGATCGCCTCGGTGGGGCTGTGGGCGGGCTGCTCCATGAGGACCTGCCCATGCTGGTTCTGCCAGACATAGGTGTCGCGGACCTCCCACATCGTGTCCACCATCGACTCGGCGTCGCCGACCGCCTGCGCGATCCGGATCGCCTCGTGGTCGATGTGGCCGGCGCGCGGAAGGTTGTAGAGGTGCGGATATCGCTCGAGCGCCACGACGCTCCTGCCGAACTTGGCCAGCAGAGCGGTGAGCGCCTGGGCGCCGGGCCCGTAGCCCACGATTGCGACGTCGAACTCCTCGGTCTCAGGCAACACCACGGCCTCCAGTCAGATCGAAAACGGCTCCGGTCGAAAACGAGCAGTCCTCGCTGCACAGCCAGGCGATCAGAGCGCCGGCTTCCTCGGGCTCTCCCATCCTCCCCAGCGGGATGGCCGCGGCCATCGCCGCGCGGATCTCCTCCGGTTGCTTGAGCGACATCGGCGTCGCGAAGGCCGCGGGGCTGACGACGTTGACAAGGACGCCGCTACCGGCCACGTCGCGGCCCAGCGATTTAGCCAAGGCGATCACCGCCGCTTTGGAAGCCGAGTAGGCGGGCAGCAGCGGGCTGCCCTCGCGGCCGGCGATCGAGGCGAGCAGAACCACGCGGCCGTAGCCGCGCTCGACCATGCCCGGCACGGCGGCGCGGCAAGCGAGGAAGGCACCGGTCGCGTTGATCTCGAGGATGCGGCGCCACTCGGCCTCGGGCAGCTCCAGCGCCGACTGCCAGGGACCGGAGATGCCGGCCGAGTGGACGAGGATGTCGAGGCTTCCCTCGCGCTCCTCGATCTCGCCCACCGCGGCCTCGAGGACGGCCAGGTCGGTGACGTCGCCGGCGATCGCGCCCTCCCCAGGGCTCTCGACGTCGCGATCGAAGACGGTCACCGTGGCGCCGCCGGCGCGCAGAGCCTCCGCCGCCGCGGCGCCGAGGCCGCTGGCGCCGCCCGTGACGAGGGCGGAGCGGCCATTGAGGTCGTAACGGTTCATCTCTCTCCGTTGCTGGTGGCGATCAGGCGTCGGGTCGGAAGGCGAGACTGGCGGCGTCGACGCTGGAGGCGCCGCCATCGACCGGCAGGACGGCGCCGGTCACGAAAGAGGCGTCATCGCCGGCGAGGAAGCAGATCGCGGCGGCGATCTCCCCGGGCTCGGCGATCCTGGCCAGGGCCTGGTGGCGCGAGGCGAGCGAACGGGCCGTCGCGTCATCGACGCCCCGCGCGGCGGCGATCTCCCCGATCGGGAGGTCGCTCATCTCCGAGCGCACCCATCCCGGGCAGACGGCGTTGACGCGGATGCCGTCGGCGCCGACATCGAGGGCGACCTGCTTGGTCAGCATCAGCAGCGCCGCCTTGGTCGTGTTGTAGGGCGCAAGCCCGGGGCTGGCAACGAGGCCGGCGACCGAGGAGACGTTGACGATCGCACCGCCGCCAGAGGCCCGGAGGTGGGGGATCGACGCGCGCATCACCAGCATCGCCCCGGTCAGGTTGGTATCCAGCGCGCGCCGCCACTCCTCGAGGTCGAGCTCCTCGACGGTCCCCCCCACTCCGGCCCCGGCGTTGTTGACGACCACGTGCAGGGAGCCGCCGCCAAGCTCGGCGGCCGCCGCAACCGCGGCCTCGACACCCTCCTGCAGGGAAACGTCGGCGGAGAGCGCGACGGCGCTGCCCTCGGGGAAATCGGCAACCAACCGTTCGAGTGGCTCGGGCCGGCGCCCGGTGACGAGCACGCGGGCTCCCTCGGCCACGAGCCGGCGCGCGGTGGCGGCGCCGATCCCGCTGCCGCCCCCCGTCACCAGCGCGGTCTTGCCGACGAAGGCGCCCGTCATGCCTGCCTCAGCTCCGGAGGAACGGCGCCGACGAAGGCGGGCGCGTCGCTGCCTCCGGCGGCGAGTAGGTCCCAGATCTGGGTCGCGACGCTCTCCGGGCTGGCCAAGCCGCCTCGCTCGGCGAGGGCGCTGATCTCGGCGCCGAGCGGGTCGATCTCGGGCGGCAGCTCCATCACCTCGCGCAGCATCGGCGTGTCGACGGCGAAGGGGACGACGGTGAAAACGATCGCCTCGCCGGGCTCCAGCTCCAGACGCACGCACTCCGCCCAACGGTCGTAGCCGACCTTTGCCGCGTTGTAGTGGGACATGCCCAGCATCGCCTGTAGCGCTGCAGGCGAGGAGCAGAGAACGAGCCGGCAGGGGGTGCCGCTGCGCCTGCATGCATGCAGGAACGCCTGGCCGAGCACCTGGCCGGAGGCTCCGTTGAGCAGAACAGAGCGTTGGTATTCCTCGGGGTCGGCGTCCGCGGCGGCGCCGTGGGGTGAACCGACGCCGGC
>JADGPJ010000055.1 GCA_017882505.1 Solirubrobacterales bacterium | reverse complement strand
CGTGCTCCCGAAGCCCACGCCTGGCACGGGCCCACCTTCAAGCGCACCCTCGCCCGGGCGATGCGCGAGGCCTACGGGGTCACCAACCCCAGCCCGCGAAGCACCCTGCACGGCGTCTACGCCGAGGCGATCGAGGCCGCGATCGCGAGCCGCTCTCTCGCCGGCCGCGCCTAGGGCTCCGAGACGGCCCGATCCTTCAGCGTCGGTAGGCGCTTGATGACCGCCGCCGCTGCCAGCGCCGCCGGCACGGCGACGAGGATCAAGGTGTCGGACCCGCCGCCCCGCGAGAGCTGGCCCGCGCCCCCGGCGCCGCCGGCCAGGCCCACGGCCTCCCAGGTGGTGATCCAGGTCAGCGCTTCGACGGCGCGATGCGGACGCGCGACGCCGTCGAGCAACTCGAACATCGCGACGTTGAGCAGTCCGTAGCCCGCGCCCGCGATCACCAGGACCGCGGTGACGGCGGCGAGCGAGCGCGCGGGCAGGCAACAGAGGAGTGCCGCCGCGAAGACGGAGTACCCGGTCACGTATCGCCATGACGCCGCGCGCGGCGGACGTCGGCCCCCGGACCACACCGACACGGCAATGCTGCCCAAGGCAAACACGGCGAGGGGGACGGCGGCCAGTTCGGCGGCGCCGGCTTCGGCGGCGAGAGCGGGCGCGGCGACCTCGAGAGCGCCAAGCGACAGGCCGAGCGCCAGCTCGCAGATGACGAGCGTCCGCAGGCCGGCGCTCTCCCCGAGCACACCCCACACTCGATGCACCGCCGGCGCGGGAGCGCCCTCCGCGCCGCGTGCCGGGAACCGGGAGAGGACGATCGCTCCGACCATGGCCCCAGGCGCCAGGATCGCGAGCGCGAACAGCGGCGAGACGAGTGCCGCCAGTGCCGCGGTCAACACCGGCCCGACCACCTGGGCGGCGTCTCCGAGCGCCACGTTCAGCGCGTGCCCGGTCCGAGCCAGATCCGGGCCCGCGACCCGCGGCCACACAGCACGGGCGGTCGCGATCAGCGGCGGCGCGAACGCCCCTGCCAGAGCGGCACTGGCGCAGAGCATCCACGCCGGCTGGGACGACGCGCATCCGAGCACCAGCAGCCCCAATCCGGCGGCATGCCCGGGAACGAAGTACGCAAGTGCCCGCGGCCCCCGCCGATCGACCAGGCGACCGCGCGCGGGTGCGAGCAGCCCGGCGCCGGCCGAGAGCGCCGCCACCGTCGCCCCCGCCGCGGCGAACGACCGCGTCGCGGCCTCAACGGCCAGGACGGTTGCGAGGGCGTAGCTGGCGAACGACAGCCAGCCGAGCGCGCAGGAGAGCGCGACCGACCAGGCACCAGGGCGCGCAAGCAAGGCGCGGTACGACGAAGACATGACTCACTCCAGATCCACCCAGCGGGCGGTCGATTGACAAAGCGCAGCGAGGGTCCGCGCGGCGTCAGGCGCTGCGCGGACACGTGATCACGGCGGCGTCAGTCGAAAGCAAGTCAACATGAGAGAGGAGCGTAACCCAGCGGAAGATCCAGATGCCCGCAAGGACGGCTGTCCCGCGAGAGCAGTCCCAGAGCCGACGCTCGGACTTGAACCGAGGACCCCTTCATTACGAATGAAGTGCTCTACCAACTGAGCTACGCCGGCGGGCGTTGGCCATTCTAAGACGGATCGGTCCGCGGTTCCGTCGCGCCCGGGCTCGATGATGCTGCGGTGAGCAGAGAAGCGACCGCGAAGCGGCGGGAGGGGAACGAGATCGAGTTCTCGCGGATCGTCGCCTTCAGCGACGGGGTCTTCTCGATCGCGATAACGCTGCTGGTGTTGAACCTCGGGATCGTCAAGGGCCTGGGGGATGGCGAAATCGGGAGCGCGCTCTGGGACCAGCGTGAAAACTTCGTCGCCTATGCGATCAGCTTCGCGGTGATCGGGCGCTTCTGGCTCGTCCACCATCACTTCTTCGGCGAAGTCACCGCCTTCGACGGCAGGCTGATCGCGCTCAACCTGCTCTACCTCGGTTGGATCGTGCTGATCCCCTTCAGCAGCGAGGTGCTCGGCAAGTACGGCGGCCACACCGCCGCGGTCGTCCTCTATGCCGCCAACCTCTCCGGCGTCGTTCTGATCGGGTTGCTGATGACGGCCGACGCGCGCCGCGCCGGCCTCACCGTGACCGACCCGGTCGCCGAGCGGGAATCGTGGGTGCGCTCGAGCTACATCGCCGCCGTCTTCCTGTTCTCGATTCCGGTCGCCTTCGTCGCTCCCGGCCTCGCCCCCTTCATGTGGCTCATCCTCTTCTTCGACCCGACCTCCCGCATCGTCGCCCGTACCGGAACCTGAACGGGCCGCCGCGTCAGTTGCGCCTGGCGATGAAGGCGATCGACTGTCCTGCGCGCGAGCAGCTGACGGCGAGGCCGCGCCCGGTCCTGGTGCTGAGGCAGCGGTAGGAGCGGGTCGTGCACCCCGAGCGCGATGCCCCCTGCGGACTCGCGCAGCTCGCGTCCCGCTGCCAGCCGAACATCACCTGCCGCGCCTGGCCGCAGGAGATCCCGGTGGCGCGCAGGGCCATGGCGTCGACCGCCCGGGTGTCACACCTCCGCGCCGAGGCGCCGATCGGCGCGGTCGAGTCGCTCGCCTTCGGAGCCGTCGAGGAGCCGGTCGAGCCGCTGTCGGAGGATGAGCCGCCGCAGCCGGCGATCAGCGCGGCGGCGAGGACTGCGATCGCGAGTGGAGTGGCGAGCCTCATCGGTCGCCGCCAAAGCTACCCGCTCTCGCGCGCTTCCTCCTGCTCCTTGGCGGGCTGCAAATGCCCGCACACGGGGCAGTCGGGCTCCGGCACGACGGGCTCGCGCTTGACCTCCATCGTCCGCAGGTCGTAGATGTGTGCGACGCCGAGCGTCGAGGGCTCGCTCAGCCCCGTCAGCAGGTGCATCACCTCCATCCCGACCTGGCCGCCGATCAAGCCACATGCCGGCCCCAGCGTCGCCGCCGGGCTCGGTTGCGCCCGGCGCTGTTCGACGGCAACGTCGAAGAGCGGGTATACGCGCCGGTAGGCGGTCTCCTGGCAGGCGAAGCAGCCGGTCTTGCCCGGGACGTACAGCGGCCCCACCCGGGCGATCGGCGGGAAGTGGCTCATCGTGACGTACGGAATGCCCGCCTCGAAGCTCGCGGAGTTGCACCAGCGCTCGATGTCGTGCGCCGGCCAGTCGGCGGCGTCGATGACGACGTCGGCGCCGTCGATGAAGTCGGCGATCTCGACCTGGCTCTCCAGCCGCCGCGCGGTGGCGGTGACCCGCATCGACGGGTTGAACGCCCGCAGCCGAGCCGCCGCGACCTCGACCTTCAGCAGCCCGATGTCGGCCTCGGTGTAGAGGATCTGGCGATTGAGGTTGCTGACCTCGACCCGGTCGCCGTCGATCAGCCACATCTCGCCGATCCCGCAGCAGGCCAGCGCCCAGGCCGCCCAGCCGCCGAGCCCGCCGACTCCCAGCACCGCGATCCGTGCCTCGCGCAGGCGCCGCTGGCACTCCGAGGGCGTCAATCCGCCGCTGCCGACGTCGCTGAAATAGCGCAGTTGGCGATCGAAGCGGGCCAGCTCCCCGGGTGCGAGGAGATCGTCGTCGGCGGCGTCCTCGACGACCTCGAGCTCCTGCAGCTGGGAGATCAGGTCCCCGACCGCCTCCTCGCCGAACTCCTCGTGCAGCTGCTCGAGCGTGTGCTCGCCGTCGAGGGCGGCCAGCAGGCGCCGATCCTCCTCGTTCGGATTCTCGATCCGGATGTCGCCGTCGGCACTCGGCCGCAGCAGGTAGAGGTCGCCGTCGGGCGACCCGACCGGCTCCGTCGTCCGCTTGATGCGTGGACGCCGCATGTTCATCCAGCTCCTCCCGTTCCCCGAAGTAAAGGTCGGCCCTGGACCCCTCCCGCAGGGCCCATTGCTGAAGATCAACATACCTTTAGGGAAAGTTCCGCTACTGGATCTTTCTAGATCCAAATCCTGCTATTTGCGTCTAAACCGGCCTGGCATCCGCCAGCTCCCGTGCCCGCGCGAACGCGGCGTCGATCATCGGCACGGTCAGCTTGCCCGTGAAGGTGTTCTGCTGGCTCGGGTGGAAGCAGCCGAGGAGCAGCCAGCGCCCGAGGTCGGCCTCGGCGCCGTGGCCGAAGCGGGGCTTGGGGCGCGGAACCTCTGCGCCCAGCGAGCGGGCCGCGCGCAGCGCTCCGTCCCAGGCGAAGGAGCCGAGGGCGACGATCACCCGGCACCGATCCAGCAGCTCGAGCTCGCGCTCGAGGTACGGGATGCAGTTGTCGCGCTCCTCCGTGGTCGGCTTGTTGGCCGGGGGGGCGCAGCGCACGACGGCGGTCACGTAGGCGTCGCTCAGGCGCAAGCCGTCCCCGCGCCGCACCGACTCGGCCCGGTTGGCGAAGCCGGCGCGGTTCAGAGCCGCATAGAGCCACTCGCCCGAGCGGTCGCCGGTGAACATCCGGCCGGTCCGGTTGGCGCCATGGGCCGCCGGCGCCAGCCCGACGATCGCCACCCGGGCGTCGCGGTCGCCGAAGCCGTCGAGCGGCCGTGCCCAGTAGTCCTCGCCCCGGAAACGGCGCGGCGGGTCCGCCGCGCAGGCCTCGCGCCACTCGACCAGGCGGGGGCAGCGCCGGCAGTCGTGGATCTCGGCGGCCAGCACCGCCAGCGCCTTGCCGCGTCCCGAGCTCATAGGCTTCGCCGCCTGTTCATGGCACCGAACCGAATCATGCGAGGCGGCGCCCTGCGCCGCGCCCTGCTGCTGGCCTTCGCTGCGGCGATCGCGGCCGCAGCCCTCGCCGCCTGCGGCGGCGGCGGGGGAACCACGACGGCCGTAGCCGAAAAGGCCGCCGACGCCGAAGTCCTCAACCAGATCCTCGCCCGCCAGACTGCCGCGGTCGCCGCCTACGACCACAGCCTGCGAGCGCTCGGCGGCCAGGCTCTCGAACTCGCCCGGCTCTTCCGCGCCCAGGAACAGGAACACGCGGACGCGATCCTCAAGGCCCTGCGCGGCCTCGGAGCCGAGGCCGAACCGCCGAGCGAAGAGATCGACGCGAGCGGCCTCAAGTCCGAAGCCGAATACCTCAACTTCCTCTACGAAGTCGAAAGCGCGACGATCAAGGCTGAGGTCAGCGCCACGGCCAGGCTGACCGACCCCTCACCGCGCTCGATGCTCGTCGCGACCGTCGCCAACCAGGCCCAGCACCTGGTTCTGCTGCGCCGGGCGCTGGGCGCCAAGCCGGCGGAAACCGTGCCAGCCCCGTTCGAGACCGGCATTACGCCCGCCCCGTAAGGGATGATTCCTCGATGACTGGGCCCCTCCATGCGATCGGCCGATTCTGCACGCGTCATCACTACCCGGTCATCGCCGTCTGGCTCGTGCTTGCGGTCGCCCTCGTCGGGATCGGCCAGGCCTCCGGCAGCAAGACCAGCGAAAACCTGACGCTACCGGGCACCGACTCGACGATCGCGACCGAACTGCTCGAAGACAACCTGCCCGAACAGGCCTACGGCAGCAACCCGTTGGTGCTGGAGGCGAACCAGGGCAAGCTGACCGATTCGAGATACGCCGCCGCCGTCGCCGAAACGGCGAAGCGCCTGGAAGCCCTGCACGACGTCAACTCGGCCGTCAGCCCCCTCACCCCTGCCGGAGCCAACTTCCTCAGCAAGGACCAGAAGATCGGGTACATCCCGGTCGTCCTCGGCATCGGTCCGGGGGAACTCGACGAAGCGCAGGCGCAGCGGATCCTCGACGCCGCCGAGCCGGCGCGCGCGGCCGGCCTGCGCACCTCGGTCGGCAGCTACGTCGGCCAGCAGCTGTCCAAGCCCTCGACCGAGACCAGTGAGGCGGTCGGTCTCGCCGCCGCGGTGATCATCCTCCTCTTCGCCTTCGGCACGGCGACGGCGATGATGCTGCCGATCGTCTCCGCCGTGATCGGCCTTGCCTGCGCGCTCTCGATCATCCGCCTGCTCGAGCACGTGATCCAGATACCAGGCGTCGCCTCGACCCTGGCGACGATGATCGGGCTCGGGGTCGGGATCGACTACGCGCTGTTCATCGTCACCCGCCACAAACTCCAGCTCGCCGAAGGGATGGAGCTGCGCGAGTCGATCGCCCGCGCCACCGCGACCGCCGGCGGCGCCGTCGTCTTCGCCGGCTTCACCGTCGTCATCGCCCTCTGCTCGCTCGCCTTCGCCGGGATCCCGCTGGTCAGCACGCTCGGCTTCACGGCGGCGATCGCAGTCGTCGTCGCCGTCTGCGCCGCGGCGACCCTGCTGCCGGCGATGCTCGGCGCGCTCGGGCCCCACATCAACTCGCTCAGCATCAGGCGCGGCAAGGGCCATCCGGAGGATTCCGAGCCGCACGGCTGGCGCCGCTGGGCGAACGGCGTCGCCTCCAGGCCCTGGCGCTCGGCCATCGCCGCGATGATCGTCCTGGTCGTCCTGGCGCTGCCGATCTTCCAGCTCGAGCTGGGGCAGAACGACATCGGTGCCCTGCCCAAGGACACGACCTCGCGCCAGGCGCTCGAAGGCCTCAACCAGGGCTTTGGCCCCGGCTACAACGGGCCGCTCCTGATCGCCTCCGAATTTGCCTCTCCGGCGGAAGCCAAGCAGGTGGTGCCGGGCCTGCAGAAAGGGATCGCCGGCGGCGCCGATGTCGCCGCGGTGACCGAACCGACCTTCGACTCGAAGGGCACGGTCGGGGTCTTCACGGTGATCTCGGAATCGGAGCCCTGGGCCGACGAGACGGTCGAACTGGTCGAAGACCTCCGCGGCACCGTCATCCCCAGGGCGCTGCAGGGAACCAAGGCCCACTCCTACGTCGGCGGCCAGACCGCCGGCTACATCGACCTCGCCAGCCAGATCGCCGAAAAGCTGCCGCTGATGATCGCGACCGTCGTCGCGCTCAGCTTCCTCGTCCTTCTGGTCGCCTTCCGCTCGCTCCTGGTGCCGATCAAGGCCGCGGCGATGAACCTGATCTCCGTCGCCGCCGCCTACGGCGTCGTCACCGCGGTCTTCCAGCTCGGCTGGGGCTCGTCGCTGATCGGGCTCGACAGCTCGATCCCGATCGTCAGCTTCGTGCCGCTGCTGATGTTCGCGATCCTCTTCGGGCTCTCGATGGACTACGAGGTCTTCCTGCTGACGCAGATGCAGGAGCACTACAAGGAGTACGGCGACGAGAAGCGTGCCGTGATCGAAGGGCTGGCCAACACCGGCCGGGTGATCACCTCGGCGGCGGCGATCATGGTCTGCGTCTTCACCAGCTTCGTCCTCAACGGCGACCCGGTCGTGAAGGAGTTCGGCGTCGGCCTGGCGGTGGCGATCGCGATCGACTCGACCCTGGTCCGCTGCCTGCTGGTCCCGGCGGTGATGGTGCTGCTCGGCAAGCACGCCTGGTGGCTGCCGCGCTGGCTCGACCGGATCGTGCCCCACATCAGCATCGAGGGCGACGAGTACTTCGCCCGGCGCGACGCCGAACGGTCAAACTGAGGGCACGATGTTCCCGCTCAACCTGCCGAATGCGCTGACGCTGCTGCGCATCCTGGCGGTCCCGGTGGTGGTCGTCGCACTGCTGGGGGAGACCCCAAACGGCGATGCCCTGGCCGCCGGGGTCTTCGCCCTGGCGGCGCTGACCGACGGGCTAGACGGCTACTTCGCCCGCTCCCGCGGCGCCGTCACCACCTTCGGCAAGCTGATGGACCCGCTCGCCGACAAGCTGCTGATCATCGGCGCCCTGGTTTCCCTGGTCTCGCTCAACCGGCTCGAAGCCTGGGTGGCGATGGTGATCATCGCCCGCGAGGTCGCCGTCACGATCCTCCGCACGATCGCCGCCGAGCGCGGCATCGTCATCTCCGCCAGCTGGCTCGGCAAGATCAAGACGGTGCTCCAGATCGCCGCCGTGATCGCCCTGATCGTCGCCGACCCGGCGCCGCTCGGTGTCGACCTGCTCGTCTACCTGGCGCTGGTCGTGACCGTGATCAGCGGCGCCGACTACTTCTTCGGCCTCCGCCGCAGGATCGAGGAGCAGCAGAAAGAGCGGACCGGGGCGAAGGCGCGGCCCGCCGCCTAGCGGCGCGGGGCTGGGCTGCGCAGAAGGGCTGCCCTCCAACGGAGCGAATTCCGGCAGACTCCCCGGCCCACGCAAGCGTTTCTGAAGCTTCAGAGGTGCCGGCCGTCCCCATTGGGCGCCTCCGCGCCCTGGGCCGTCTCGGATTGCGTGCTGGTGGAGGGCCGGGCTCCTTCCCCGCAACGCCCAGTCCCGGGCAGCTAGGAGCCCGAGGTGTCCAGCCAGTCGCGCATCGTCAGGTGGCGCGCCTGGTGCTCGCCGCTGAGGAGCTCGGCGCGCAGCTCGCCGAGCGTGCCGTGGCGCTCCGCGACCACGTTGTGGCGGTGGATCGTCTCCAGGTTCTCCTGGCTCGCCATCACGAACGCATCGTCGGGCAGGTCCGGGTATCCGTCGACCACCTGGCGCACCATCTCGCGCACGCAGTCCTCGACGAAGCGCGGGTTTTCGTGCGCTTTGACGACGACCGCCATCTCGTCAGGCCGCTTCATCAGCTCGTAGATCTCCGAGCTCATCGAGGTCTCGACGATTCGCAGCAGCTCCGGCGCGTCGATCCAGGCGGGGCCACCCTCGGGGCAGCCGACGTGGAGGGTGCCGATGCCGCGCTGGTTGTGGGTCGCGATCGGAACCACGTCGATCACCCGCTCGATCTCCTCCGGTCCGAAGCCCTGCTCGGCCAGTCGTTCGCGAGAGAGTCCGGCGACCATCTCCTGGGCGCAGGGGCAGGCGGTCATCCCCTGGGCCTGGACGCCGGTCAGCGTCCGCGTGCCGCGCTCGGAATCGACGGCGGTCCCGAAGAGCACGTAGATCTCCTGGGTGTCCTTGCCGCTCTCCGGAGTCGACACAGTCTCCGGATAGCGCGCCGTGACCGAGACCTCGGCCCGCAGCCCGCCCTGGCGCTCGCGAACCCGCTGGGCGATGTGGGCGGCGAGCACCTCGGCCTTGAAGGCCTCGTCGAGCACGACCTCGTCGATCGCCTCGCCGACGATCTCCTCGAAGCGGGACATGTGCACGCCCGTCTGCTGCGGGTTGAGGTCGACGAAGCACTCGAAGCCGGCGTAGAAGAGGTTCTCGGCGCCGTCGGCCTTGACCCGGATCACCTTCTCGACCCCGGTTACGCCGACCCGGGAGAGGCTGACCTGGGTCGCCGGGACGGACGCCTGGACGTCGGCGGAGGCTCGAGTTGCGGTCGGCTGGCTGGCCATCGGCTATCGAAGCGTAAGCGACCTGCGTTGCGGGCAGGCCGCCGCCGGCAGTCGACGGGGGCATCCGCCTATACTTCGCCGCGGCCGGAGCATTGGGGCCGGCCTCCCGGGAATGGGGGAGAGGGTTGCAGCGGAGGCAGTGACTATCGAACCGTTGGAGACGGTGACGGACGTGATGGAGCGCGACGCGGGCGAGAGCCCGCTCGCCGAGATCGAGGAGCTGCGCGGCCTGGTCACGCTGGGACGCGAGCGCGGCTACCTCACCTTCGAGCAGATCGCCTCGACCCTGGAGGAGGTCGAGATCACCAAGGAGCAGGTCTCCCAGCTCCACGCGCACCTGGTCGAGCACGGCGTCGACGTGATCGCCGAGGACGGGGTCAGCGCCTACAAGGAGCAGCGCGGGACCGAGTCGGGCGGCCCGGTGAAGAAGGAAGAGCTCGATCTCACGGTCGAGCCCAGCCTCGACTCGCTGCGCCTCTACCTGCGCTCGATCGGCCAGGTGGACCTGCTGACCGCGGCGCAGGAGGTCGAACTGGCGAAGCGGATCGAGCGCGGCGACATGCTGGCGAAGCGGCAGATGGTCGAGGCCAACCTGCGCCTCGTCGTCTCGATCGCGAAAGGCTATCTGGGCCGCGGGCTGAGCTTCCTCGACCTGATCCAGGAGGGCTCGCTGGGCTTGATCCGGGCGGTCGAGAAGTTCGACTACCGCCGCGGCTACAAGTTCTCCACCTACGCGACCTGGTGGATCCGCCAGGCGGTGACGCGCGCGATCGCCGACAAGGCGAGGACGATCCGCATCCCCGTCCACATGGTCGAGAAACTGAACCGAGTTGCCCACGTCGAACGCCAGCTGGTGCAGAAGCTGGGCCGCGAGCCCGAGCCGGCGGAGATCGCCGAGGAGCTGCGCTGGCCGACCTCCGACGTCCGCGACATCCTGCGCGTCGCCCAGCTGCCGGTCTCGCTGGAGAAACCGGTCGGCGACGAGGACGAATCCGAGCTTGGCGACTTCGTCGCCGACGACGCCGTCCTCGAGCCGTTCGAGGAAGCGAGCGAGCACATGCAGAAGGAGGGCGTGCGCAAAGCGCTGGACGCCCTTCCCGAGCGCGAGCGCCAGGTGATTGAACTTCGCTACGGCCTCTCCGGCGCCGAGCCGCTGACCCTCGAGGAAGTCGGCCGCACCTTCGGCGTCACCCGCGAGCGAATCCGCCAGATCGAGAACAACACGCTGAAAAAGCTGAAGCGCCTCCCCGAGGCGCAGATGCTGCGCGAAGCCTCCTGACGGCCCGGGACGCCGTCAGGCGGAGACCGGCTCGAGCACGATAACCGCGGGCTCTCGGTCCAGCTTCGCGTCGTAGTCGTCGAACCCGGCGTACTGTTCGTTGTGCTTGTGCCAGAGGTCGGCCCGCTCCTCGCCCTCGGCGACGCGCGCCCGCACCGGGATCCGCTTGCGTCCGACCTCGACTTCCGCCTCGGGGTTCGCCGCCAGGTTCAGCGACCAGGCGGGGATGCGCTCGCTCCCCGCGTTGGTGTTGATCACGACCAGCTTCTCGCCGTCGGCGAGGTAGACGACGGGCGCGGTGCGAGGCACGCCGGACTTGCGTCCGGTCGTGGTCAGCAGCAGCACCGGCGCCCGGTTGACCTTTCCCATCAGTCGGCCGCCGGTCGCCCGGTAGATCGGCACGTTCAACTTCCCCGCCCAGCGCAGCCCGGTCGCCCCCAGCGAGGAGGAAAAGCGCGAGTAGAGGTGATCGCTCGGCATCGCCGCGAGTATCTCACCCACCGCGTGGTTCCTTTGTTACGCATTTCGTGCTTTTGGAACCGCGCGCCGGGATAGAGTCGGCGATGTGCCCGAACCGCATCCGTTCCGCCGCGCCGCCGAAGCCAAGGATCTCGATCTCCTCATTGCGACCCTGCGCGAGGACGTCGTCCTCCACAGCCCGATTCTCTTCCGCGGCTTCGAGGGCCGGGAGATCGTCGCTGCGGTGCTGACCCAGGTGATCCAGGTCCTCGAGGACTTCACCTACACCGACGAGCTGGTCGAGGGGAACACCGTGGCCCTGCGTTTCAAAGCCAACGTCGGCGACCGCCAGCTCGAAGGCATCGATTTCCTCGAGCTCGACGAGGACGGCAGGGTCGCCGAGCTCACCGTCTTCATGCGTCCACTCTCTGCGCTGACCCGCTTCAACGAACAGATGGCTGCGCGTCTCGCCGCGGCACCACCCGCTCCCGGCCCGCCCCTCTAGAATCGCCACTCCTTCACCCTGGGGGAGTGTCCGAGTGGTTAAAGGAGACGGGCTGTAAACCCGTTGGCTCTGCCTACGCAGGTTCGAATCCTGCCTCCCCCATATGAGCGAACTCGATGGCCGCGTCGTTGCGATCGCCGGAGTCGGCGGCGGCCTTGGGCCGCTCGTCGCCGGAGAGTTGGCTGCGGCCGGAGCGACCGTGGCGGGGACCGACCGCGACCAGGCCCTGCTCGATTCGCTCGCCGGCGAGCTCGCCATCCCCGCCGAGCGCTGGGATGGTCGCGCCGTCGACATGCTCGACGAGGCGGCGGTCGGCCAGTGGTGCGCGGGGCTGGTCGAGCGCTTCGGCCGGGTCGACGGCCTCGTCCACCTGGTCGGCGGCTGGCGCGGTGGGCGGCCGTTGCACGAGGCGCCGCTCTCCGACTGGGACCTGCTCCACGACCTGCTGATCCGCACCGTCCAGCACACCACCCGCGCCTTCCACGAGCAACTGGCGGCCAGCGAGCACGGCCGCTTCGTCCTCGTTTCCGCCAAGCAGGCGCAGGCGCCGACGAACTCCAACGCCGCCTACGCCGCCGCGAAGGCGGCCGCCGAGGCCTGGACGCTCGCCTTCGCGGACGGCTTCGAGCCCGGCGGCGCGACCGCCAACATCGTCGTCGTCGACGCGATCCTGACGCCGCGGATGCGGGAGGAGAGTCCCGGCGAGGACTTTCCCACCTTCACCCCGGCGGAGCAGGTCGCCGAAGCGATCGCCTTCCTCTGCTCCGACGCGGCCGAGAAGATGAACGGCCAGCGGCTCCGACTTACGATGGGCCGATGAGTACACAGGCCAAAAAGGAGAAGGCCCCGGCCGGCAAGATGACGATCGGGGCGCTGGCGCGGCGGACCGGGATGACGATCCGCAACATTCGTGCCCACCAGACTCGCGGCCTGCTGCCCCCGCCCGAGGTGCAGGGCCGCACCGGCTACTACGGCGAGGCCCACGTCGCCCGCATCGAGCTGACCCGCGAAATGCAGGCGGAGGGGCTGAATCTGGAGGCGATCCGCCGGGTGCTCGAGAGCACCGGCGGCTCCTCGCAGGAGATCGTCGATTTCGCCCGCGCCGTGCGGGCGCCGTTCGAGGACGAGACGCCGGAGATCTTCGACGCCTCGGAGCTGGCCGCGATCTGGCATGAGGACGAGCTCGACCCGAAGCTGATCCGCCACAGCGAAAGGCTCGGCGTCCTGCGCGAGCTCCCCGACGGCAAGATCGAGGCGATCAGCCCGCGACTTCACCGTGCCGGCGCGGCGCTGATCGAGTTGGGGGTCAGCCCGGCGGCGAGCCTGGCGACCGCCGACAAGCTGCGCCGCCATGCGGAGGGTGCGGCCCGCGCCTACGTCGACCTCTTCGTCAAGGAGATCTGGGAGCCGTTCGACAAGTCCGGCCGGCCGGAGGAGGACTGGCCGAAGGTGCGCGAAGCGCTCGACCGGATGCGTCCCCTCGCCTCCGACGCGCTCCTGGCGATGTTCCAGATCACGATGGGCGAGGCGACCGAGAAAGCGGGCGAACAGACCCTCCGCAACGCGGCCAAGCCGGCGAAGAAGAGCCGCTCGGCAAGGCCGGCGACGGCGAAAGCCGCCAAACGCGACCGTCGCTGACCGCGCCCCCGCTCAGCCGACGATCGTGAACCGCTTCTTCACCGGCTTGGAGACGTTCTCAGAGGTGTCGGTCGCCCGCAGCACCGCCTCGTAGCGACCCGGCCTCGCCCGGAAGTGCTTCCAGCGGGCCCCCAGGGTGAGGTGGTTGATGCCGATGAACGCGTCCCAGGTCTTGTAGCCGTTGTAGACGTGCTTGCCCTTCGAGTTGAGCCGGTAGTACTCGGCGTCGAGGGTCCCGCGATCGCTGATCTGGGCGTTGAAGCCGATGCCCTTGGTGCCCTTGATCTTCTGCTTGGCGAGCGCGACGCCGCCCAGCGTGGGCGGTTTGACGTCGACGTTCAGCGGCGCCTGTGGACCGGGGTCGGAGTTGGGGTCGCCGGGGACATCGGAGACGATCACCTCGCCCCGGACGACCGAGTGCAGCTTGCACTGGAAGAGGTAGGTCCCCGGTTCGTTGAACTGGAGCGTGAAGGAGTCACCGGCCCGGTGGTCGGGAGCGTCGGTGCCCGGGTCGGAGTCCCAGGCGAGCGAGTTGGCGGAGATGCCGGTGACCGAGTGGGCCAGGTCGGGGCCGAGCCAGTCCCAGGTCACTTTCTCGCCGAGGTTGATCTGGACCGCCGGATTCGACCAGGCGTAGTTGGCGATCGAGACCCGCGTGCTGTTGGCCGAGGCGGTCGGAGCGGCCACGAAGACGCCGTCGCAGGCGAGGGCCAGGAGGGCCAGGAGCGCTAGGAGACGAGGTACCAACCGTTCATCCCCTGGTGCAGATGCTGGAAGACATGGCAGTGGTAGAACCAGCGTCCCGGGTTGTCCTCGGTGAATTCGACCCGGAAGGAGTCCGCCGGCCCAAAGGACTTGTTGTCGACGATCCTGCCGTCAGGTTCGGTCCAGCGGTGGCCGTGGACGTGGAAGGTGTGGAAGAAGTTGTCGACCCCGTAGACGTGGAAGGCGACGCGCTGGCCGACCTTGGATTCCAGCGTCGGCGTGTTGCCCGCGTAGGCCTTGCCGTTGATGCAGTAGTAGATGCCCTTGAGGCCGGTGATCGAGGGGTCCCAGGTGTGGAAGGCGAGGAAGAACTCGGTGTTCGGCCGCGCCTCTCCCGGTTTGCGGATCACCAGCGGGCCGTGCAGGCCCTTGAAGACCGGCAGCGGATCCATCGGGCCGTGGTCGTGGTAAAGCCAGGTGCCTTCGGTCCCTTCGTGGCACTCCCAGACGTAGGTGAAGGTGCGGTCGGTCTGGACGAAGCCGCCGGGGTCGGTCCACTTGCCCTTGTAGGTGCCGTCCATCTCGTTGGCGTAGAAGATGCCGTGCGGGTGCATCGTCACCGGCGCCTTCAGCTTGTTGCGGAAGTGGACGATCACGGTGTCGCCGACTTCGGCTTCGATCAACGGCCCCGGCACGCTGGCCGGCGCGATCGGATGCCCGAAGTTGGCGCTGTAGGGGCGGTAACCGTAGGCGTCGAAGGTGGTCTTCCCGTCCTTCACCGCCGCCGCCATCATCTGGTCGCGGTGGGTGGGGACGATGTTCCAGGGGCGCTCCTCGGCGGCGATCCAGTATTCCCGCGTCGGCCCGGCGCTGACCAGGGCGGCGAGGTCGGAGCTGACCGCCCGGCCGCCGCTGGCGTCCGCGGCCTCGACCCGCGGCGGCACCTTGACCTGGCCGGCCAGCGCGCTGACGTCGATCTGTCCCTGGTCGGTGGGGATCTGCTGCCCGGCGAGGGTGCAGAAGAACGCCATGCCGCCCATTCCGAGGAAGGAGCGGCGGTCGATCGGGTCGAAGCCCATGGCCGCCGCCTATTTCTTCACGGTGACGGTGAGTTTCATTTCCGTCGGGTGGATCGTGCAGATGAACTTGTAGGTGCCGGGGGTCGTGAAGGTCCGCTGGAACTGAGCTTCGGTCACCGCCGTGGTCTTGCTCGAGTAATAGCCCTTGTTCTTAAGCCCGTTCGGGCCCTTCTTCAGGTGGACGTCGTGCGGATAGGTGTTCAGGTCGGACCAGACCCACTTGACCGAGCCGCCCTTCTTGATCGTGACCGCGCTCGGCCCGAAGTAGAAGTCGTTTACCGAGACGATCGTCGGCTTCGCCGGTGGCTTCGCCGGCGACGCGGCCGCCCCGAAAAGGGCGACCGCGGTGACGCAGGCTGCGAGCAGGGCTCCGGCGCGGAGGAGCGCTCGGCGACTCATTTGCACGTGATTTCACCGGGCAACGCGGCGACCTCGACCGGCTTGTAGTTCTTGAACGGCGGGTGGGCGGCTACGCGCCTGACCCAGGTGCACTCCTGCGTCTGCGGCGGGCTCGATCCGGCGTAGCCGAGGATCGTGGTCGGGTTGCCGGTTTCGCTCAGGATCACCTGCAGGCCGGCTGAGGTGTTGATGCTGCTGACCTGGTCGGTCAGCACTTCCGGCTGCGGGCAGGCTGGGTAGATCTGACTCAACGGCGCTTTGCCGTTGCCCGGGGCGAACGTGGCACCGGCGCTGTTGCCGGACCAGCAGTTGCCGCCGCCGCTGTCGTCGTTCCAGATGTCGAATTCCCCATTCGGGTCCGCGCCTTCCCGGCCCAGCGTGTTTTCGACGATCTGGTTGTTGATGTTCTTGGCGTCGTTGCCGACGTTGGCGACGAAGACTTCACCTGGGCCCGAGAACGAGGCGATGCCCCACTTGTAGTTGCCGAACACGTTGTTGTGACGGACCACGTTGTTGGCGCCGCCGTAGAGGACGATGCCGACCCCGGTCGGGTAGTTGATCGTCGCTCCGCCCAGTTCCCCGAGTCCACCCGAGACCGTGTGGAAGGCCGCGCCGGAGAGGAAGTAGTCGTAGTTGTTCCAGAACACGTCGTTGCGTTCGAAGATGTTCCAGCCGTTCGGCTCGAACCCCTCGCTGTCCAGCGTGTTCGGGACGATTCCGGCGCCGTTGTTGTAGAACGCCGATTCGACGATCTTCACGTACTTGGAGTTGGTGCCCGAGTATCCGAGCACGTTTTCGTAGCTCTTGTCGTTCTTCAGCAGCGTCCATTTCGGCTTCTTCTGGCAGGGGGCCGGCGCCGTGCCGTGGTTGGTCCAGGACCGCTTGTCGCACGGCGTTTCGCCGACGTAGAAGGCCGAGTCGCCCTGGTGGTAACCGGCGGAGTTGATCATCTTGCCGCCGTAGCAGTTCTTCGCGAAGAGGCCGTAGGAGCGGTTGGCGGAGGCGAGCAGGTTGTCCATCGTGTACCCGTCGCAGTGCTGCCCTTCTTCACTGGAGGCGTGGACGAAGAAGCCGTTGGACTGGTAGTTCCGCGCCCAAAGGTTCCTCAGCACGATGCCGTCGACGCTGATCGCCTCGATCCCGTTCTGGGCCGCGCCCAGTTCGCCCTTGGCGTTCTTGCCTTCGAGGATCGTCTTCTTGCGGTCCTTCTTCGTGCCTTCGATCGTCAGCCCGTCGAAGTTCTTCTTCTTCGCGGTCCCGTCGACGACGACGCCCTCGACGTACTTGCCGGGCTTGACCGCGACGATCGCCTTCACCTTGGCGTTCTTCTCGTTGAACTTGAAGGAGCCAGCGGCGTTGACGGCCTTCTGGATCGTGTTGAACTTGCAGCCGTGCTTACAGGCTTCGAAGACCCTGGTCTTTGCCTGCTTCTTCTGCCCGGTGCCCTTCGCGAAGGCCTGGGCCGAGATGCCGGTGACGGCGAGGCAAAGCCCGAGAACGAGGGCCGGAACTGCCAACCAGTGCTTCATATCTCTCCTTGCAGCGTCGTATGTAGGCGACCCTGCCTCCCACGGGTACATCGCGCTGGGCCCTGCAGCCTCCGGCGCTAGGCGGTGGAGACTATCGGAGCCTGGCCAACCAGCCAGGCACATTCGTCGCCACCGCCTCTGCCGAATCGAACACCGAGTGGGTGTCCTCGATTCGGTCGCGCGGGGCGCATCGAAACCCGCCGCCGGGGTATTGACTGAACAATGGGACGTATCCCGGTTGGCCTGATTCCCCTCCTCATCCTGATCACCTGTCTGCTCGCGCCGGCGAACGCCCTCGCCGCGAGCGCGCCGCTGGCGCCCACCTGTGCCGAAGGCCCGGTCAGGGTCGGCGACACGATCGTGGGCACGCCGTGCGCCGACACGATCGTCGTGCCGGCCTCGGTGACTCGCGTCAACGGCGGCGCCGGCAACGACACGATCCGGGCCGCCGCGATCCCCCCCGAATGCTCCGCCGGCTGCGCGCTCGGGGTCGGCAGCCAGACCTTCGAAGGCGGCTCCGGTAACGACCTCGTCTTCGGCGAGCGCGGCAACGACATCCTCCGGGGCAACGGTGGCGACGACCGCCTCTACGGCGGTATCGGCGACGACCTGCTCGAAGGCGGCCCCGGCAACGACCTCCTTGCCGGCGGCTTCGGGGCCGACTCGATCGATGGCCAGGAAGGCGACGACTACGTGCGCGGCGACGGCACGATCGACCACATCTACGACACCGGTGGCGGCAACGACACCCTCAGCTACGCGAGCGGCGTCACCCCGGGTTTCGGCGGCGGCATCGTCGGAGGTGTGACGGGCTTTCCCAATGGACCCGACGAAGAGCGTGGCGTCTATCTCGACCTCAGCTCCTCCCACCCGAAATTCAACGGCAACAACGGTGGCGCTTCCGAAGGCGGTGGCTCCGACCAAGTCGAATTGGGCGCCTTCGAGACGATCGTGGGTTCGCCGTACTCCGACTACATAGTCGGCGGCGAAGGTGACGAGACGATCTACGGTGGCGGTGGCGCCGATGTGATCGAAGGGCGCGGCGGCGGCGATCACCTCTTCGGCGGCGCCGACGGGGACTACCTTGACGGCGGCGCCGGCGGCGGCGCCAACAACACGATCGACGGCGGCTCGGGCACCAACAAT
>JADGPJ010000106.1 GCA_017882505.1 Solirubrobacterales bacterium | reverse complement strand
TTGCCGAAGTTCATGACCCGCGAACCGCCGCCTTGCATCTGGTTCATCAGGAAGACCCAGAAGCCGAGGAAGAGAACGAAGGGCAGGATGTACGTGAGCAGCGAGAGGATGCTCGAGCCGCCGGTGCCGTGGACCACCGTTTTCGTCGTTTCGCTTTCGTTGAGCAGATCGATCAGGCTCTGCTCGGTGTTGGGCGGGAAGCCGGTGGAGAAGCTTTCGCCGTTCGTCTTCTTGACGTCGAGCGAGTTGTCCTTGGTGTTGATCGAGACTTCTTCGATCTTCCCCTTGGCGATCAGTCCCGTTTTGGGCTTGACCAGTTCGTTGTACGCCGGCGCTTCGGTACTGCTGGGACTGCTGATCACGCGCTGGGCGATGAACGCCAGGATGACCACCAGCAGGATCGGAAACGCCGCGCTTTTGAAAAACCGCCTCAAGGGAATAAATCAGCGTACCAGGGCGGTTTTCCGGTCTAGTCGGCGAGCGCCGCGACGTAATCGAGATTGCGATGGCGCTGGGCGTGGTCGAGCCCGTAGCCGATCGCGAACCGATTTGGGATCTCGAAGCCGACGTAGCGGGGCGAGAGATCGACCCGCAGCCGCTCCGGCTTGGTCAGCAGCGCGCAGACCTCGAGCGAGGCGGGATTGCGGGCCCGCAGGTTCCGCATCAGGTAATGCAGCGTCAGCCCCGAATCGATGATGTCCTCGACGATCAGCACGTGGCGGCCCTCGATCGAGGCATCGAGGTCCTTGAGGATGCGGACAACGCCGGATGAATCGGTCTGCGAGCCATAGCTGGAGACCGCCATGAAGTCGATCTCGCAGGGAACATCGATACTGCGCATCAGGTCGGCCAGGAACAGCACCGCGCCCTTCAGCACCCCGACCATGACCAGCTCGCGGCCGGCGTAGTCGCGGCTGACTTCGCGCCCCAGCTCCGCGACGCGGCGCTGCAGGTCCTCTTTGGCGACGAGGGTCTCGCCGATCGCGGGATCTGCCATCGCCGCCCAGTCTAGATATAGGAGATCTCAGGGGCGCTCGGCGCGCAGCACCCCCCGCTCGACCACGGCGCGGACGCCACCGCCGAGGTCGAGCATCGCGATGCCGGTCCGACGCAGGCCGAGGACCTGCTCGGCGTAGCGGGCGGCGCCAGGAACCGGTCGCCCGGCGGCGGCATCGGCGATCTGCTGGACGACGAGCCGGCGCAGCGCCGGGTGCAGCTGCTGGAGGCGCTCGAGCGAGATCGTGCCGCGGGCGCTGTCACCGGAGCCGTCGACCTCGGCGGCGACCAGGGCGTCGAGGACCTCGGCCTCGTCGCGCAACAGCTCCGCCGTGCGCAGCACGTTCGCCGAAGCGGCCGGGTGGGCCTTCGCCAGCTCCGGCAGCAGGCCGCTGCGGATCCGGTTGCGGGCGTAGACCGGCTCGGCGTTGGAGCGATCGTCGCGCCAGGCGAGACCTCGCCGCTCGCAGTAATCCGTGGTCTCGGCCCGGGTCGTCCCGAGCAGCGGGCGAGCCAGGCGGCCGTCCAGCGGGCGCATCCCGAGCAGGGCGCGGCGGCTCGGCGAGGAGGCGAGCCGGTAGAGGATCGTCTCGACCTGGTCGTCGGCGGTGTGGCCGGTGACGATCGTCGCCGTCAGCGGCAGCGCCAGCCGGGCGGCGGCGGCATAGCGACTGTCCCGCGCCCAGGCCTGGAGGTTGCCGGGCCCCTCGGGCCGCTGCGGCCGCTCGGTCTCCAGCTTCACCCCGAGCGACTCGCAGAGGCCGGCGCAGTGGCGCTCGTCCTCGTCGGAGTCGTCGCGGAGGCCGTAGTTGACGTGCAGGGCGGTGACCGACCCGGCGCCGCGAGCGCGAACCGCGAGGTCGAGCATGCAGACCGAGTCCCGGCCCCCGGAGAGCATCGCCACGACCGGGTCGGGGGGCGCGATCAGGCCTCCGGAGGCGACTCGCTCGAGCAGTAGGTCGGCGTCCACGGGATGAGTCTAGGAGCCGCTCAGCTGGGCGGCTCGAACGACGAAGAGATCGGTCGGGGCCGGGAAGCCCTTGAGGGTGACCTGACCGATCGGCTCGAGGACGAGATGAGCCCGACCTTCGATCGTTTCGGCAACCCGATCGGTGACCAGGACCTCGCCGGCAAGGGCGCGGTTGACGACCCGGTGGGCGAGGTTGACCTGGCTGCCGAAGTAGTCGCCGTCGCGGTAGACGGCTTCGCCGCAGTGGATCCCGACCCGCGGCTGGGGACGCTGCGGGAAGCGGCCGAGGAAGTCGACCGCCCACTCGGTCAGGGAGGCGGCGTCGGGCGAGACCACCATCACCTCGTCGCCGATCGTCTTCACGATCGTCGCCTCGCGCGGCAGCGTCGACTCGACCGTGGCGACGAAGTTCTCCACCACGTCGAGCGCCTCGATGTCGCCCTCCTCCTCCGTATAACGGGTGAAGCCGGTGAGGTCGATGAAGCAGAGCGTGATCGTCACCTGGCCGAGCTCGATTTCCGCCGTGTCGACCGCCTCGGACTCCATGTGGCCGACCACGTCCTGCTCGACGAAGAAGCGCAGGTAACGGCTGTGGAGGTACTCGGTCAGCGGCGCCGCCAGCGGCAGGATGTCGGCGGCGAGGTCCCCCATCTCCACCGCCATCTCCAGCTCCGGCACGGCGTCGCGGATCAGCGGCTCGTGGACGTAGAGGTGGAAGAGACGCACCTCGGCGTCGGCGATCCGGCGCATCGACTGCACGTAGACGCGGACCAGCTGCAGGAAGGCGACCAGCGGCAGGCCCGCCGCCAGCACCCGGGCGCAGTGGCGCAGCGCCGCGGCGTCTTCGGCGGTGAGGTTGCGCTGGTGTGTTTTCGGGGTGCCGAGGAGGACCAGGATCCGCTCGATCAGCTCCGGTTCCATCCCGGTCTCCTCGGCGATCATCGCCACCGAGACCTTGCCCTCGCTGCCCGGGAACAGCTCCTCGGTGAAGCCGAAGGCCAGCCGGCCCTCGCGGCCGGCGCTCTTGAGGTCCTCAAGCGAGTAGCCGCGCTCGCGCATCCTCGCCACCACCCGCGCCTGGGCGGCGGCCGTCGCCGTCCAACGGCCCCGGCGCACCGGGACGACCCGCTCCTGCGCCCAGCGTTTGAGGGTGCTGGCCGGGACCCCCGAGCGCCGGGCCGCCTCGCTCAGCGATATGCGCTCGTCGGCCACGACGCTGAGGCTAGCCCGGCGCGGGGACCAAACCGCTGCCGGTGGGCCGAAAACCCACGTATATCGTGGGAAATCGGCCCGCCGGCGGTTGCTCAGGCGGTGTTTTCGGACTCCTCGTGCAGCTGCAGGACCAGCGCTCCGTCCTCGCCGGGCGAATACGGATCGGCTCCTCCACCGCCTCCCGGGAGCACTGGGACGGTTAGGGTCGGCCGCTCCGATGCCCGCGCGACTCCGACCCACGGCCCCGATCGCGGCTGACGCCGTCCTCGTCGGCGACCCGGGCCGGGCGCTGATGCTGGCGCAGGAGCTGCTCGAGGAGCCGAAGATGAGCAACCACGCCCGCGGTCTCTGGGGCTACTCCGGGCGATCGGCGACCGGCGGCCAACTGACGGTCCAGGCGACCGGGATCGGCGGCCCCAGCGCGGCGCTGGTGCTCTCCGACCTGGCCGAGCTCGGGGTTCGCCGCGCGGTTCGCGTCGGCACCTGCGCGGCGCTCGTCCCGGAGCTGGCGCTGGGCGAGCTGCTGGCGGTGGTCGAGGCCCATGCCTGGTCCGGTCCGGGGGGACGAGCCGGCGAGTCCGTCCTTCCCGATCCCGAGCTTTCAGCGGGGCTACGGCGGGAGCTGGGGGCGGCGGCGCGGGAGGCGACCGTCGCCAGCCTCGACACCCTTCATCTCGGCGGCGCCCCGGCGCCGGTCGAGGAGGGCGACGCCGCCGACATGCAGACGGCGGCGCTCCTGGCCCGCGGCCGAGACCTCGGAGTCGCCGTCGCGGCGGTTCTGGTGGTCACCGCGACGGCGGCGGGCGATTCCCTCGGCGACGAGGGGGTCGAGACCGCCGCGAAGCTCGCGGGCGCGGCCGCGGCCCGCCTACTCTCAGGCTAAAGTCAAGGTTTAGTCTTTGACCGTGTCGGCGCCGTCTTTGGCGGCCTGCCGCCGGATCGCCCCGATGTCCCGGGCGAGCTGGTCGATCTGTTCCTCGACGTCCTCGAGCCGCTGCGAGAACGAGCGCAGGCGCCGCTCCAGGCGCTCGAGATCGGTGGCCGAAGAGAGGTTGAGGGCGCTCATCGCCGCCTGCTGGGCCTCGATCGCCTTCTCGCGAGCGCCAAAGGCGGCGGAAATCGCGTTGTGAAGCGTCGGGTTGTCGATCAGCGCCTGCGCCAGCTCACCGATCGCCTGCTCCGACCGGGCTCGCAGCCCATCCTGCTCGTCTTCGTCGTAGGTCACGCCTGCCCACCTTTCGCCGCTCGTTGACGGCAGCTTAACGAGCCCATCCGATTCGGCTGAAACGCTGCGATCTGCAGGCATGACGCGGTTGTTGATTAAGGCCATGTTGGGGGGCGGCGCATGCCGTTGCACCCCTATGGGTGAACGGGTAGCTTGGACTCTCGAGTCGCTCGGGGAGGCAGGGTCGGAATTCCGTGATTCGCGATAGCGAGCATCGAGCCGTACTGGGATGAGAACCAAGATCGCAATGGTCGTCGTGCTCGCCAGCTTCCTGGCGCTCGCGGCTCTGGGCGCCGGCATCGCCGGAGCCGATCCGCTGGGCGAAAGCGCGCCAGCGGAACTGGGCGCCGCCCCGAGCACGACCGCGATCCCATCGCTGACCGCGCCGGCCTGCGCCAACGGGCTCGACGACGACCGTGACGGCCTCACCGACCTCGAAGACCCCGACTGCGAATCGCCCACCGACGACAACGAGGCGACCGAAGCCGGTCCCTCGAGTCCCTCCCCGGAAGGCAAGAAGGGCTCCAACGCGGTCCGTAAGGGGAGCACGATCGACGGCAACTCCACCGTCGGCGAAGACGTCCGCGGCGGCGTCACCCACAACGAAAGCCTCGGCGACGCGAGCGGCGGCGGCGGCGACAACGGCGGCGTCGTCGCGCCGAGCGCAACCGGCGGCGGCGACCAGCCGCTGGCCGAAGGCGGCGACGGCGGCTCGCAGTTCTCCGCCGGCGGAGCCCCGACGACCGCCAACCCGACGACGACGATCGCGCCCTTCGGCCCGGCCCCGATCGGCGTCCCCAACTTCGTCATCGACTCCTTCGAGATCCCGCCCTTCCTGCTGCCGATCTACCAGGCATGCGGAACCGAATATGGGATTCCCTGGGAGGTGCTCGCCTCGATCAACAAAATCGAGACCGGTTTCGGCACCAACCTCAACGTCTCCAGCGCCGGCGCCGTCGGCTGGATGCAGTTCCTGCCGTCCAGCTGGGAAGCGTACGGGCTCGATGCCAACGGAGACGGTCGCAAAGACCCCTACAACCCCGTCGACGCGATCTGCGCCGCGGCGCACTACCTGAAGATCGCCGGCGGGACCAAGGACCTCTACAACGCGATCCTCGCCTACAACCACGCCGACTGGTACGTGCAGGAGGTTCTCCTCTACGCCCGCGCCTACGGCCGGTTGCCCTCAGACCTGATCGGGTCGCTGACCGGGCTGACCGAGGGGGCGCACTTCCCGATCGCCGCCAACGCCCGCTACGCAGACGACATCGCGGCCAGGGCGTCGCTCGAAAGCTCCGCGTCGAGCGCCAAGATCTCC
>JADGPJ010000007.1 GCA_017882505.1 Solirubrobacterales bacterium | reverse complement strand
TGCAGCCTTTGCCGGTTGGCAAAGGCAAATCCGAGGACGCCGCCACGGACGGCGAGACGCCGCCGGGGAGGTGCAGGACTTACGACTCAGGACACTAGGCGGCCGGCGCCGCCAGCAGCGAGTCCCCGACCTGCCGGCGCCGCTCGGCCGAGAGCAGCGGCCAGTCGGGCGCGTATCCGAAGACGTCGGCGAGCGCGGCCGAGCCGTAGCTCTCGGAGACGATTTCGATGTGTTCGGGAGTGACCAGCGCCGGGTGCGAGACGCCGCAGGAGCGCACCAGGGCGAGAAGCTCGGCGCGAAAGGCGACCAGGTAGTTGGCCGCGCGCGTGGACTTCAGATCCGGGTCGAGGCCGTGCATCAGCCAGCGCGACTGCGTCGCGATCCCGGTCGGGCAGCGGCCGGTGTGGCAGCGCTGCGCCTGGATGCAGCCGATCGAGAGCATCGCCTCGCGGGCGACGTTGATCAGGTCGCAGCCGAGGGCGAAGGCGAAGAGCGCCGAGTCCGGGAAGCCGAGCCGGCCGGAGCCGATGAAGACGACGTCCTCGGCCAGGCCTTCGCGGGCGAAGGTGCCGTAGACGCGGGAGAAGCCGAGCTTGAACGGCAGCGCGACGTGGTCGGAGAAGGAGAGCGGCGCGGCGCCGGTACCGCCCTCACCGCCGTCGATCGTGACGAAGTCGGGCCCGCCGCCGGTGCTCGCCATGCGTTCGGCGAGCGTCCGCCAGAACTCGCCCTCGCCGACGGCCGACTTGATCCCGACGGGTAGGCCGGTCGCGGCGGCGATCCTCTCGACGAACTCGATCAGCCCGTCGACGTCGGAGAACTCCGCGTGCGCCGGCGGGCTGACGCAGTCGACGCCGATCGGGACGCCGCGGCACTCGGCGATCTCGGGAGTCACCTTGACTCCGGGGAGCAGGCCGCCGAGCCCGGGCTTGGCCCCCTGGGAGAGCTTGATCTCGATCGCCCGCACCGGCGCCCCCTCGACCCGCTCGCGCAGGTGCCCGAGGCTGAAGCGGCCATCGCCGTCGCGGCAGCCGAAGTAGCCGGTGCCGATCTGGAAGACCAGCTCGCCGCCGTGACGGTGCGCCGCGGAGATGCCGCCCTCACCGGTGTTCTGCAGGCAGCCGGCGATCGCCGCGCCGCGGTTGAGGGCCTCGACCGCGACCGGGGAGAGCGAGCCGTAGCTCATCGCCGAGACGTTGACCAGCGAAGAGGGGCGGAAGGCATGGGGCCGCCGGTGCGCCCCGCCCAGCACCTTCGCGCAGGGGACGCTGTAGGTCGGCGGGCCGCCGGGCTCACCGGCCGCGGGTCCGGGCGCCGGGAACGGCGAGTGCTTGATGATCAGCAGGCTCTCCACCGCCTCCATCTCGTCATCGGTCCCGAAGCCGAACACGTTCGGTTCGCCCTCCGAGGAGGCGGCGATCCAGCGCCGCTGGTCGCGGGAGAACGGCCGCTCCTCGTTGTTGGAGGTGACGATGTACTGGCGCAGCTCGGGCCCGAACGCCTCCAGCGCGTAGCGCAGGTGGCCGACGATCGGGAAGTTGCGCAGGACCGCGCGCCGGCGCTGGACGAGGTCGTAGCCGACAACACCGGCGAGCGCGGCGGCGAGAGTCCGGGAGCGAGAGCTGCGGAGCATGCGGGCCGGTGACTACGGCTGATTCAGCCGCGACCGTTTTCGGCGTCGTAGTCGAGCTGGCGCCGGCGGGCCTCTTTCATCGTCGCTTCCGCCTCCTCGCGAGACTTCCAGCCGCCGACCTTGACCTCCTCGTGCTCGAGGTCCTTGTAGACCGAGAAGAAGTGAGGGATCTCGAGTTTGAGCTGCTCGGGAAGCTCCTCGAGGCAGGTGACCGCGTTCCAGCCCGGGTCGCTGACGGGGACGCAGACGATCTTGTCGTCGATCCCCGCCTCGTCCTCCATCTCGAACATAGCCACCGGGTTGACCGGAATCACGCAACCGGGGAAGGTCGCCTCCGAAACGCAGACGAGGCAGTCGAGGGGATCGCCGTCGCTGCCGCGGTGCCCCATCAGGAAGCCGTAATCGGCCGGGTAGACCATCGACGAGGAGAGGAAGCGGTCGAGCACGATCCGGCCGCTCTCCTCGTCGTACTCGTACTTGTTGCGACCGCCCTTGGGGATCTCGACGAAGGCCAGCAGCTGCTCGGTGAGATCGACGTGGGTCATCGGTCGAGCGGTGGGCGGGGCGGCCCTAGAACTTCCTCGGCTTGTACGTCCAACCGGCGCCGGTCACAGCCTCGATCGCCGGGTCGCGCAGATCCGACCAGGAGAACTTGTAGCCGCGCTCGTCGGCCCCGCCCTCGGTCCGGTGGGGTCCGAGCCAGGCAATCACCTGGACCGACTCCGAGCCGATGTGCTGCCCCTTCTCCCAGCCCTTGGACGCGGAGAAGCCCCCGGAGCCGACCTCGGCCTCGGTGGTGGTCTTGAAGCAGAGAGCGCTGGCGCTGTGCTCGTCCTCGTCGAGCTTCAGCCGGATCGCACGGTAGAGGTACTCGTACTCGCCGCCGCCGGCACCGGCGCCGGCGACCTTGGCCGACCAGGAGATCACGACCTCGCCCTCGTCGCTGCCGGTCTCGATTCCCTTCCCCGAAATCGCCAGCAGGCGCTGCTGCACCTGCTCGAGAGGCTGCGCCTCGACTCCGTCGGCGGGCTTGGCCGCGGTCACTATCCCGCGACCCTTCTCCTTCAGCTTGTCGAAGAGCCCCATCCCGGCCCAGACTACCGGCGTCGCCCCGGCATGAGCCGACGCAACGTTCGATCGGGGGCCGGTCCCTCCTCTCGCGCGGGAAGGCGCTAGTCGAGCTGGATCGCGCGCATGGTGTGCTCGTCGGGGAGCTTCTCCAGAATCCCCCGCAGGATCTCGCGCTCGGCAGCCTGCCCGCGCTGCAGGTCGTCGAGCAAGATCCTGACCGCGGTATGCGTGATCCGCATCTGCTGGGGCGCGAGCGTCAAGGAAAGAACTCCGTTCTCCCCGGGATCCTCCCCCAGACCCGCGAGGACCTCTCGCGCCAGCCGGCGGATCTGTGGCTCATGCGCCTCGTCGGAGATGAGCAGGGTCAGCGCGGTCTCGGCGACCCGAACCTCGTCCCCCTCGAGGAGGAGGTGATAAGGCGGTTCGGGCCCTTTCGCTGAGTCGGTCATGCACCTCTCCGTTCGGTTGCGGATACCGCTGGAGGCACCCTACCCGGGGCGAGACCGACCGCTGCCCAAACTGCCCGCGGCGGCGGAGCCAGGCTGGCGATCAGCGGCGCTCGCTCGAGTGGCGGGTACGTACTTCGCCGCAGCACGGATCCGCGCCGCGCCCGGATGCGCCCCGGCCCTCGTCGCGCAAAGGTTCGCTTGTACACCCGTGCTCGATCGCGGCTTCGTCAGGCCGCCTCTCGAAGGGAAGGTGCCATGCAGAAGATCAAAGAGGCCGCATCGGAGTTCCTGGCCAACAAGCGGGTGGCGGTCACCGGCGTGTCCAGAGACCCGAAATCCCACGGCAGCAACGTCGTGTACAAGCGCCTTCGGGAGCGCGGCTATGAAGTCTTCGCCGTCAATCCCAACACGGACGTCGTCGAAGGAGACGCCTGCTATCCCGACCTGCGCTCGATACCCGGTGGCGTCGATGCGGTCGTGATCGCGACCAGGCCCGAGCTCGCCGAAGCGACGGTTCGCGAGTGTGCCGACCTCGCCATCAAGCACGTCTGGATGCACCGCGGCCCCGGCACCGGGAGCGTCTCCGAGAAGGCCACCGAGTACGGCCGCCAGCGGGGATTGACCGTGATCGACGGCGGCTGCCCGTGCATGTTCGGCCCCACCGCCGATCTCGGTCACAAGGCGATGCGCATCGCCCTCACCTGGAGTGGCAACGTCCCAAGGAAGGTGTGACCGCGGTCACCGACTTCACGGTCGAAGCGCAGCGGTTGCTGCGCGACCCGACGCAGTTCAAGTGGTACGTCGTCACGCTGCTCGTCCTCGTCCTCTACGTCTACTCGGTCGAGGTCGAGCGAGGGCGCTGGGACGTGATCCTCGCCGGCCTCGCCTTCTGGCTCGCCGACTGGATCAACGAGATCGCCAACTCGCTCATCCTCCACTTCGGCCACCGCGCCGCACTGTGGACCGCGACCGGTGACACGGCCTACCTGATCCTGATCGGGTTGACGATCGAGATCTCGCTGATGTTCGCGATCTCCGGCGTCGTCTACGCGAAAACGCTTCCCGAGGATCCCCGAACGAAGCTGCTCGGCCTGCCGAACCGGCTGACGATCGCGCTCGGCTTCTCGATCTTCGCCGTCTTCGTCGAGGTGCTGCTCCACGGCACCGGCTACTTCCACTGGGAGTACTGGTGGTGGAACTTCCCCTTCGTCTTCCCGATCGTCGTCTTCGGATACCTCTGGTTCTTCCTCATCGCCGCCTACGTCTACGACCGCCCCGACGACCGCGCCCGGCTGCGGGTGGTGGGCGCCATGGCGGCCGTCGTCGCCACGTCGTTGGCCGTCTTCGGCCCCGTGCTGGGGTGGATCTAGGCGACCGACCCGGCGGGGGCTGCAGCGGGCTGACGGTGGGCGAGATCGTCTCGGCCTGGATCGCCCGCGGTCAGGCCCTGTCGACCTCTTCCGGCGTTTCGTACCACTGCTTACGCTCGCCGATCCGGTCGCGCAGCTTCCACTTGCGCGACTTCGGCGCGACCTCGATCTCCGCCTTCAAACGCGCGATGCGCCCGCGAATCAGCTCCTTGCCGCCGGCGTCGATCTGCAACTCCCCAGCCGAGACGGTGAGGCGCTCGAAATTGATCTCGAAGGTCCGCTGCAGGCCCCAGTCGTGAGAGGTGAGCGAGGAGATCAGGCTGGCGTTGATCGCGTCGCCGCCGTTCGGGTCACGGTCGGAGTCCGAGACCTCGTGGGCATGCAGGAGGGCGAAGGCGTCGCCACGATCCTTTGCGTTCAGCTCGACGATCTGCAGCTTCGTCATCAGCAGCTCCGCCGCCGCCAGGGTCTGCGGTCGCTGCTCGAGACGATCGGCCAGGGGAAGTGCGTGGCACATCTCGAAGCTGCCGACGAAGACGTCCACCTGACGGCCGTGTGCCTGATCCCAGAACAGCATCCGCCGGGCGCCGTGGAGGGCGTTGAACTCCGCGTCCGGCTCGTAGCCCGAAGTGGCGAGGAGCTCGCCGAGACCCCGGCCCCCCTTGCGCCCGACGACGAAGTCGAGGTCGGCGATCTCGCGGGCGAAGGCGGGATCGAGGCGGTCACCGGAGATCAGCCTGATCGCCATGCCGCCGATCAGGCGAGCTGGGATCCCCTCGGCGTCTGCCGCGGAGAGCAGGCGAATCGCCTCGCTGGTCAGGTCCGCTTCGGGGTTCCCCGCCATCGCTGCCCTATCCGACGACGAACTGGTAGTTGGCCTTTTCCTCCGCGAGGTGGACGAGGCAACCCGAGATGCGGCCGGTGTGGTAATCGCTGCCGGGATTGATGCACAGGGTGCGGCCGATCTGGTTCGCCCCGCGCGACTCGTGGACGTGCCCGTGCAGTGACACCAGCGGCTGGTAGCGCTCGATGGCCTCGCGAACCGCCGTCGACCCGCAGGGCGCCATGCTCGGCTGGCCGGCCACCGTCACCACGGTCAGGTCAGCGTCGAGTTCCGGGGCGGTGTCGAGGCCGGAGTCGAACGGGGGCACATGGAGATTGAACACGCATCGGCCCATGTTGTCGACCCCCGAGGCGAGCGCTTCGATGCGGGCCAGCAGCTCCTCCTCGTCGAGCTCGCGCGGCGAGTCGAACGGAGTTCGGTTCGAGTAGCCGAGCGAGACCATCGTGTAGCCGTCGAACTCGACGACGCGGTCGTCGCAGGCCTCGATCCGGTCAGCGCGCTCGATCGCCAGGTCGACCCCCGGCGGGTCGTCGTTGCCCGGCATCACGAAGCAGCGCACCGCCGGATCGGTCAGCCGCTTGGGCGCCAGCTCGAGCCACTTGGCGAAGGTGTCGAGCATCACCACCTCGAACCACTCTTCGCGCGCCTCCGGGCGCAGCGCGGCGACGCGGTCGACCTCGTCCCGGGTCATCCGGTGCGGGTACATGCCGTTCGCCCGCACGCGGTCTTCGACCTTCGTCACCTCCTCCTCCCCCGCGGCCTCGACCCGCTGCCCGAAGAGCTGCGCCACCCATCCGCCCGACCCGTCGTCGACCAGGGGCACGACGGCCTTGCCGGTCAGGTCGCCTCCCATCACCAGCACCGAGGCCTTGTAGACCTCCGGGGCGCGCAGGAACTTCCGCCACAGAACCTCGGTTCCGTGGATGTCGGACGCGTAGTAGAGGCGCAGGCTCCCGCCGCGGGAGGCTCTTCCCGTAAAGATTCCCACTCCCTAGTCCGGTGGGAGTTCGGTGTGGGCCAGTTCGATGTCGATGCCCTGGGAGCGGCGGATCGTGCGCGAGACGAAATACACGGCGAAGGCGACCACGTAGACCAGGATCGCGAGCTCGAGCTTGCCCGGGTTGGCGCTGAGGCTGGTTCCCGAGCCCGGGTCCCAGAGCAGGATCGCGATCGCGCCACCGAAGCCCAGCACGGCGAGCCCACCGACGAGCGACAGCAGCGGCACGCCGGCGACCCGTCGGTTGAAGGGCGAGTTCTCGACCATCGCCGGCTGGGTGAACGGCAGCGCGACCCCGGAGAAAGCCGTGACCAGCAGCGTCAGCGAGAGGCCGAGCAGCACCGAGAGCGTGCTGAACCATTCGGTGAAGGCGTAGATCGCGGTGCTGGCGATGGCCAGCAGGCTGACGATCGCGATCGCGTAGATCGGCGAGTGCGAGCGCGGCTCGACGTAGGAGAGGCGCTCGGGCATGATCCGGTCGAAGGACCAGGCGAACATGCTGCGGCTGATCAGCATCATCGTCTGCGGCAGCCAGATCAGCAGCCCGACGCTGAAGCCGAGGATCACGATCGTCCCCCAGACGGCGCTGCCCGAGGCGATCGCGATCAGCTCCGGGTAGGCCGGCGCACCCGCGAACCCGTAGGCGGCCGGGTCGGCGAAGCCGAACTGGCCGTTGGTGGCGTAGCTGACGACGCCCGTGAAGGTTGGCGTCAGCAGGAGCAGGGCCACGACGGCGACGGCGACGGCGCCCGGGATGGAGAGCATGTGGGTCCTCTTCTTCAGCCGGATCTCGCCCGCGAAGTAGTTGCTCGAGTAGATGAAGCCGAAGATGAACCAGAAGACGGAAACCGATTTGAGCGTGGCTTCGAAGTCGAAGCCGGACTGGACGAAGCCCGCTTCGGTCGCGGAATGCTGCATCGCGCCGAAGGCGTTGCCGACGCCGAGGTTGGAGGCGTAGTCGTTGAAGTTGGAGATGAAACCGGCTTCTGAGCCGAACAGCCCGATCAGAACCGGCAGCAGAAAGGCACCAAGCATGTAGAGGACGAAGGCGCCGACCTGGAGGCGGAAGAAGAGACGCACGCCGCCGAGGACGAAGACCCCGGCCGAGATCAGCACCGCAACCGTGCCGGTGATGAAGAGTCCGGCTTCGGTCGAGAACCATTCGCCGAAGGAGAGCCAGCCGCTGGAGCCGGTGTAGCCGGCCATCATGTGGCTGAACGCGCCAATTCCATAGGTGGCGAAGTAGGTCGTGTAGACGCCGTAGACGACCGCGAGCCAGAAGCAGAAGCTGGCGTTCGCGGCGAAGCCGATCGAGGGGTGAAGCGCGCGGCTGTTGAAGACGTAGTCGCCTCCGGTGCGCGGCATGATCTGCGACAGCATCGCGTAGAGGAACGCCCCCGGCAAACCCAGCGCCGCCGCGATCAGGAAGGCGAGGATCGCGCTCGACCCGTTGTAGTAGAACGAGTACAGAAGCCAGAAGAAGGCGAACGTCAGGGCGACGCTCGACCACATCACGTTGTAGAAGAGCGCGTCGACCGTGCGGCCCTCGCGGACCAGGCCCGTGGCTTTCCTCGTAAACAGCTCCGGCGCGGCCGCTGGGGACCCGCCCGTCTCCCCGATGCTCATCCCAATCCTCCTTGAGAGTGGCTCTTTTCGTGCACTTCAACTGGAAGTCGGCTCGGTTCGAACGCGAGGTAGTCAACGCGTGAGTCCACGGCTCCACGCGGGCCGACCTCGGCGACAAGCAGCTCGTCCGCGCTGCCGGCGGCTTCGGCCGTGATCGAGCCGTCGGGGGCGACGGCGCGGCTTTCGCCGACGAACTCGAAGTCGCCTTCGCCGCCGCCACGGTTCACGTAGAGGTGGGGGATTCGATTCTCGAGCGCTCGCGCCGTCGCGTGGATCATGTGTTCAGGCCCGAACGGCTCCATGTTGGCCGCCACCGTCACCAGCAGGTCGGCTCCGGCCATCGCGGCGGCGCGGGCCAGCTCCGGGAACTCGACGTCGAAGCAGATCAGTGGCGCCACGGCGCGGCCGGCCAGCTCGACGATCAGCAGCGATTCACCGGCCGTGAAGGCAACCGCCTCGGCACCGAACAGCTGCGCCTTCCGGTAGGTGGCGACGTACTGGCCCTCCTGGTCGATGCAGGCAACCGCGTTGCGAAACCCGTACCCACCCCGCTCGACGAACCCGATCACCGCCGCCGTTTCGGACCCGGCGCAGGCGGCCGCGATCGTCCGCATCTCGGCACCGTCGGCGTCAGAGGCGACCGCGTCGAGGTCCTCGAGCCGGTAGCCGCTGAGGAACAGCTCGGGGAAGACGGCGATATCGGCTTCGGGACGCGAACGGATCGCAGCCGCCGCGCGCGCGGCGTTCTCAGCGAGCGCCCCCGGCTCCGGGGTCAGCTGAGCGAGAAGCGCCCGCATGCCTACACGCTCGCCCCGGCGTGGAAGGCCATCGCCTCGACGGCGATCCGGACCCCCATCAGACTGGTCGCGGGAGTTGCCTCGAGGCTCGGGGCGACCTCGACGACGTCAACCCCGAGCAGGCCCCCCGCCGCCACTCCTCGGACCAGCTCGATCGCCTCGCGGCTGGTCAGTCCGCCCGGCGTCGGGCAGCACGTGGCGGCGCCGTGCGCCGCGTCGAGCGAGTCGACGTCGAAGGTGAGATAGACGCCGTCGCTGCCGTCGCGGGCGACCTTCACCGCCTCCGCGACCGCCCAGGCGGTGCCCTTCTTCCAGATTTCCTCGAGCCAGATCACCCGGATTCCGCGCTCCCGGCAGTACTCGATCTCGGTCCGCGGGTTCATCCAGCCGGACATCCCGATCAGGACCATCCGCGCGGGATCGAAGCCGGCGTCGACGGCGCGGGTGATCGGGCAGCAGTGGTTGAGCTCCTCGCCGCCGACGTCCGGGGCGGTGTCGAGGTGGGTGTCGATCAGGACCAGGCCGGGGTCGGCGACGTGCTCGCGCACCGCCCAGGCCGCCGGGATCGTCACCGAGTGATCGCCGCCGAGCGTCACCGGCAGGGCACCGGCACGGAGGATCTCGAGCAGGTCGGCCTTGGCCCGCTCGAAGGTGACGGCCGGATTGGCGAGCGCCAGGTCGCAGTCGCCACAGTCCACCGGCGCGAGCGCGTCGGCGACGTCGAAGTCGAGGGTCGCGTTGTAGGTGAGGAACTGACAGGAGACCTCGCGCATCCCGCGCGGTCCGTAGTTGGCGCCGGTGCGGCTGATCGAGGTCGAGTCGAAGGGAATCCCGTAGATCGCCGCCTTCGCTCCCGCCTGCCGCAGCGCATCCGCATCCGGGGGGACGTGGGGAAAAGACATGAAGGAGCCGGCCAGGCCCGAGTGCAGGATGCTGTTCCACATCGTCCGATCCGGCGGATCCGCGTTCACTCTCTCACTCCCCTTGCTGGCTTCGGCGCCGCCTCTTCTCAGGTGACAAAGCGCTTTTGCAGAATTCGGGGCCAGCTTATGCAGAAACGCTTTTGCATGTCAAGTGCGCTCCGGTAGATTGCCCCTCGATGGGGGCGAAGATCGGCATCAAGGAGGTCGCTGCCGCCGCGGGCGTCTCGATCACGACCGTCTCGCACGCGCTCAACGACAAAGGAAGGCTTCCCGACGGGACCCGCGACCGCGTCCGCGAGGTCGCCGAGCGGCTCGGTTACCGACCCAACGTCAACGCGCGCAACCTTGCCGGCGGCCGCAGCGGCCTGCTGGCGCTGGCCGTGTCCCAGGTCGAGGACCTCGCCTTCCAGCTCGGCGACTTCGACTACTTCGCGAGCCTGATCCGCTACGCGACCACGGCGGCGCTCGACCGTGGCTATGCCTTGGCGATCGCACCCGCCGCCGAGGCCGAGGGAACGCTCCACAAGATCTCCCCCGACGGAGCGATCGTCGTCGACCCCGTGCCCGGCGACAGCTCGCTCGCCTACCTGCGCCAGCGCGGGATTCCGATCGTGACGACGGGCCGCGTGCTCGACGGCTCCGACGAGGACTACTGGGTCGACAACGATCACGTCGCCGGCGTCCGTGGCGTCCTCGACCACCTCGCCGCGGTGGGGGCGAAGCGAATCGCGCTGGTGGCGCCGCGCTCCTTCGCCTCCTACGTCGTCGACGTCCGCGCCGGGTACTCGGGTTGGTGTGCGGAGCACGGCATCGAGGAGCGAGTGGCGACGGCGCCGACGGTGACCGAGGACGGCGGCTTCGAGGCCGCGATCTCCCTCCTCGACGGTCCCGACCCTCCCGACGCGATCTACGCTGCGCTCGACCGACTCGCGATCGGCGTCCTCCTCGCCGCCAACGCGAGGAACGTCGACGTCCCGGGGCGGCTGCGGGTCGCCGCCTGCACCGACAGCGTCGCCGCGCAGGCCGCCCGGCCGCCGCTGACGACGCTCGGCCTCAACCCCGAGCGGATCGGCCGGGAGGCAATTGGGATGCTGATCGACATCGTCGAGGGCGTCGAGGTCGAGCCCCGCCACCGGATCGTCCCGACCCGAGTGATCGAGCGCGAGTCGACCCTCGGCGGAGCAGCGCAGGAACGCGCCCGACTGGATTCGAACCGGTGACCTTCAGCGTCCCTCACCTCCACCGCGGTCCCGGCTCCCTGGTCAATTCACGGCCACCTGGATCGGGCGGGAGAACGGGCCGTCAGGGCTTGCCCGCCCGGTTGACGTAGGGCTGGTAGCCGCGGCACGGCTCCCCCCTCAGGCCCGGGCACGGCGGCAGGCCGGTCGGCACTTCCACCCCGGGCACGACCGGGAGGACGAGCTTCGAGGGCATCCGCTTCGAGTAGGCGATCGCGACCTTCGCGGTCCCCTTCGGCTGGCTGTGAGCAAAGGCCCAGATCGGCTGGGTGCCGTTGGGGGCGGCGATCGTCACCCGGATCCGCGAGCCCGCACGGTAGGCGTGACCCTCGTAGTAGAGCGGGATCGTGACCTTGACGAAGTGGTCGGGCGGGAGCGGGGACACGTCGGACTTCCGCAGGCTCAGCACGGGCTCCAGCGGGGTGCTCTTGCCAGGGTCGAGCTTGCGCTCGTCGCCCCGCACCCAGCCGTTCTGCACGAAGGTCTCCAGACCGTCGGGCCTGACCTCGCTGATCGTCGCCTGAAGGTCGACGTTGGGGACAGAGGAGCGGACCCAGAGCTGCACGGCTCCGGCGCCGATCACCGTCGTGTTCCCGGGCAGCGGAGCGGTCAGGTAGGAGACCGCGCTGCCCGCTGGGTTCTGTGCCCATTCGTAGGCGGGCGCGGCGGTCCAGAGGCCGCCGGAGCCCGAGGCGGTGTCGCCGCTGAAGTCGGTCATCGGCAGGGAGTGCGAGTTCCAGGTGAACGCGTCGGCATGCGGGCGGCCCGGCGGATTGCCGCGCAGGCCGCCCCCGGTCGAGAGGTACCAGGCATGGGCTTCGACGCCCGGGATCGGGAACTCGCTGAAGGATTGCTCGAAGCCGGGGTAGGGCTTTCCGGGCGAGGAGCCGCCGGCGCCGTTGTCGAACAGGACACGAACCGGCGGCAGGCTTTCGAAGGCGGCCAGCGCTCCTTCGTAGGTCGGCTGCAGCTGGACGGGATCGGGCGGCAGCGTCACCCCGGATATCCCCATCGCCTCCTGGTAGATCAGCGGTGCGGCGGCCTGGATCGCCGCGGAGCGGACGATCGGCGCTTCCCTTGCGACGTAGAGCTCGAGGAAGTCGTACCAGCGGTTGAAGGTGGCGGGGTCGAGTGCGTCGATGTGGGTGCCGTTGGTGAAGGTGAACCACTTCTGCCGCGTTCCGGTGAAGTGCTCGGCCAGGTCCGGGCAGTGTCCACCGGTCTGCTCGTCGGTCCACTGGCAGGCCATGAAGGTCGGCACTTCGATCTTGTGCACGAAGGTGATCGGCGAGAGCGGGTCGGCGACCTTGGGCCTGTAATGGCTGTTGGCCTTGATCATCGCCAACAGGTTCACCGCCTGGCCGTGGAGTGCCTGATTGGCGTTGCAGGTCTGATCGCCTTCCTGGATGCGCTTGTAGGCCCACGCCTGGCCCTCGCTGGACGATGCCGGCTTGGCGTCGTGGGCCCGCTCTTCGGCCCAGGGGACCGCGAACCCGGTGTTGAGGAGACCGCCCGGATAGAGCGTCGTCTGGGTGCTGTCGAGCACCGAGAGCGGCGCGATCGCGGCCAGGCTCGGTGGCCTGGTGGCGGCGGTGAACAGCTGGCTGATCCCACCGTAGGAGATCCCCATCATCCCGACCCTGTGGTTCGACACCCACGGCTGACGCGCGATCGTCTCGATGACGTCATAGCCGTCGAGGTTCTGCAGCGGTTCGAAGAAGTCAAAGGCGCCACCCGAGCACCCGGTTCCGCGCATGTTCACGTCGACCACCGTGAATCCCATCAGGTTGGCGAGGATCGCCAACCCGCTCTGCGGTCCGGCCGGGTCGGCGTACCCGTAGCCCGAATACTCGATCAGGGTCGGGGTGGGACCGGTTGGGATCGTCGGCAGTTCGAGGCCGGGCGCGACGTGCGTGACGTCCTGCGGGGGATGGACGTCGATCGCCAGCTGGGTGCCGTCGCGGGTGGTCAGGTACCCGTATCCGCTCGCCGGGATCGACTGGTTGTAGAGGTCGGTGCTGGGCGGCGCGGACCTGGTCGAGAGGACCCGCAGCGGACCCGACTTCGCCCCCCCGGAAGCGAGACCGACTCGGTAACCCCCACCCGGCGCCAGCTTGCGAAAGAGGACCCCGCCAAGGCTGTCGGCCCGCTCGGTCGCGACCTTCCGACCCTTGCGGTCGAAGAGGGTCATCCGCGCCCCCGGGCCCAGTCCCGTCGCATAGACCTGCTCGACGCTCCCGTGCGCCTCGAACGACGGCGCGGCCGCGACGGCGGGGCCGGCCGGCAGCAGCAGAGCGAGCAACCCGCAACCGAGCGCCAGACACCCCAGCGCCGAGCGCCACCACCACCAGCCCCAGAGAGCTCCGCCCCTCGACAAGATGAGCCAGTTCTACCACGCCGCTGTCCCGCCGATGCCGCTTCCTGCCTCGCGCGCTATGTTCCACCTCAAGGTCACGCTAAGTGGGAGTCAGCGGCCATGGGTGAGCAGCTCAGCATGTTGGACACGATGTTCCTCGAGCTTGAGCAGTTCGACGAGACCGCGCACATGCACATCGGCGCGGCGCTCATCTTCGATCCGCTCCCCGGCGGCGGAACGCCGGACATCACCGAGTTCCGCGACTACGTGCGCGGGCGGGTGGGCATCCTGCCGCGCTTCGCCCAGCAGCTGTCTGGTCGGCACGCGGGTCCGCTCAGGTGGCTGACCTGGGAGCCGGCAAAAGCGTTCAACCTCGACGCCCACGTTCATCGCGCGACGCTGCCGGCGCCGGGCGGCGAGGCCGAGCTGCACGAGTGGCTCGGGGACTTCTGGTCACACCGCCTGGACCGCCACCGACCGCTGTGGGAGATGACGCTGCTTGACGGGCTTGAGAAAGGGCGCTGGGCGCTGGCGACCAAGACGCACCACTGCCTCGTAGATGGCGTCGGCTCGGTTGACATCGGAAACGCCCTGCTCGACACCTCCCCGGAGGCTCCGCCGTCGCACCCGCAGCCGCTGCAGGGAGGTGAGGAGGAGCTCGGGGAGCAGGGAACTGGCCGATTCTGGCTCTCGCCCGGCTTGGTCTTGCGCGGGGCGCGGGCCGGCGTCGGTGCGGCGCTACACCCGCGCGAATCACTCGATCGCATGCGGGCGGCCGCCGAGCTGATAGTGCGCGAGGAGGTGATCGGGGCGCCGCAGTCGAGCCTGAACGGGCCGATGAGCGGCACGCGCCTCTTTGCCACCGTGCGGCTGGACCTCGCAGACGTCAAGGCGACGAAGACGCGCCTTGGTGGCACGGTCAACGACGTCGTGCTCGCGCTCTGCGCGGGCGGGCTGCGACACCTGCTGCTCTCCCGCGGTGACGCGCTGCCCGAGAGCAATCTGCGGGCGCAGGTGCCGGTGAACATCCGGTCAGAGGACCAGGAGCACGCGCTCGGCAATGAGCTGACGTCGTTGTTCGTCGAGCTGCCGGTGACCGAGGCGGACCCGATCGCCCGCTACCGCCGCGTCGTCGAGCGCGCGGAGCAGCTCAAGGCCGGTTCGCAACGCGCCGGGGGCAAGACGATCGTCGACCTGGCCGATATGGGACCGCCGCTCGCCGGCGCCCTGCTCGCGCGGTCGATGTTCGGTGGCACCCGGATGTTCAACCTGACGATCACGAACGTCCCCGCGTCCCCGCAGCGGTTGTACGCGTTCGGCGCCCCCCTCGTCGAGATCCTCCCGCTCGTACCGCTGTTTGCCGGACACACGATCGGCATCGCGGTCGTCACGTACGCCGGCCAGATGGTCTTCGGCCTCAACGCCGACCGCATGGCAGCGCCCGACGTAGAGGTGCTCGCGGAGGGCATCAAGCGCTCTTTTTCGGAGCTGCGCCCGCCCGAGCCCAAGCCGCGGCGCCGGCCGGCGGTCGGCGCCGGGTAGACGCGGCCACGGCTTGGGCCATGGGAGGCACTGCTTCCCGCAACGCGCCGAACGTGGTGATCCGAGACAGGTCCAACGGCGGCCTTGCCTCCGAAACGCGCCTCGGGGAGGAGAAGTTCGTTCACGATGCGTCCCAGCCGGTACGGTGTTCCTGAGCCTAGAACGACATGGCCCCCACCCAGACCCAGCCTCAGCCGAAGCCTGTCGTCGACGCCGTCCAGGCCGAACGCCTCGACGGCTTCGTGGATCGGGCCCAGAGAGCCGCGGAGAGCTTCCGCCGGTTCGACCAGGAGGCGGTCGACGCGATCGTCTGGGCGATGGTCGTCGCCGGGCTGGAGAGCGCATTCGACCTGGCCGAGCTCGCGATGCGGGAGACCGGGTTCGGCGTCCTCGAGGACAAGGTCGTCAAGAACTACATCGCCACCGAGTTCCTCTATGACTACCTCAAGGACAAGCGATCGGTCGGTGTCATCGACGAGGACCCCAAGAACGGCATCCAGTACGTCGCCGAGCCGATCGGCGTCGTCCTTGCGCTGGTCCCGATCACCAACCCGACCTCGACCGCCCTCTTCAAGTCGATCGTGGCCGCGAAGACGCGCAACGCGATCATCTTCCGCCCCTCGGCGCGAGCCGCCGACTGCGCGGTACGGGCAGTGGAGATCCTCCAGGAGGCCGGTGAGGCCGCCGGGCTGCCGCCCAACGCATTGCAGGTCATCCCCGATCCGACGCTTGACGTCTCCCAGTACCTGTTCCACCACGACGGCGTCGACCTGATCTGGACCACCGGAGGGCCGAAGGCGGTCGCGGCGGCGAACGCAGCGGGCAAGCCGACGCTCAGCGTCGGCGCCGGGAACGCGCCGGTCTACCTGCACCGCAGCGCCGAGATCGAGATGGCAGTCGTCGACATGCTGATCTCCAAGACCTTCGACTCCTCGGTGATCTGCCCGGCCGAGCAGACCTGCGTGATCGACGAGCTGATCTACGACGACGTCGTCAGCGAGTTCGAGCGGTTGGGCGGGCGCATGCTGGACGCTGACGAGGTGGAGGCCCTCGCCGGCCTCGCCTTCGCTGCCGACGGGAGCGTCGACGTCCGCGCGCTTGGCCAGTCCTGCGTGAACCTCGGGGCGATGGCTGACTTCCAGGTCGCCGACAACGTCAAGGTCCTGCTGGCGCCACTGCCCTCCGACCTGGCGGCGCTGGCCGCGCACCCCCTGATCCAGGAGAAGCTGATGCCGGTGCTCGGCCTCGTCCGCTCACCCTCAGTCGATCATGCGGTTGCCGCCTGCGAGCTGGTCACCGAGCATGGTGGGCTCGGGCACACCTCGGCCGTCTACGCCTCCGACGAGGCGGTGATAGAACACTTCGCCGCACGGGTTCGCACCGGCCGCATCCTCGTCAACGCCCCCACCGCGGTCGGCGCCCTGGGCGGCATCTATAACTCCCTCACCCCGACCTTCTCGCTCGGCTGCGGGACCTGGGGCGGCTCGAACACGACCGACAATGTCAACTACCGCAACCTCCTCAACGTGAAGACCGTTTCGCGGCGCCAGGCCCCCCCGCAGTGGTTTCGCGTTCCCTCCGACACTTACTTCAATGCCGGGGCGCTCGAGAACCTGCGTGAAGTCAAGGCTTCGCAGTTCCTCATCGTCACCGACGTCGACGGCGAGGCGCGAGGGGTCGCAGACGAGGTGCGCCGCTACCTCGACGGATCCGGCGTTCACGTCTTCTCCGACATCCAGCCGGAGCCGACCGAGTCGCAGATCCGGGCCGGCACCGATGTCCTCGGCCAGTTCGGCGCCGACTGCATCGTCGCGGTGGGGGGAGGCTCGGTTCTGGACGCGGCAAAGGCGATGCGGCTGTTCCACGAGAGCCCCGAGCTGACCCTGCAGGAGCTCTCTCTTCCCTTCCTCGATGCCCGCAAGCGGGTGGCCCACTATCCGGAGGTCGAGCACACGATCCGGCTGGTGGCCGTGCCGACCACGTCAGGCACCGGGTCCGAGGTCTCCCCGGCCGCCGTCGTCAGCGCCGGCGGGCGCAAGGTGACGCTCGTCGACTACTCGCTGGTCCCCGACATCGCGATCATCGAGCCCACCCTCACCCTCTCGATGCCGCCGACAGTGACCGCCGACACCGGGGTCGATGCCCTCACCCATGCTCTCGAGGCGGGCGTGTCCATATTCGCTTCCCCCTACACGGACGCCTTCTGCATGCAGGCGATCAACCTGATCATGGAGGCCCTGCCCCGGGCCTGCGCGGACGGCGCCGACCTCGAGGCGCGGACGAAGATGTCCAACGCCGCGACGATTGCCGGGCTGGCGTTCTCGAACGCCTTCGTCGGCGTCAACCACGCGCTGGCGCACTCCGTCGGGGCACGCTTCGGGATAGCGCACGGCCGCGCCAACGGCATCTTCCTGCCCCACGTCCTGCGCTACAACGCCTCGATACCGACCAAGTTCATGCCGGCGCCCGGGTACTCGACCTACGTGGCCCCCGCCAAGTACGCGCAGATGGGCTGGGTGCTGGGGCTGGGCGGCAGGGACATGGACGAGAGGCGCGAGCGCCTCTTCACCCGCGTCGACGAGCTTCTCGATGCGGTCGGCATGCCCCCCTCGCTGGCCGATGCGGGCGTCGACCGCAAGGAGTTCGAGGCCGCTCTGCCGGAACTGGTCAAGAACGCCTTCGCCGACCCGAGCCTGAGGACGAACCCGAGGATGCCCATGCTCGCTGAGCTTGCCTCACTGCTCACGGCGGCATACGAGGGGCGTCCGTAGAAGCCTCCAGGTCAAGCCAATGGAAGCCGCTACCCGCTACGCGAACTCCGGCGGAGTGAGTATCGCCTACCAGGTGAACGGCGAGGGGCCGCTTGACTTGGTTTTCGTTCCGGGCTTCGTCTCCCACGTTGAGCTGCTCTGGGATGAGCCCGTCGTGGCCCGCTTCCTGCGGCGCCTCGCATCGTTCTCGCGGCTGATCGTCTTCGACAAGCGGGGGCAGGGGCTCTCCGACCGTCCCGCCGATCCGCCGACCCTCGAGGACTCGATGGGCGATTTGCGGGCGGTGATGGAGGCGGCGGGCTGCGACCGTCCCGCGATCTTCGGCATCTCGGAGGGCGGGCCGATGTCCATCCTCTTCGCCGCCACGTTTCCCGACCGGATCTCCTCGCTGGTGCTCTACGGGACCTACGCGCGGATGGTGCAGGCCCCCGGCTTTCCGTGTGGCATTCCCAACGACGCCCTCGACAGGTGGGGGGAGATGATGGGACGCGAGTGGGGAGGCCCGGTCGGGGTGCCGCTGTGGGCGCCTGGCGGCGACGGCGACCCGGAGTTCGAACGCTGGTGGGCCAGGCTGCTGCGCCAGGGGACCAGTCCGGCCGGAGCGATCGCGCTCATGGAGCTCTACCGCGAGATCGACGTGAGGGCGATCCTGCCGACGATCCGGGTGCCGACCCTGATCCTGCACCGCGAGGACGACAGGGTCGTGCCGGTGCGCCAGGGCCGCTACCTGGCCGAGCAGATCCCCGGCGCCCGCTACGTCGAGCTGAGCGGTGACGACCACCTGGCGATGGTGGGCGACCAGGACGCCCTGATCGACGAGGTGGAGGAGTTCCTGGTCGGCAGCCGTCGCGCCCACGAGCCGGAACGCGCCCTCACCACCGTCCTCTTCACCGACATCGTCGGCTCCACCGAGCGGGCGGCGGAGCTGGGCGACCGCCGCTGGCGCGATCTGCTGGAGCGCCACGATGCGATGGTCCGCCAGCAGCTGGACATCCATCGGGGTCGCGAGGTGAAGACGATGGGCGACGGGTTCCTGGCCACGTTCGACGGCCCAGCCCGCGCGATCCGTTGCGCTTGCGCGATCCGAGACGAGCTGTGGGGGATCGGGGTCGAGGTACGTGCAGGCATCCACACCGGCGAGGTCGAGCTGATCGGCGACGACGTGAGCGGCATGGCAGTCAATATCGGCGCTCGCATCGGCGCCCTCGCCGACCGGGGAGAGGTTCGCGTCTCCAGCACGGTGAAGGAGTTGGTGGTCGGCTCCGGCTTGGAGTTCGCCGAGCGTGGCGAGCACACGCTGAAGGGCGCCCCCGGCGAGTGGCGTCTCTTCGCGGTCGAGGCTTGACCGGTCGAGCGCGGGATGCACGCCGGGACTCCAGGGAATGCAAATTGCCGCTTTGGGCGATGGTTCTGCCAGGTTCTCCCTCGCCACCCGGGAGAATGGCGATGGTGGCGGCCGAGATCCAACTCCTCTGGTGGCGCGGGTGCCCCTCGTGGGAACGGGCATTGACGATGCTTCGAGAGCAGATGGCCACGCTGGGCCTCGGCGAGGAGCGGCTCGAAGTGATCGAGATCGAGGACGAGGCGGATGCCGAGTGCCTTGGGTTCCCGGGATCGCCGACGATCCTGGTCGACGGGATTGACATCCAGCCGCCGGACCCCGAGCAGGCGATCGGCCTAACCTGCCGGGTCTACCGGCGCCGGGACGGCCGCTTCTCGCCCCTTCCCGACCCGAACGACCTCAGGGATGCGCTTGCGAGGAGAAGTGGATGAGCGAGAACGGAATGGCGATCGGCGACAAGGCACCGGCCCTGACGCTGCCGGGGACCGACGGAGCTCAGCACGATCTCGGCGTCGATGACGCGAGCACGGCCACGGTTGTCTACTGGACCTGCAATCACTGCCCCTACGCGCTGGCATGGCAGGACCGCCTCCATGATGTCGCCCGCGACTACTCCAGCCGCGGGGTGCGGGTGATCGCGATCAACTCCAACGACGCCGGCCGCTACCCCGCCGACTCCTTCGATGCGATGGTCGGCCGAGTCGAGCGAGAGGGCGGATGGCCGCATCCCTATCTCCACGACGAGAGCCAGGCCGCTGCCCGCGCCTTCGGTGCGCGAAGGACCCCGGAGGTCTTTGTGTTCGACCGCGATCTTCGTCTTCGCTACCGGGGCGCCCCCGACGCCGACTACGACGATCCCGCCGAGGATGCGGCTTGGCTGCGGGCGGCGCTGGAGGCCGTGCTCGGTGGTGGCCGGCCGGACCCGGCCGAGACGGAGCCGGTGGGTTGTGGTGTGAAGTGGAAGTAGAAGGCTCCTACTCCTTCTTGCTCGACTCCCCCAGCGTCTCACCGGCGCTCTGCACGACGCTGCGCAGGAAGTCGTGCTGCGTCTGGACCATCTTCTCCGACATCTCGAGCGCGGAGTCGATGACCTCCTGGCGCCTGGACGGGCTCTCGCCGTGCAGGGACAGTGCCTTGTCGACGGACTCCATGAAGTGGCGCACGGCCTCGATCGCGCTCTGCTGACCGTTCTTGACCTCCTCCAGCACCCGCTCGGACAGCTCAGTCGCCTTCTCGACCGTGGCGTGCCTTGCCCCGGTGTCCTCGACTGCGGTTCGTCCAGTTGGGCCGCTTTGATCATGCACGGAAGCGGCCGCAGCTTCGGCCTTGATTACCCGAACAGCGTGCTCGCAGCTCTGCTTGGTCGTCATCAACTCCGAGGCCGCCATGATCTCGTTGTTGTCCCCGACCGCGCGCCACCAATACTGGCCGTCCTTGCTACGGCGGATCGCAAAGTACATGTCGAACTCCTCTCCTGCCCGGGTTGTGGTCCTGTTGGGGCGTCGCCATGTATGTAGGCCGGAAGTCAGCGACAGCCCACCGGCCGCTTCGCGTCCTCGGGCTCAGCGGGTGGTGATCGCGCGAGCGATGATGAGCCGCTGGATCTCGTTGGTCCCCTCCCAGATCTGGTAGAGCTTCGCGTCGCGGTACCACTTCTCGACGGGGTGGTCCCGGACGTAGCCATGGCCGCCGAGGATCTGGACGGCCTCATCGCAACAACGCACCGCGACGTCGGCGGCCATGCACTTGGCCATCGAGCCCTCGGCCAGAGCCAATGGGCGACCGGAGAGCGCGATCCAGCCCGCCCGCCAGAGCAAGGCCCGCGCCGCCTCGATCTCCATCGCCATCTGTGCGAGCTTGGCGGCGACCATCTGGTGACGGGCGATCGGCACTCCGAACGTCGTCCGCTCGAGAGCGTAATCACGCGCGTACTCGAAAGCCGCGCGCGCGACGCCGAGCGCCGCTGCGGCGAACGTCATGCGCGAGTACTGCAGCAGGGTCAGCGCGGTGGCCGCGCCGGACAGCTCCTCGTCGGGGCGGGCACTCGCCGCCGCCGGCGTGTGCGCGGACAAGCGCGTCTCGAGCCGGTTCCGGAGCGGCACCTGGCAGCCTTCGAGTATGACCTCCGCCGTGTGCGAGGCGCGCATGCCGAGCTTTTGCTCCTTGTGGCCCATGATCAGGCCCGGTGTGTCGCCCTCGACGATGAAGGCGGCTATCCCCCCCTCGTCGGCAACCCGGGCGAAGACCACATGCACATCCGCGATGCCGCCGTTCGTAATGAACTGCTTGCGGCCGTCGAGGACCCACCCCTCGCCAACGTGCCGCGCCGTGGTGGCGATCGCTGCGATGTCGGAGCCCGCCTGCGGCTCGGTCAGACACAGGGCGCCGAGCCTGACCGCCTCGGGGTCGCAGAAGCGCGGTAGGTAGCGGTGCTTCTGCTCCTCGGTGCCGAAAGCGAGAATCGGCCCGGCTGCGTAGCTGCTCGAGCCGATCTCCGTCGCGATCGCCGCGCATCCCCAGGCAAGCTCCTCGGTGACCAGGAAGTTCGTGATGCCGACCATGCCGTCGGCGACCCCGCCCCCGCCGTACTCCTCCGGAAGGCCGTAGCTGAGGAGGCCGACTCGAGCCGCCTTCTCGAGCACCGGCCAGGGCATCTCCTCCCGCGCGTCGTACTCAGCTGCCACCGGCCGGATCTCGCGCCTGGCGAAATCGCGGGCGACGGCCTGGATCTCACGCTGCTCGTCGGTGAGGGAGAAGTCAACTGGCACCGACGGCGAGCGTACCTCGCCGCGGCCACCCTCGGACTCTCAAGGAATCTCGCGGCCGAGCCAGCCGCGGTAGAAGCCCTCGATATCCGGCAGGAACTCGTGGACCACCGGATAGCCGGGCGTGACCGCCTCGGTCTCCAGCAAGCGGCCGGACACCGGACAGTAGAACTCGCGCAGCTCCATCCAGTCGGGGTCGCAGTGGGCCATACGCGGATAGATCTCCTCCAGCAGCTCGTCGCTGTCACGCACCAGCATCGTCGCGTGCATCTTCCAGTTCCCGTCGAAGCGGCAGAAGTCGTGGCCGGCGTCGGAGCGGATCACCAGCTCGCCGTCGGCGGCGCGGCGGACCACGTTCAGCCCCTCCCCCACCGGCAGCACGATCGGGTCGTCGTAGGGGACTCGCTCCTGGAGGACGTCGACCCACTTCTCGAAGCGGTCGGGGTCCTTGTAGCCGGACTGGATGTCCTTGACCTCCGCTCGCGTGAGCTTCTCGTCGAGCAGGGCGGCGAGGGTGTCGCGCTCCAGCGCCCGTCCGGCGGCGCGTGACGGCTCCACCTCTGAGACCCGCGAGGAGGCGAGGAACCCGGCCGCCGACTGCTCGGGGGTGACCTTCCCCGGGCTGGTCGTCACCGTGGCGGGCACCGTCGGGGTCTCGATCTCGAACTCGAAGTCCTCCGGCAGGTCCCAGAAGCCGCGGAACTCCGCCGCCCAGCGTGGCGAGAGCTTCATCGACTCCGCGTAGGAGACCTTGACCGGATCGATGATCTCCCCGGCGAGGACGCGCTCCCTCTGCTCGGCCCACCACTCCCGCGCCGGGCGGGCGCGCGCGAGGCGCCTCGCGCGCGCCGCGTCGCGGTCGGAGACGGCATACACGGACTCGGCGAAACGCGGCAGCAGGTGGCCCTCGGCGACGTCGCGCTCGACGGCGTCGACGGGACGCTCGAGGGCGTCGCCGAGGCCGGCGGCGCCCTTCATCACCGACAGGTAGAGGTCGCCGGCGGCGAACGGCTCGAGCAGCGTCCAGTTGTCCAGCCGCAGGTCCCGATCTCCCTCGATCGCCAGCAGTTCCGGCTCGTCGAACGGCCCGTCGGCGATCGGGTAGGCCTCCCCCGCCTCGGCCAGCTCACGCAGGTTGTTGTTCTTGATGTTGTGGATGTAGGCGGTCGACCCCGGGTAGCCACCGAAGACCCCCTGCGAGGTGAACATACGCGTCGTGCCGAGGTTCTGCAGCTCCCAGAAGGGGGTATTCCAGACCATCTGCAGCGACTCGAAGCTGGAGCCGCCGCGGTGGCGGCCCGGGCCGCCGCTGTTCGCCTTCAGGCGTCGCGAGAGGTAGACCATCGGGCAGATCAGCTCCCACATCTCGACGTCGCCGGCGTCGCCCTCGGGATTGAACATCGCCGCGCAGGTGTCGGTCCCGTCGAGCACGTACTTGCCGCCCATGCCCTGAGCGGCGATCTCGAAGTTCATGATCGCCGAGGAGTTGCCGTACTGGTCCACCCCGCCGCCCTGGATCACGTTGCCCGAGACCGAGTAGGAGGCGATCACCTCCTCGATGAAGCCACGCGACTGCAGCGCCCGCGAGAGCGTCCGCGGATAGCCGGTGAAGGCGGGCTGCAGGAACGCCCAGGCGATCCCGGTCGAGCCCTCGGCATCTCCCAGGTTGGCGATCGTGCCCTCGGGGAAGTTGGTCTCGATGGCGTAGTAGGCGCCGTCGTTGACCTTGTCGTCGCAGATCAGGGTCTGCGTGAACATCACCCAGATCGCCCCCTGCATGCCCGAGGGCGTGCAGTTCATCGAGTGCCAGCCCCAGGCGGAGGTGCCGTCCATGTCGAGCGCGTAATCACCGTCGCCGCCGATCCGCACCTCGAAGGGAGCGTGCATGACGAAGTCGCGTCGCGCCCGTGCGGGGAGCTGCGGCTTGTCGGCGAAGGTCGTGTCCATGAAGGCGGAGGCGCGGTAGCGGCCGGGCACGGTCATCTCGCGGATTCGCGCCTTGAACGAGCGCCGCCCCTCCTCGATCACCTCGCGACTGAACTGCCTGAAGCGGTCGACGCCCTCCTCCAGGATCACCCGCTCGACCGCCTCCCGGATCATGTGGCAGCCGGCGAGGCGGGTGCGCTCGTCCAGCACGTAGTACATCGGCGCTCGCGTCTTTTTCTGACAGCGCAGCATGTGCCAGGCCGCAAGCTCGTCGTTCTCGCCGATCTTCATGCAGGGCAGGTCGATGCCGTCGTCGAGGCGGTTGGTCGGCCCAACCGGGACCCCGCCGGGAGTCGAGGCGCCGATGTCGAGCACGTGGGTCACGCCTCCCGCCCAGGCGATCAGCTTGTCCTCCCAGAAGATCGGCACGAAGGTCTGCACGTCGGCGTTGTGGACATCCCCGATCACCGGGTCGTTGTTGGCGAAGATGTCGCCCGGCCGGATCTTCGGGTTGTCCTCCCAGCCGTTGCGAACCATGAACTTGATCGCGTCCGACATCGTGTGGACGTGGACGATGATCCCGGTCGAAAGCGCGATCGAGTCGCCCTCGGGGGTGTAGAGGGCAAAGCAGAGCTCGCCCAGCTCGCGCACGATCGGCGAGGCGGAGATGTTGAGGGCGGTCTCGCGGGCGGAGACGAGTCCGCCGCGAAGCCGGGCGAAGAGCTTCTCGTAACCGATCGGGTCGGACTCCATCATCTGGAGGTCGGTGACCCCGTGGTAGTGCCCGGTCTCCGCGAAGAGGCGCTCGGACTCGGCGAGCATCGCGTCGAGGCGCCTGCCATCCCCGCCGATCCCCTCGGCCTGAGCCTCCAGGCCCCGTGTCGCCTCGATTATCGCCATGCGAGCCTCCTCTCGGGTGGTCGGCCCCAGACTACTGCGGCGCCGAGCATCCTTCATCGGCCGGCCGATGTGGTCTATAGGGCTAGACTCGCTGAGGATGGGGTCCGACGAGCGCGACGTCCGCAAGCCCCGGGTCCTCGCGATTGACTCGGGCGGCACGATGACCGACACCTTCATCGTCGATGAGGCGGGTGAGTTCGTCGTCGGCAAGGCGCAATCGACGCCGGAGGACGAGTCGGTCGGGTTCATGCTCTCCTGCGAGGACGCGCTGGCGCAGTGGAACTCCACCCCGGCGGAGTCGTTCCCGAAGATCGTCTCGGGGATCTTCAGCGGCACCGCGATGCTGAACCGGCTGCTCTCGCGCCAGGGCCTGAAGATCGGCGCCATCGTCAGCGCCGGCCAGGAGGACTACCTGCGGATCGAGCGCGCGATCCAGACCTACCTCGGCTATTCCTACTCCGACCGGCTCCACCTCGCCACCCACTTCCACAACGACCAGATCGTCCCCCGCGAGCGGATGAAGGGCGTGCGCGGACGGATCGACGTGATGGGTGCCGAGGTGCTGCCGCTGCGGGACGAGGACGCGCGCGAGGCGGCCGCTGAGCTGCTCGACGCGGGCGTCGAGGGGATCTGCATCTCCCTGCTGTTCAGCTACCGCAACCCGGCGCACGAGCTGCGCGTCGCGGAGATCGTCGAGGACGAGAAGGCGAAGCGAGGGTTGGGCTCGGCGGGCGGTTCTGGCGGCAACGGAGTCAGGGACGAGGTGCCGGTGTTCGTCTCCTCTCAGCTCTACCCGATGCGGCGCGACCTGCCGCGGCTCAACTCGACGCTGATCGAGGCCTACGCGGCGGAGCCCTCGCGCGGCACCCTGCAGGCGGTGCGCGAGAAGACGAAGAGCTCAGGCGCGGGCTTCGAGCTGCGGGTGATGGCGTCGCACGGCGGCACGATCTCGATCGAGGCCAAGGAGCTGGCGCGAACGCTGGTCTCCGGGCCGATCGGCGGCGTCGTCGGCGGCAGCCGGCTCGCCGAGGTGCTGGAGCTGCCAAACGTGCTCTGCACCGACATCGGCGGCACCTCCTTCGACATCGCGCTGATCACCGACGGTCGCTTCGAGATCACCCAGACGCCGGACATCGCCCGCTTCCTGCTGGCGATGCCGCTGGTCAAGATCGACTCGATCGGCGCCGGCACCGGCTCCTTCGTCCGCGTCAATCCGAACTCGAACCGGCCGGAGATCGGCCCCGACTCGGCCGGCTCTCGGATCGGCGTCTGCTGGCCCGAGGGCGGACTCGAGACCGTCTCCGTCACCGACCTCCACCTCGTCCTCGGCAGGGTCAACCAGGACTACTTCCTCGGCGGCGACGTCGAGCTCGACCCCGAGCGAGCCCGCGCCGAGGTGAAGCGCCAGGTGGCGGAGCCCCTGGGCCTCGATGTCGAGCAGGCGGCCGCCGGGGTGATCGAGCTGTTCGAGCAGACGCTGAAGAACGAGGCGGTCGGCCGCATCCTCGGCAAGGGCTACTCGCCGGCCGACTACGCACTGCTCTGTTACGGCGGCGGCGGACCGCTCCAGGTCGCCGGCTACAGCGAGGGCGTGCCCTACCGCGACATCCTCGTTCCCGCCTGGGCGGCCGGGTTCAGCGCCTACGGCTGCGCCTGCGCCCCCTTCGAGTATCGCTATGACCAGACGGTCGACCTGCCGATCCTGCCGGCCTTCGACGAGCCTGCCAGGGCCGGGATCGGAACGATGATCTCCGGTGCCTGGAAGGGCCTCGAGGAGAAGGTCGCGGCGGAGTTCGACAAGTCCGGCATCGAGCGCGAGGCGATCACCTTCACCCATGCGGTGCGGATGCAGTACTTCGGCCAGCTCAACGACATCGAGATCGTCTCCCCCCACGCCGAGATCGCTGATGCGGCGCAGGTAGACGACCTGATCGACGTCTTCGAGGACGCCTACGGGAAGATCTTCGCCCGCTCCGCCCGCTCGCCCGAGCTGGGCTACCTCGTCACCCACGCAATCGTGCTCGGGGAGGTCGAGGTCGAGAAGCCGGCCCTACCCGACGCCGAGGAAATCCCCGGCACGCCCGCGACCAAGGCGAGCCGCCAGGTCTGGTGGCAAACGGACGGCCCCGCCGCGGCCATCGAGACCGACATCTTCGAGCTCAGCGAGGTCAAGCCCGGCAACGAGATCACCGGACCGGCCATCGTCGAGTCCGTGGCCACCACCTTCGCGATCCCCCCAGGCCGGAGCGCCCACCTCGACCGCCACCAGATCTTCCACCTCAGCACGGCCGGCGAATAGCGCCTGGCGACGGATAGGCTCGGGCACCGCCCGCTCAACTCCCCGCGATCGAGGTTATGGTTGCCGGCATGGCGACCAAGGTCCATATCGGCCGGCTGCCGACCTATCACGCCGCCGCGGTGCGCCGCCCCTTGCCGGAGGCGAGGTGATGGCGCTCGATCGCGACCGCGCGGCAGTCGTGGTGGTCGACGTGCAGGAGGGATTCCGGCCCGTGATCGCCGGCTTCGACGAGATGGTTGGCTCGATCGAGACGCTGCTGCGTGGCGTCCGGGTGATGGGGATCCCGGCGATCGTCACCGAGCAGTACCCCCGTGGGCTGGGGTCGACGGTGGCCGAGATTTCGGCGCTCCTCACCGACGTCACCCCCCTCGAGAAGACCGTCTTCGCCGCCACCGACGCGGAGGGCTTCGACCTCAACGGCCGCGACCAGGTCCTGATCTGCGGAATCGAGACCCACATCTGCGTTTACCAGACCGCGGCGGCACTGCTGGCCCAGGGCCTCGAGGTCCAGGTCGTGGAGGACGCGGTCTCTTCGCGTACGGCGGCCAACCACGAGGTGGGGATCGGGCGAATTGCCGCGCTTGGCGGCGCGCGGACGAGCGTCGAGATGGCGCTGTTCGAGCTGCTCGGCAAGGCCGGGACGCCCGAGTTCAAGGCTGTTCAGCAGCTCGTCAAGTAGGCCCGCTTCGAGAAGCCCCCCGTCTCCCGGTTGTGGCTGCGCCCTCATCTCGCAGCCAAGAACTTGCCCCGACGTCCCTTTCGAAGAACGGCCGGTTTCGTAGCCTGACGGTCGGCGATCTGGCTTGGACGCACGGCGCCGAGAATTCCTGGTGGCCGGTGCTGTATCAGGTAAGGCGCTTGCGCAGGAAGGAGGCCAGTTCCGGGCCGCTGGTCGGGTCGAGCAGGTTGAGGGCCGGTATGGAGACCAACTTTTCGACCAGGGCGATCCCAGCCTCGGTGCTGGTGGCGCGACCGGCGATCAGATCGGGCTCCTTCCCGAATGCGGCGATCACCCCCATGACCGCGTAGGGATCGGAGGCGCAGAGCACGGTCACGCGCACGTGATCCGCGAGCAGGCGCATCGCCACGGCGCCGCAGTACGGCTCGAGTGGCGAAGCTCCCGCCTCGGCGACAACGACGTCGGGCTCGTAGGCCGCGAGTCTCGAGCAGATGAGCAGGAGGGCGGTTTCGAACTCGTCCGGCGGAACGACCGTCGAAGGCAACCCGGCCTCGACGAAGTCCGTGATGTAGCCGGCACCTGCCTTTCGCATTGCCAGGATGTCCCGGTAGCGGCCGACGCCGGTCAGCTTGGCACCGGCGACTCTGAGCCCCATGCCGGACAGCTCCCGCACGATGGCGGCGGCCGAAACGGTCTTTCCGGCGTCCATCGAGGTGCCGATGATCAGCACGACGGGGGCCTCGAGCCGGCGTGTCGGCGCCTGTTCGACCGACCCGCCCATCGTGCACGGCTCGCCGTCCAGCATCGCGTGGCCCAGGTAGCGCAGCCTCGCCATCGGGGGCGGAGGGATCGAAGCCGAGGTGCAGCGCCCGAGCACCCCGGCCGGTGTCAGGGCGTCGAGGACCAGATCGTCTTCCACTGCGCGCCAGTCCCCCACCGCCTCCAAGGTCGCAGCGCGCGTTCCAAACGCCCCGATGATGCGATCACCGAGGCCGATCGTGTCATAGCCCCCGCTCGGGATCTCGACCCGGTACGGACCGGAATCCAACATCTCGCAGACCACGAAGTCTCCGGTGGCCCACTGCGTTCGGGGGCGGTGCTCGATCCTGGGCGGGCGTCGCTCGAAGTCCGCGATCCGGGTCACACTGCCCAGGACCGTCTTCGGCGAGTTCACATCGCCCTTTCGCTGGGAGGGGTCGCGAGCAGCAGTGCCAGCAGCGCCGCTCGCTCGGGCATGCGGTCGACGATCACGTGCTCGTGTTCCGCGTGCGCTCCATCGCCGACCGCGCCCAGCCCGTCCAGGGTCGCAGCGAAGGCGCTGGTGATGTTTCCGTCCGAGGCCCCGCCGACGAGCGCCTCGCCGATCTCCAACTCCAGCTCCGCGGCGGCGTCGCACGCGAGCTCCCAAAGCGCGCGGTTGCGCGAGGTTCGCTCCAGCGGCGGCCGCCCGAAGCCTCCCTCCACCTCCAGCGAGACGCCCTCGGCGACCGCCTTCAGCCCGCGGACCTGCTGCTCGACCCACTCGGCGTCCTCGGCGTAGATCACCCTGGCCTCGACCCGGGCCACCGCCTCGGGCGCGATCACGTTGGGGCGCAACCCCCCGTCGATGGTGCCCACGTTGACCGTGATCCCCCGATCGGAGTCGTTGAGCGCGAACAGGCGCTGAACCTGATGCGAGACCTCGAGAATGGCGCTGACGCCACCCTCGGGGTCGAGCCCGGCATGGCTCGCGACGCCCCGAACCGTCAGGGTGAAACTGCCCACACCCTTGCGGGCGGTCTTGAGCTTGCCGGCGGGCCCGAACGAGGGCTCCAGCACGAGCACCCTGGCAGCGTCGCGGGCAAGCCTCTCCACGTGCTTGCGCGAGTCGCGGCTACCGATCTCCTCGTCGGCGTTGACCAGCACGACCGGGGGGCAGGATGGTTCGATCCCCCACTCCGCCAAGGCACGGAGGGCGAAGATCATCTGGACCAACCCCCCCTTCATGTCGAACACACCCGGTCCGTAGATCAGGCCGTCGCCGATGCGCACGGGCATCTTCGAGAGCGTTCCCACCGGCCACACCGTGTCGAGGTGGCCGAGCAACAACTGGCTCGGCTCGCCGTCCCGCCGGTTCGGCGGCGTGGCCAGCAGGTGGTCGCCGTACTCCCGTCCGGGCAGACGCTCGACCGAGAGGTCCAGCTCAGAGAGCTCGCGTTCGAGGATCGCGCGAGCCGCGCGCTGGGCCTGAGGGTCGAGAGAGGGAGACTCGGCATCCGCAAGCCGGCCGAGCAGGTCGGTCATCTCGCCCGTGCGCTCCCGCAGCCAGGCCAGTAGGACCCTCCCCTCCGTGCCCATTCAGAGCTTGAAGTTGACGTGGTACGGGAACGAGAAGCTCTCTGAGACGCTGGCAAAGCGCCCGGGGCTGACGTAGGCGAGCAGCGGTTCTTGGCGAATCAGGTCCGCGTCGTCCGCGTCGGAGACGCGCAGCGCCCGTTCGTCCACCGACGCCGCCACTATCCGCCCGACGATCAGAGTGTTGCGCCCGAACCCCTCCACGACCCTGTCCAGCTCGCACTCGAGCCAGAGATAGGCGTCCCGCACCAGCACTCCGTCGACCGTGCTGGCCGGGAAGACGGGGATGGCGGCAAGGCTGGGCTTGGAGCTGTCCTCCTCCCGGGGCGCTGCGGCGAGGCTGGCCTCGACGATCTGCTCGGGGCGAGGGAAGCTGACGGTGAACTGGCGGGTCCGCTGGGCGTTCGCCTGAGTCGCGTGCTCGGGGCTGCAAACGAAGCAGAAGTAGTTGTCCCACCCCAGCGGCATCGCCATGTGCTTCGGAGCAAGGTCGTGCCCGTCGCCCTCCCTGGTTCCCACGATCACAAGGGGAGCGATCGTGTAGAACCGACTCCAGATGGGCGTCTCGATCGAAACCGGTACGTGTCCGTGCGCTGGTCTCTCCATTGGCGAGGGCTCCCGACTTGGATTATCGCAGCCGATCCCCTCGTCGATCGGGAGCCGACTGGCGGAACGCCGAGGGCGACCGGGTTCCGCCCATTCCCCAAGCCGTTTGCGGCGATTCCGCAGAATGCGCCCGACTGGATTCGAACCAGTGACCTTCGGTTTCGTAGACCGACGCTCTATCCGGCTGAGCTACGGGCGCGTGCCCTGCAAATCGCGGCCATGCGGCGTCGCCGCGATGCGGGATCGCGGATTCTAGGGGCTTCGCAGCCCGGCGAGCAGGATGCCGGCGATCTGGGAGCCGAGCTCCGCGGGCGAGAGCGGGCCCTGGGGCTGGTACCACTTGTAGACCCAGTTGGCGGCGCCGAGGACGGTGTTGACGAAGATCTGGGGGGTCGTCGGCAGGGTGAACTCTCCCGCCTCCTCGCCGCGGGCGACCATGTCGAGCAGGGTCTGCTCGTACTCGTGGCGGACGCTGATCAGGCGCGACTGCTGGCGGGCTGGGAGCTCGGCCTCCTCCTCGAAGAAGATCCGCAGCAGCTCGCGGTTGCGGCAGGTGTAGGCGACGCGGTCGGCGAGCAGCTCGGCGAGGGCGTCGAGGGCGGTGCGCTCGGAGCCGGCGATGCGGCGGGCGGCGATCACGTTCTCGCGCAGGACGTCCTCGTAGAGCTCGATCAGCACCTCCTCCTTGCTGGAGACGTAGTGGTAGAGCGAGGCCTTGCCCATCCCCATCTTGGTCGCGATGTCGTTCATCGAGGCGGCGCGGTAGCCGCGCTCGGAGAAGACCGCGATCGCCGCCTCCATCACCTCGCGGCGGCGGGCCTCCTGGCGCAGGACGACGCGCTGGTCGACGGCCATCGCTACAGGCCCATCCGCTTGGAGAGGATCTCGAGCTGGACCTCGTCGGTGCCGCCGCCGATGCGGAGGATGCGAGCGTCGCGGTAGTGCATCGCCACCGGAGTCTCCTCGATGAAGCCGTAGCCGCCAAACACCTGCAGCGCCTCGTCGACGACGCGCGAGGCGACCCGCGGCGCGACCAGCTTCGCCATCGCCGTCGTCGTCGCCGCCTCGGGATGGCCGGAGTCCCAGCGCGCCGCCGCCTGGTAGGTGAGGGCGCGCGCCGACTCGAGCTCGGCCGAGGCCGCGGCGAGGCGGTGGCGGATCGTCTGGTGCTTGCTGAGCGTGGTGCCGAAGGTGCGCCGCTCCTTGGCGTGGGCGACGGCTTCGTCGAGCGCCGCCTGCCCGAGGCCGAGCGCCATCCCGGCCAGCGAGATCCTCTCCACCTGGAAGGCCTCCATGATCTGGTGGAAGCCGCGGCCGCGCTCGCCGAGGATCCCGTCCTCGGCGACGAAGCATTCCTCGAAGGCGACCTCGCGGGTGTCGGAGGCGTGCCAGCCGAGCTTCTCCAGCGGCGGGCTCAGGGTCATCCCCTCGGCGCCACGCTCGACCAGGAAGGTGGTGATGCCGCGGTGGCCGGCGTCGGAGTCCGTCTTCGCGGCGACGATGATCACGTCAGCGAGGCCGGCGTTGGTGATGAACATCTTGGTGCCGCGCAGCTGGTAGCCGCCGCCGACCGCGGTCGCCCTGGCGGCGAGGCCGGCGACGTCGGATCCGGCGCCGGGCTCGGTGACCGCGATCGCGGCGGCGCACTTGCCTTCGAGCAGCGGCCGCAGCCAGCGCTCCTTCTGCTCCTCGTTGCCGTAGCGGGCGAGGTGCGGGCCGGCCATGTAGGAGCTGACCAGCGGCGTTATCGCCAGGCCGCCGGAGGCGTGGGCGAGCTCCTCGGAGAGGATCGCCAGCGCCAGGACGCCGCCGCCGGTGCCGCCGTACTCCTCGGGATGACCGACGCCGAGCAGCCCGGCCGCGGCCATCGCCGGCCAGAGCTCGGCCGGGAAGGTTCCCGCCTTCTCGGCCTCGCGGACGCGCGGCGCGCACTCACGGGCGACGAAGGTGCGGCAGACCTCCTGGAAGGAACGGTGGTCGTCGTCGAGCTCGAAGGCGGACGGCGAGAGGGTCGGGGCGCTGCTCATGCGAGGGGCTCCTTTGTCATGGGTGTTCGAGGGCCTCGAGCGCAAGCGCGACCATCGCGTCGGCGCGGGGGCGGATGTCGCCGGCGCTCTCGCCGCCGTTGGCGGGGTCCTCGCGCCAGCGGCGGAAGACCCCCTCGAGGATGATCGCCAGCTTCCAGTAGGAGAGGGCGGTCCAGAAGGCGAGGCGGTCGAGCTCGCGGCCGGAGCGCTCGGCGTAGGTCGCCATCACCTCGGCCGCGGGCGGAGCCCCGTCGACCGCCGAGGGCGGATCGCCGCCGAGCGGCGCCCGCTCCGCGTTCGGCGGCCACCAGATCCGCAGCCAGGCGACGTCGGCAATCGGGTCGCCGAGCGTCCACAGCTCCCAGTCGAGGATCGCCGCGACCTCGCCGTCGGACGCCATCAGCAGGTTGTTGGGCGTGAAGTCGCCGTGGACGATCGTCGTCTCCGGCTGCGGCGGGACCGCTTCGCGCAGCCGCGCTCCGAGCTCGTCGACGAGCGGCAGCTCGCGGGTGCGGGACGCCTCCCATTGACGGCTCCAGCGCCGCAGCTGGCGCCCGGCGTGGTCCTCGGCGCGGGCCATGCCCGCCAGGCGGGCGCGCTCGAGATCGACCTCGTGCAGCGCCGCCAGCGTCTCCGGGATCGCTCGCCCCGCCCGCACCCGCGCCCCGCGATCGACCGCCTCGGCGGCCTCGGCGGAGTCGACGAGCGCGCCCTCGACCCGCTCCATCACGCAGAACGGCGCCCCGGTCACGGCGCTGTCCTCACAGAGCGCCAACGGCTTCGGCACCGGCTGGCCGAGCAGGTGCAGGGCGCTGAGGACGCGGAACTCGCGGGCGACGTCGTGGGCGGACTCGAGCGCGTGGCCGAGCGGCGGCCGGCGGACGACGACGGCGCCCCCGTCGCTGTCCTCGGCGAGGTAGGTGAGGTTCGAGCGCCCGTTGCCGACCGCGGTGAAGCTCAGCGGCGCCCGCACCCCGGGGACGCACACGGCGATCCACTCCGAAACCGCATCGGCGCTGATCCCGGGTGGGTCGGTGGTCGCCGCGGGGCTCACGACTCGCCCGCCCGTTCGATCGTGTCGCGGGCCATCCGCAGCGCCGGGCCGTCGACCATCGCGCCCTCGAAGTCGACCGCGGCGACGCCGCGCGCGGCGCCCTCCTCCCAGGCGGCGAGCAGCGCCCGCGCTCGCCCGACCTCCGCCGCGGAGGCGCCGAAGACGCGGTTGGCGATCGTGACCTGCGAGGGATGGATGCAGAGCTTGCCGCGGTACCCGATCGCGCGGCCAGCCTCCGCGTCGCGCTCGAAGGCGCCCTCGTCGCGGAAATCGACGACGACCTGGTCGAGCGTGGGAACGCCGGCCAGCCGCGCCGCGAGGGCGACCTGGGAACGGGCGAAGAGCACCTCCTCGCCGCCGGCGGTGCGGCGGCCGCCGAGATCGGCGATGTAGTCCTCGGCTCCGAAGTAGGCGGCCTCGGGGCCCGCTTCGCAGATCGGCCCCGCTTCCGCCACCCCGCGCGCCGACTCCAGCCCGGCGACGAGCGCCGCTCCCTCCCCCAGCGCGGCGCGGGCGCGCTCGACGTCGGCCGGCCCCTCGGCCTTCGGCACGACGACCCCGGCGATCGCCAGCGCCGCGGCGGCGGCGAGGTCGTCCTCGAACCAGACGGTCGCGGGACCGTTGACGCGAACGAAGACCTGCGGTCCCTCCACCGAGGCGACCAGATCGGCCAGCGCCGCGCGCGCCTCGAGCTTGGCGTCGGCCGGCACCGCGTCCTCGAGATCGATCGCGACCGCATCGGGGCCGCTGCGGGCGAGCTTGGCCACGAGGTCGGGTCGGGTCGCGCCCGCGAACAGCAAGCTGCGCATCAGAGGGTTCTCACAAGAAAGATTAGACCCAACAGTCGAAGAGTTGGCCATTTGATCGATTCAAGGCTGGATATAGTAACGGCGATGATTCGACTCAGTGGTCGAAGTCTGGCCGAGACATCGGAGCTGGCGCGGGCCGGTGGCGACCGTTCGCGGCTCGGCACGAAGCTACCGGTCCGGGAGCGACTGGCGCTCCTGCTCGATCCCGACTCCTTCGTCGAGGACGGCCTGCTGGCGAGCGCTCTCGACGAGGGGCTCCCCGCCGACGCCGTGATCGTCGGCTCCGGCACCGTCGGCGGCCGCCCGGTCGGCGTCGTCGCCTCCGACCCGACGGTCAAGGCCGGGTCCTGGGGCCGGCGCACGGTCGAGAAGCAGATCCGGCTGCTCGAACGCGCCGACCGCGACCTGCTGCCCGTCTTCTACCTGGTCGATTCCGCCGGCGGCCGCCTCACCGACCAGCTCGGCTTCCACGCCGGCCCGCGCGGGGCGGCGCGAATCTTCCACCTCCAGGTCCGGCTCTCGGGACGGGTGCCGCAGATCTGCTGCCTGTTCGGCCCCTCGGCGGCCGGTGGCGCCTACATGCCTGCCTTCTGCGACTGGGTCGGGATGGTCGACGGCAACGCCTCGATGTTCCTCGCCTCGCCGCGGATCGCCCAGAAGGCGATCGGCGAAACCGTCACCCTCGAGGAGATGGGCGGCGCCGGCATGCACACCTCCGTCTCCGGGATGGGGGACCAGCTCTGCGCGGACGACGCCGGGGCGATCGCGGCGGCCAAGGACTTCTTCTCCTTCCTGCCGGGCTCCTGGCAGGAGAAGCCGGCGCCGGCGCCGCCGCTGGCGCCGGCGAGTGAGGACTGGGACGGCGTCATCCCCGACAACCACCGCGCCGGCTACGACGTCCGCGGCGTCATCGAGCGGGTCGCCGACGCCAGCAGCTTCTTCGAGGTGAAGGCGCGCTGGGCGCCGGAGATCGTCGTCGGCTTCGCCCGGATCGACGGCCGCGCCGCCGGCATCGTCGCCAACCAGCCCGCGGTCCGCTCGGGCGCGATCCAGGTCGACTCCGCCGACAAGGCGGCCCGCTTCATCGCCCTCTGCGACGCCTTCAACCTGCCGCTGCTGTTCCTCTGCGACATCCCCGGTTTCATGATCGGGTCCGCGGTCGAGCGCCAGGGGATCATCCGCCACGGCGCCAAGATGGTCGCGGCGATGTCGAGTGCCGAAGTGCCGCGCTTCTGCGTAGTCCTGCGCAAGGCCTTCGCCGCCGGCTACTACGCGATGTCGAGCCCCGGCTTCGAGCCGCGGGCGACGATCGCCCTCGAGGGCGCCCAGATCGGGGCGATGGCGGGGGAGGCGGCGATCAACGCCGTCTACGCCAACCGGATCGAGGCGATCGAGGATCCCGAGGAGCGCGCCGCCTTCGTCGCCGAACACGTCGCCGAGTACGAACCCGAGCTCGACGCGATGCGACTGGCGAGCGAGCTGCTGATCGAGACCGTGATCCCGCCGCAGCAGCTGCGCGAGGAGCTGCGCCGGCGCCTCGCCGACGCCGACGGCTGGGAGCGCCGGCCGCCGGGCCGCCACCACGGAGCCTTCCCGGTATGAGCGAGCGCCCGATCTCCGGCCGCTGGTTCGAGGACCTGCCCGAGGGGCTCGTCGTCCGCCACGCCGTCACCCGCACGATCACCGAGGGGGACAACACCCAGTTCTCGACGATGACGATGAACCCGCAGCCGCTCCACCTCGACGCGCATTTCGCCGCGGAGTCGGAGTTCGGCGAGCGCCTCGTCAACAGCCTCCTCACCCTCGGCCTACTCGTCGGGCTCACCGTCTACGAGCTGACCCTGGGGACGACGATCGCCAACCTCGGCTTCGGCAAGGTCGAGTTCCCGCGGCCGATGTTCCACGGCGACACCCTCCACGCCGAGACGACCGTGGTCAAGGCGCGCGCTTCGAGCTCGCGCCCGGACGCCGGCATCGTCCACTTCGAGCACCGCGGCTACAACCAGCGCGACGAGCTGGTCGCGCTCTGCGAGCGCGCCGCCCTGATGCACCGCCGCCCTTAGCCTTGCGGCTCCTCGAGGCCGAGCGAGCGGCCGATGACCTCTTTCATGATCTCGTTGGTGCCGGCCCAGATCCTCGTGATCCGGGCGTCGACCCAGGAGCGGGCTACCTCGTACTCCTCGATGTAGCCGTAGCCGCCGTGCAGCTGCATGCAGGCGTCGATCACCCGGTTCTGGATCTCGGAGCTGATCAGCTTCGCCTTCGCCGCCTCGACCGCGGTCAGCTCGCCGGCGACGTGGGCCTCGACGCAGCGGTCGACGTAGACGCGGGCCATGTCGAGCTCGGCGTCACACCCGGCGAGGACGAAGCGGCTGTTCTGGAAGCTGCCGATCGGGCGGCCGAAGGCCTTGCGCTCCATCACGTACTCGAGGGTCAGCCGCATCACGTTCTCGGCGTGGGCGACGTTGACGACGGCGGTGCTGATCCGCTCCTGGGAGAGGTGGCCCATCATCAGCGCCATCCCCCGCCCCGGCTCACCGATCAGGTTCTCGGCCGGCAGCGCGACCTCGTCGAAGAAGAGCTCGGCGGTGTCGGCTTCGTGCTGGCCGAGCTTGTGCAGCTTGGTGCCGCGGTTGAAGCCCTCCATCCCCTCTTCGACCGCGAAAAGGCTGATGCCGCCGGGGTCGGGGGTGCGGGCGGCGGTGACGACGAGGTTGGCGTTGTAGCCGTTGGTGATGAAGGTCTTGCTGCCCGAGAGCGACCAGCCGTCGCCGTCGCGGCGAGCGGTCGACTGGATCCCCTTCAGGTCCGAGCCGGCGGCGGGCTCGGTCATCCCGATCGCGGTGACGATCTCGCCCTTGCAGAAGCCCGGCAACCAGCGCCGGCGCTGCTCCTCCGTGGTCAGCCGCAGCAGGTAGGGGGCGACGACGTCGGTCTGGATCCCGAAGCTCGAGGCGTAGGCGAATCCGGCCCGCGCCAGCTCCTCGCCGAAGACGGCGTTGAAGCGGAAGTCGTCGATGCCGCTGCCGCCGTACTCGGCCGGGACACCGAGCCCGAGGAACCCGGCCTCGCCCGCTTTCAGCCAGGCCTCACGGTCGATCGAGCGCTGGCTGCGAAAGCGCTCGCGGTTCGGCATCAGCTCGCGATCGACGAAGGCGGCGACCGACTCGCGGAACCAGTTGTGCTCGTCTTCGAAGAGTGCGCGTTTCATCAGCTGGCGAAGGACTCAGGACAGCGTGACGGCCGCGCGCCGGATCGACAGGCGCTCGCCGGCGAACTTTGGAGGAACTCAAATTCGGCGCCGCCGGGCGGCCGCGAGCCCGGCGCGGCCGATCTATGGTCGGTCGGGGTTCACAGCAATAGAGACGGAGGAACGATGTCCACCGGATTTCACTGGAACGAGCTTTACGCCTGGCACGACACCGGCACCGGGTCGGGATTCCTCAGCACCGGCGGGCTGGTCGAGCCCGAGCAGCACGGCGAGAGCCCGGCGACGAAGCGGCGCCTGCGCAACCTGCTCGAGGTCACCGGGCTGCTCGACCAGACCGTGGCGATCCCCGGGCGCAAGGCGACCCGCGAGGAGCTGCTCTACGTCCACACCGCGGAGTACGTCGACCGGGTCAAGAGCGAAAGCGAGGCGGGCGGCGGCGACGGCGGCGAGCTGGCGCCGTTCGGCCCCGGTGGCTACGAGATCGCCCTGCTCTCGACCGGCGGCGCGATCAGCGCCGTCGAGGCGGTCTGGAACGGCGACGTCGACAACACCTATGCCCTCACCCGCCCCCCTGGCCATCATGCCGAGAGCGACGAAGGTCGCGGCTTCTGCGTCTTCGCCAACATCGCCGTCGCCACCCACCACGCGCTCGACGTGCTCGGCCTCGAGCGGGTCGCGATCGTCGACTGGGACGTCCATCACGGCAACGGCACCGAGCACGCCTTCTACGAGGACCCCAGGGTGCTGACGATCTCCCTCCACCAGGACGGTCTCTACCCGGCCGAATCGGGACTGGTCGGGGACACCGGAGCCGGCGAGGGCCAGGGCTGCGCCGTCAACGTGCCGCTGCCGCCCGGCTCCGGCAACGGCGCCTACGAGGCGGCATTGGAACGGGTCGTCGTGCCCGCCGTCGAGGCCTTCCAGCCGCAGATCCTGATCATCGCCTCGGGACTCGACGCCAGCATGATGGACCCGCTGGCGATGATGATGGTGACCAGCGAGGGCTACCGGCGGATGACCGACATCATGGTCGAGCTCGCCGCCCGGATCTGCGACGGCAAGCTCGTCGCGATCCACGAGGGCGGCTACTCCTCCTCCTACGTGCCGTTCTGCGGCGCCGCGGTGATCGAGGGCCTGCTCGGCCTCGACGAGAGCGTCGAGGACCCCTACATCGATGCCTTCCGCGGGATGGGCTACATGGACCTCCAGCCCCACCAGGGAAAGGTCATCGAAGAAGCCGCGAAGGCCGCCGCCGCGGTGCCGACGAGCGGGTGAGCGCCGCTTACCTGAGCGACAACATCGGCTCCTGGACCAGCCTGCGGGCACGCCGGGACCCCGATCGCACGGCGATCGTCTGCGGCGAGCGGCGGACGACCTACGCCGAGCTCGACGCCGCCGCCCGGCGCGTCGCCGGCGCTCTGCGCGACGCCGGCGTCCGGCCCGGCGACCGCGTCGCGGTGGCGCTGAAGAACCGGGTCGAGTTCCTCGAGCTCCTCTTCGGCGTCGCCCGCGCCGGCGCGGTCTTCGTGCCGCTCAACTTCCGCCTCGCCAGCGAGGAGGTCGCCTACGCCCTCGGCGACTCCGGCTCGACCCTTGCGGTCGTCCAGGAGAGCACCGCGGAGGCGGTCTTCGCCGCCCTCGAGCAGCTCGAGGAGACACGGGTCCGGGTGATCGGCGTCGACGGCCCCGGCGCCGAGTACGCGGCCTGGCGCGACGCCGCCGAGCCGGCCGAGCCGCACCCGGTGAAGCCGCGGGACCCGGTCTCGATCGTCTACACCTCGGGCACGACCGGATCGCCCAAGGGCGCGGTCCTCACCCACGAGGGCGTCCTCGTCAACGTCCAGAACTACCTCGCCGACTGGGACCTGCGCCGCGACGACGCGACCGTCGTCGTCAACCCGATCTTCCACGTCGTCCTCTACATCCTCACCGTGCCGCTCCTGTACAAGGGCGGCAAGGTCGTGTTGATGGAGGACTTCGACCCGGCGGAGGCGGTGCGGCTCGCCGAGCGCGAGCGGATCACCGTCTGGTTCGCGATCCCGACCGCTTGGCAGATGATGCTGGCGACCGAGGAGCTGGCCGATCTCGACCTCGGCCGCCTGCGCTTCGTCGGCTCCGGCGGCGCCGCCTGCCCGCAGCCGCTGATGGACCGCTTCGCCGAGCTCGGACTCGACTACCGCCAGGGCTACGGCCTCAGCGAGACGACCTCCTCGGCGACGACGATGGGCCCCGGCGACCAGGTCGAGCGACCCGGCTCGATCGGCCGCCCCTTCTTCCACGTCGAGGCGCGAATCGTCGACGAAGAGGGTGCGGCGCTGGAGCCCGGCGGGGTCGGCGAGATCCAGCTGCGCGGCCGCAACATCTGCGCCGGCTACTGGCGCAAGCCGACCGAGACCGCCGAATCCTTCGACGCCGACGGTTGGTTCGCGACCGGGGACATCGGCCGCGCCGACGAGCAGGGCTTCATCTGGATCGTCGACCGCAAGAAGGATCTGATCATCTCCGGCGGCGAGAACATCTCCTCGATCGAGGTCGAGCAGGCGGTCGCGACGCACCCGCTGGTCGCGGAGGTCGCCGTGATCGGGCTCCCGCACGAGCGCTGGGGCGAGACGCCGTGCGCCGTCGTCACCTCAGTCGACGGGGCCGAGGTCTCCACCGACGAGGTGATCGCCCACTGCCGCGAGCGCATCGCCCATTACAAGTGCCCGACCGTCGTGGTCACGGTCGCGGAGCTGCCGAAGACCGCGAGCGGCAAGATCGCCAAGGTCGCGGTCCGCGGGCTTCTCGCGGCCAGTGGGTCTTGAGGGCTGCCATTTTGCGAGAGGGATGGGGATGCCCTCTCCGGCTCCCCCTCGGAACGCCCTGACTGGCCGCCTTCCAGCGCCCGTCAGTCGCGTCGAAGATCGATCTTGATCCCCGGCTGACTCAGCGAGAGGTGGGAGATCGGCCGCGACTCGGCGCTGGCGATCAGCTCCATCAGCTGCTCGCCGAGGTCCGGCGAGGTCGCCGGCGGCTCGGTCCGCAGTGGCCCGGAGGCGAGCATCTTGTCGACGTGCTCCTGCGGGCAGAAGTAGCGCAGCAGCAGCTCCTCGTCGGAGAGGTTGGGACCGAGCTGCTTGCGGAATTCCTCCAGCGTCGTCTGCGGGCGCTCCCACTTCTCGAGCTCCTTGACCCGCGGCTGCGAGAAGATCTTGTCGGCGATCTCCGGTTCGATCGGCCGCATCAGCGGCCCGTAGTGGCCGAGCGCGTAGTGGAGGACTTCTTCGGGGACGACCTTGTAGCGCTCGTCGAGGACCACGTTGAGCACCGCCTGGATGCCGACGAACTGCGAGAACGGCGTCGCCATGATCGGCTGGCCGAGCTCCTCGCGGACGCGGACGATCTCGTCGACCACCTCGGGGAAGCGCTCCGGCATCCCGTACTCGTTGAGCTGGTTTTTCAGCGTCCCGGTCATGCCGCCGGGCAGCTGGTGGCGGTAGGGCAGCATCCGGTACTCGTTCGGCACCCCGGTCTCCCAGCCCAGGCGCTTGGCTTCGCGGGCGAAGTGCTCGGCGACGGGGGGCAGGTGCGATTTGTCGAGGCCGTGGGTGTGCCCGAGCTCCTCGACGATCTCGACCATAGCCTCGGTCGAGGGCAGCGAGGGACCGTTCGCCATCGGCAACGAGCAGGTGTGGAGGATGTCGATCCCGGCCTTGATCCCCTCGACATAGACGAGCGGCGCCAGGCCGGTGGTGTTGTGGACGTGGAGCTCGAGGCGAACGCCCGGCGTCGCCTCCTGCAGCGCCGGCAGCAGCGTCGACGCACGCTCGGGCGTCAGCACCCCGGGCGCGTCCTCGACGTAGATCGTGTTGACGCCGTCCCAGCTCGCCATTTCGCGGGCGCGGTCGGCGAAGAACTCGTCGGTGTGGAGGTCGGTCAGCCCGTACATGATCGCCGGCACGACCTCGCCCCCGACCCGCTGGATCGCTTCCGCCTTCGCTTTCATCAGCGGCATGTCGTAGAGGCAGTCGAAGAGCCAGTGGGTCTGGATCCCGTGCTTGACCAGCGTCCCGACCCAGAGGTCGAGCATCGAGTCGGGGACGAACCCGAAGCTGCCGACCGCGACCGGCCGCATGCCGGCCCGGTGGCCGACGTCGGGCAGGCCGGCGATGATGTGGTCGAGCGCCGCCCAGGGGTCGTCGCCGGACTCGCGCAGCATGACGACGAAGAGGGTGCCGCCGGTGAGGTCGACGACGCGGAAGCCGGTCTGGTTGAGGTGCGGCAGGATCGGCGTCGTCTGGTAGGCGCGCATCCGCATCCCCCAGAGGCTCTGCTGGCCGTCGCGCAGCGTCTGGTCGATGAACTCGATGTGGGCCATCAGACGGTCACGAACCCGCCGCTGGGGCTGACGGTCTCGCCGACGAAGAAGCTGGCGTCGTCGGAGGCGAGGAAGGCGATCGTCGCGGCGATCTCCTCCGGGCGGCCGAGCCGCCCCTGCGGAGTTCCCATCACCACGGCGCCGACCAGCGGCTCGGTCAGCGATCCGGTCACCAGCTGAGTCTCGACGAATCCCGGCGCGATTGCGTTGACCCGCACGCCCTGGAGGATCAGCTCTTTGGCGACCGAGCGGGTGAAGGCGAGGATGCCGCCCTTGGCGGCCGAGTAGTGCGGATGCCCGGTGCAGCCCTCGATCCCGCAGATCGAGGCGACGTTGACGATCGTGCCGCCGCCCTTCGCCGCCATCGACCGGGCCGCGGCGCGGGTCCCATAGAAGGTGCCGTTGAGATGGACCGCGAGCATCCGGCTCCACTCCTCGTCGGTCATCCGCACCAGCGCCTCGAGCGGCGTCGCCACCGCGCCCTCCGCCATCTCGGCCAGCTGCTTCTCGGCGCGGGGATTGACCCGGTCGGAGTGGGCGCCGCCGGAGATGCCGGCGTTGTTGACCCAGATGTCGACCGGCCCCAGCTCTGCCTCGACCGTTTCCAGGGCGGAATCGACCGCGGCGCTGTCGCTGACGTCGGCGATCACGGCGAGGCCTTCGCCGGCGAGCTTCGCGGTCAGTCCCGCGGTCCCCGCGTCGATGTCGATCACCGCGACCCGGGCACCTTCGCCGGCCAGCCGGACGCAGGTCGCCTCGCCAATCCCGGAGCCGCCGCCGGTCACGGCCGCGACCTTTCCACTCAAACTCACCAGGAACCCCCTCGATCGATTGCCCTGATTGTGGCGGGGGATTCGCGGCGCCGAAACCGAATCTGACTTCGGCCTGTGGGATTCATCAATCGCCGCTCAGGCGGCGGGCTGCTCTTTGAGCCGTACGTGCCAGCTGATGGTCGCGCTCGCGACCCGGGTGCCGGACTCGTCGGTCAGCTCGACCTCGCAGGGAAACTCGACCTTGCCGTCGGCGTCGAGCGTGGCGAGGGCCTCGGCGGCGTCGACACCGAGCCTGGCACTGGCGGTGATCGGGCCGTTGGCGACCTTCAGGAAGTCGATCTCGGCGCTACTGGCCAGCGGGGTGATGTCACCCATGCGCACCGCGAAGGCGCCGACGAAGGCCGCGCCGGAGGCGGTCTCGGCGACGGTGAAGAGGGCGCCGGCGTGCAGGCTGCCGACGTGATTGGTCAGCTCCGACCGGCGCAGCAGACGGACGGTCGCCTCTCCGGCTGAGATCTCGGTGATCTCGAGGCCGAGGTGCCCAATGAATGGCACCGCCATGGTCATCCCCTTGGCGATCGCGTCGAAGTCGACGTTCGGCATTTCAGGGATTCCGGGCATCCGGAAACCCTACCCGGCCCGCGACTCAGCGGCCGTGGAACTCGGCGTGGCCGGGGCCGCCCTTCTCGAGGAAGGTGCGAACGGCGTTCTGCAGGTCCTCGGTGGCGAAGAGCTCGGCGGATTCGGTCCGGATCGCCTCGTCGGCGGCGGGGATGCCGCCTTCGCGGAAGCGGCGCAGGACGTGCTTGGTCATCGCGTGGGCCTTGGTCGGGCCGGCGGCCAGCTCCTCGGCGAGGGCGCGGGAGCGGGCCTCGAACTCGTCGGCTGGGAAGATCGAGTTGACGACGCCCCAGCGCTCCATCTCCTCGGCGTCGAAGAACACGCCGGTCATCACGAACTGGCGGGCGCGGCCGGATCCGGCGCGCTCGGCGAGCCGCTGCGTGCCGCCCATCGACGGCGTCAGCCCGACGACTTTCTCGACCAGGCCGAACTTCGCCTTCGGCGAGGCGACGATCAGGTCGCAGGCGAGCGAGATCTCGAAGGCGGCGGTGAGGGTGATCGCGTGGGCGGCGAAGACGATCGGCGCCGGCAGCGCCTCGAGCCGGTCGATCGTCCCCAGCAGCTCGTCCCAGAGCAGGCTCGCCTGCTCTGGCGAGAGGCCGTCGAAGACGTGGACGTCGACGCCGGCGGAGGTGGCTCGGCCCTCGGCCCGGATCAGCACCGCCCGCGGCGGCTCGGCGGCGAGGTCTTCGACCGCCACCCGGAATTCGTCGATCATCCGCTGGTCGAAGAGGTTTAGCGGCGGGCTGTCGAGGGTCAGCACGGTGAGGCCGCTCTCCTCGCGCTCGACGCGGACGGCTTTCTCGCCCTCGCTCATCCGCGCTCCGCCTGCCGGCGTCGGTTCTCTGGCAGAAGGGCGGGCGGCCGCCAGCCGGCGTCGCCGACGTTGAAGGTGGTGCCGGGCGGGACGATCTCGTCGATCCGGTCGAGGACGTCGGCGCTCAGCTTCACCTCGGCCCCGCGGAGCTGGCCCTGCAGCTGCTCCACAGTCCGCGGGCCGATGATCGGCGCGGTCACGGCGGGGTGCTCGAGGGCGAAGGCGATCGACATCTCGACCAGGCTAATGCCGGCCTCTTCGGCCAGCACGGCCAGGTCCTCGGCGGCTTGGAGCTTCTCCCGATTGCGGGGCAGTTCGGCGTCGTGACGCGTCTTCATCTGGAAGCGCTCCGGCATCAGCTCGGCCCGGGCGGAATCGGGCGAGCCGGCGCCTTTGCGGTAGCGGCCCGAGAGCCAGCCGCCGGCCAGCGGGCTGTAGGTGACCGCGCCCATCCCGTAGCGCTCGCAGGTCGGCAGCACCCCGGCCTCGATGCCGCGGGCGAGGATCGAATACGGCGACTGCTCGCAGACGAAGCGCTCGCGGCCCCGGCGCTCGGCCGTCCACTGCGCCTCGACGATCATCTCGGCCGGAAAGGCCGAGCTGCCCGCGTAGCGGATCTTGCCGGCGTGGATCAGGTCGGAGAGAGCGCCGAGCGTCTCGTCGACATCGGTGCCGGGTTCGGGGCGGTGCACCTGGTAGAGGTCGATCCAGTCGGTGTCGAGACGGCGCAGGCTGTTCTCGACCTCCTGGATGATCCAGCGGCGCGAGTTGCCGCCGCGGTTCGGCCCCTCACCCATCGGGGCGTGGAACTTGGTCGCGAGGACGACGTCGTCGCGCCTGCCGCCGGCCAGCGCCTTGCCGACGATCTCCTCCGACTCCCCCTCCGAGTAGACGTCGGCGGTGTCGATGAAGTTGATGCCGGCGTCGAGGGCGGCGTGGATGACGCGGATCGAGTCATCGCGGTCGGGGTTGCCCCAGGCGCCGAACATCATCGTGCCGAGGCAGAGCGAGCTGACCTCGACCCCCGTCCTTCCCAAAGCACGCAGCTCACTCATGACAAGTCCCCCCGCCCTACCGCTTGCCGGGCACGCGGTGAACCTCGAACAGGTTCGTGCCAAGTTCCTGCTCGGGCAGCCCGGCGACGATCGCGATCACGTCGCCCGGCTCGGCGATCCCGTGGTGGGCGGCGAGCTCGGCGCAGCTGCCGAGCAGGGTGCGGATGTCGTCCTCGTGCTCACTCTGCACCGCGGTCACCCCGAACAGCAGGCTGAGCCGGCGCACGGTCTCGATCTTCGGCGAGATCGCCAGCACCGGGACGTTGGGGCGGTGGGCGGAGATCAGGCGGGCGGTGCGGCCGCTGGTGGTCGGCACGACGATCGCCTTCAGGCCGAGCCGGTAGACGGCGCCGACGGCCCCCTGGGCGACCGAGTCGGCGACGTCCTGAGTGCCCTGGTCGGTACGCGAGAACAGCCAATCGCCATAAGGGAGATCGGGCTCGGTGGCGCGGGCGATCTGGTCCATCACCCGCACCGCCTCGACCGGGTTCTCGCCGACCGCGGTCTCCTCGGAGAGCATGATCGCGTCGGTGCCGTCGTAGATCGCGTTGGCGACGTCGGTCACCTCGGCCCTGGTCGGACGGCGGGCGGTGACCATCGAGGCCAGCATCTGGGTCGCGGTGATCACCGGCTTGGAGCGGAGGCCGGCGGTGCGGATCAGTCGCTTCTGGACGACCGGAACCTCGGCCAGCGGCAATTCGATGCCGAGGTCGCCGCGGGCGACCATGATCCCGCTGGTCGCCGCCTCGACGATCTCCTCGACGTTCTCGGCCGCCTGCTGGCGCTCGATCTTGGCGATCACCGGGATGCTCGAGCCGAGCGCCGCGAGGCGCTCCTTGACCGGGACCAGGTCCTGGGCGGAGGAGACGAAGGAGACGGCGATCAGGTCGATCCCGTGCTTGGCGGCGAACTCGACCCAGCCGAGGTCGCCATCGGTGGCGGCCGGCAGCGCGGCGCCGCCGGGGATGTTCATCCCCTTGTGGGAGGAGAGCGTGCCGCCGACCTCGACCTCGCAGTCGACACCGTCTGGCTCGGGATCGCGGACCCGCAGCCGGATCGCGCCGTCGGCGAGGTAGACGAGCTGGTTCTCGCGCAGCTCGGTGACGCCTGGCCAGGAGACCGGGATCCGCTCCTTGTCCCCCTCGATCTCGCTCGGCGTCAGGGTCACGTGCATGCCGGTCTCGAGCTCGGCGTAGTCGCCCTGCAGCTCGCCGATCCGCAGCTTCGGGCCCGGCAGGTCGCCGAGCACGGCGACCTCGCGGCCGACCCGCTCGGCGGCGGCGCGGATGTCCTCGATCGTGCCCGCCTGGCGCTCGAAGCCGGCGTGGGAGAAGTTGAGGCGAAAGACGTCGGTGCCGGCGGCGATCATCTGCTCGAGCACGGCCGGCGACCAGCTCGCCGGGCCGACGGTGGCGACGATCTTGGTGCGGCGGCCGATGTGGGCGGCCCCCCTTGCAATCGGATTCGCGTACACGGACGTGACTGTAGAGGCCGGCAGGAGCGGGTCTCGTGAATGTGCTGTAACTCCGGTTCGAAACCCCCGAATGCGGGGTGCCAGCTTGTGACATCGATCTGTGTAGCATTCGTACGGGTGCCGACGACCGCGACCGCCCCCGAGACCGGCCTTGCCGAGGAGCTCGTCGGCCAGGCGCCACCCTCTCCCGCCGGTCCGATCGACAGCCCCGACCTTGTGTCCCGCCGACCTTCGTGGCGGCGTTACACGAGGTCGGTGATCGCCACAACGAGGATGATCACCCAGACGACGGCGATGATCACCGGGATGCCGTCGCGCAGCCAGCGGGTCGAGGAATGGCCCTTGGGCCTGGTCTCGTAATGCTTGCGGAACTCAGGCAGCGACTTCATTGCTCGATCTTGGATGTGGCGCATGATTTTGACCTGGCGCCGGTTGACCCCCGCCCAGACCCCGGTGAGGCCGAGCCCCACGGCGGCGATCCCGGCTCCGAGCCACGGGCTGGGCGTGTCGCTCGACAGCACCTGAGCTGCCGCCACGACGAGCATGGCCTCGGCGATCAGGAAGAAGTTGAGCCGCTGGTTGAATTGGGCGTCCTCGTGAAGCCGGTGGTCCCAGATCCGGTCGCGCTGGGCCTCGTTCTCGAACCTCGCGCCCTCACGCAGCGCGCCTGGAGAGCCGTAGCACTGCGTCACGGTCTCGCGGTAAAGCCAGTCGCCGATCTCAACGCCACCGGGTGGCTCACTGAGGGCCGAGGTGGGATCGAGCCGGCGTGGGGTCCCGAGCAGCCAGCGGCCATTCGTGAGTACCGCCTCGGTGAGGAGCTCGACGTAGGGTCCCGGATCGCCGGCTGATCCGAAGCCGAAGACGAGCTCGGGGCCGCGGGTGGCGTTCATCTCCGCCCGTCCGCGAACGAGTCGCCGGTAGTCGTTTCGCCCTAGCTCCTGCTCGTGGGCCTCGAGCGCGCCCGCGATCTCGTCGAGCCTTCGCTCGTCGAACGCGACCGTGATCGTGGGCAGGGGCAAGTCACCCCACAGGCCCCACATCCACCAACGCGAGCAACTACCCGCTCGCTGATCGACGATCACGTCGCGGACGGCTCGCGCGACGAGCTCGTGGGCGTGGTGGCGATCATGCGGCTGGGGCGAGACGATCAGTGCAGGTCGGAGCCTCGTAGCCGTCTTCCCGATCAGGTCCACGAGCCCGTGCTGGGCCCTGACAAGGTCGTCTGAGCTCGACAGCGCGATCGGCTCCGGAGGCAGCTCGAGTTCGAAGCCCGCGCGCCGACACGCCTCGCGAAGCTCAGCCGCCCGGCGCGCGTGCTGCCCGCTGCGGCCGAGGCCACATGCGAGGTTCACGATGCCAAAGCCGGCGTCGCGAAGCGCGAAAAGCGCCGCGGGCGCCCCGATGAGCTCATCGTCGGGATGGGGTGAGATGTGGAGGACGGTCTGGGTCTCGCGCATTCAGACAACCTAGTCCTGGTCAGCACAACCTGCTCATCGGTGCTGGCCAGGAAGGGTGCGCCGTCACCAGCTGCTCAAAAGGAGCGCGATGTCGGCTGATCCCCGCCGATTCCAAGAACGCAGAAGCTCCCACCGTCCGGGGCTTCCTTCAATGGGCCTAACGGGACGACCTTCGAACTCTGCGCGGACCTGGCGCCGGCGTGGTATGCACCGTCAAGCTCACCGACCGATCGAACGGCGCGGTGTGTTCGTGCAATCGCATCACACCCCGGCAAGACGGAGAGGGAGGGATTCGAACCCTCGAGAGAGCTTGCGCCCCCTACTCGCTTAGCAGGCGAGTGCCTTCAGCCACTCGGCCACCTCTCCGGGCACTGCGGCCCCGATTGTAGGAATTAACAGGGCATGGCGGGGATAGGCTGATGCGGGTGTCCGCTCCGCCCAGTCAGTCCCACGACCGCTACGAGCGGATCTTCGCCGAGGTCGAGGCGCCGTTCGCCTTCGTCGACCTCGACGCGATGTGGGCGAACGCCGAAGCGATGCTGGAGCGCGCCGGCGGCAAGCCGGTCCGCGTCGCCACCAAGTCGATCCGCTGCCGGGCGCTGCTGGAGGCAATCCTGCGCCACGACCAGGGCTTCGCCGGGCTGATGACCTACACCCTGCCGGAGACCCTCTGGCTCGCCGAGCAGGGGTTCGAGGATCTGCTCCTTGCCTACCCGACCGCCGACGCCGGCGCGCTGGGCGAGCTGGCACTGCGGTCGGTCGCCAACCCGGGCGACGCGCCGGTGGTGATGGTCGACTGCATCGAGCACCTGAATGCAATCGAGTCGGTGCTGGGCGCGGGCGCCGCGCCGGTCCGGGTCTGCATCGACCTCGACGCCGGCTGGTGGGCGCTGCGGGGGCGGGTCAAGGTCGGGCCCAAGCGCTCGCCGGTCCACACCGTCGAGCAGGCGGTGGCGCTGGCGCGGGAGATCGACGGCCGGCCGCAGATCGAGCTGGTCGCGCTGATGGCCTACGAGGGGCAGATCGCCGGGGTCCCGGACCAGCCGCCGGGGCGGCGCCTGCGCGGCGCCGCGATCCGCTTCATGCAGCGGCGCTCCGCCGCCGAGCTGGCGGAGCGGCGGGGCGCGATCGTCGCCGCGGTCGGCGAGTTCAGCGACCTCGAGATCGTCAACGGCGGCGGCACCGGCAGCCTCGAGCTGACCGCGGCCGACGGCGCGGTGACCGAGGTCACGGCCGGCTCGGGCTTCTACGCCCCCGCGCTCTTCGACCACTACAGCCGCTTCAGCCTCACCCCCGCGGCGGGGTTCGCGCTGCCGATCGTCCGCAAGCCATCCCCCCGGGTCGCGACCGCGCTCGGCGGCGGATACCTCGCCTCCGGCAGCGGCGACACGGCGCGCCTTCCCGTCCCCTGGCTCCCCCCCGGCCTCGAGCTCGACCCCGAGGAGGGCGCCGGCGAGGTCCAGACCCCGCTGCTCGGCGACGCGGCCGCGAACCTCGCGGTCGGCGACCGCGCCTACCTCCGCCACGCCAAGGCCGGCGAGCTCTGCGAGCGCTTCGACACCCTCCACCTCGTCCAGGGCGACGAGATCGTCGACGCCGTCCCCACCTATCGCGGCGAGGGCCAGGCGTTCTTGTAGGCGGCTGCAAACCGGGCGCCTGACGGTGTCCTCGGTCCTAGCCAGGCTTGGTTTTCGCTCGCCTAGGGCCCTAGAACTCGCTCCACATAGTCATTGGTGAAGACGCGGCCGGGGTCGAGCTCGTCGCGGGCGCGCTGGAACTCCGCCCAGGCCGGGTAGCGGGGCGCCAGGGTCGCAGCGGTCTGGAAGTGGCGCTTGCCCCAATGGGGGCGGCCGGCGTAGGAATCCATGATCTCCTCGACGGCTTCGAAGTAGGGACGCCATTCCATGCCGCGGTACTGGTGCACGGCGATGTAGGCGGTGTCGCGGTCGTGCGAGGGGCTGAGTGAGGCGTCGTCGCCAGCGGCGACCCGCATCTCGATCGGGAAGAAGACCGGATACTCGTTCTCCCGCACCCACTCGATCACCCGGCGAGCGGCCACGGGACCGTGCTCGCGGGGGATGCCGTACTCCATCTCGGTGAAGCGGACACGGCGATCGTTGGCGAAGACGCGGTCGCTGCGGTCGAGCGTGCGACTGCCGGAGGCGAGACGGCCGGCCAGCCGCGACAGCGACGGGATCCAGCCCGGGAAGGCCTTGCCGGTGGCCGAAAGCGCGCCAAGCGCCCAGTTCTCGAGCACGACGTCGTTGAGGTAGGCGGCGGCGCGGCGGCGCGGGCGCGGCGGCTCCTGGCTGCGGTTGCGCTCGAGCACGAGGACGTTGTCGGCGTAGGGGAAGGTGAAGAGCTCGAAGTGGTCGTTGGCGTCGGCGAGCTTCTGGAAGGAGTCGAAAACCTCGTCCCGCGGCCGCGGGGTGTCGACCCGGCTGAGCGTGAAGGCGGGCACGCAGCGCATCGTCACCGCCGCGATCGCCCCGAGCGCGCCGACCCCGACCCGCGCCGCCCGCAGCAGCTCCGGGTGGGTGGCGGCCGTGAGATGGCGGACGCTGGCGTCGGCGAGCACCAGCTCCAGCCCCTCGACCTGGGCGGAGATGTTGCGCAGGCGGGCGCCGGTGCCGTGGGTCCCGGTCGAGATCGCCCCCGCCAGCGTCTGGCGGTCGATGTCGCCGAGGTTCTCCATCGCCAGCCCCAGCGCCGCCAGTTCCTCGTTGAGGTCGGCGAGGACGGTCCCGGCCCCGACCCTGACCAGCCCCGAGCCTGGGTCGGCGTCGAGAACTCCCTTCAGCGACTCGACCCGGACCATCGTTCCCTCGGTCATCGCCGCTTCGGTAAACGAGTGACCGGAGCCGGCGACGCTGACCTTGCGCCCCGCTGTCGCGGCGGCGCCTATCACCTCGGCCAGCTCGTCTCGGCTCGCCGGGCGGGCGACCTCGAGCGGCGTGCAGGACTGATCGCCGGCCCAGTTGACCCACTCCCGCCCGGACCCCTCGACGTTCCCGGCTGCCATCGCCTGCCCTACCCTTCCACCGGCCGCGGGACCGGAGCTGTCTCAGGTTCCATCGTCCGAAACGCGTAGACCACGGTGAGCAGGAGCAGCGCCGCGATCGCGATGCTGGGCAGGGTGTTTCCGGTCAGGCTTGCCACGACGCCGCCGCCGACGCCGCCGACCACCTGGCCGGAGGCCCAGGCCATGTTCGAGAGCCCGGCGGCGTATCCCTGGTGCAGGCTGCTGGACTCGGCGAGGTCGGAGATCAGGGTCAGCGCCGGCGCGAAGCAGAGGCCGGCGCCGAGCGAGGCGACGATCAGAGCGCCGAGCACGGTCCCGAGTGTCTGCGCCAGGGCGACTGCAAGCACCGCCCCGGCACAGATCGAGAGACCGACGACGTAGGGGTTGCGCCGCCCGACCCGGTCGGAGTAGCGGCCGGCGAGTGGCGCCAGCACCGCCTCCAGCGCCGCGCCGGCGATGAAGCCGCCGGCGATCACGCCGTGCCCACCGCCGAGGGCATCGATCCGCAGCGGCACCAGAACCTCGATCGCGCCGAACATCACCGAGGGCACGGCGACGAAGATCGCGCCGTCACGGACCGGCCGGCTCAGCAGGGTCGCCTTGACTTCGTGCAGGGACTGGCGCTCCGGAGCGCCAACCTCCGGCAGTCGCGAAGCCGCGTAGGCGAGGGCGAGGGCGACGATCATGACGGAGCCGAAGACCGGGCCGGTGCCGACCGTCGCCGCGGCCGCTCCCAGAGCCGGGCCGAGCAGGGCGCCCGCGACCGCGGTACCGAGCGCGGTCCCGACCACCGAGCCGCGCTTCTCCTCGGGAGCGGAGGCGATGAGCCAGCTCATTGCCCCGGACCAGATCAGCGCCCCGGCGATGCCCTGGGTGAAGCGCGCCGTGTCCAACGGAACGATCTGATCGACGAGGCCGAAGGCGAGGCTGGAGACGCCGAGCAGAAGTAGCCCCGAGATCACGGTGCGCCGCGGGCCGACCCGGCTGGCGACAAAGCCCGCCGGCAGCGCGGCGAACAGGGTCCCCGCGGCGTAGGAGGCCGAGAGGATCCCCGCCTGCGCCTTGCTCAACCCGAGGTCGTCGACATACCCGGGCAGCAGCGGCGCGATCGCGGCAAAGAAGGCGACGTCGAAGAAGATCATCGCCGAGGCGAGAAAGAGCAACCGGCGCATACCCCAATCCAATCAATACAAGCGAACCTGAGCGGGCCCCATGACCTTTAGCATTCGCCCGGCAGCCCCCCGGAGGGGTGGCAGAGCGGTTGAATGCGGCGGCCTTGAAAGCCGTTGGGCGTCATAAGGCGTCTCGTGGGTTCGAATCCCACCCCCTCCGCTTTAGAACCGGGATTCCGCAACAACAGCGGGGTCCCGGTATCAGCGGCGCAAGATCATCAACTCGCAAGAGGCATCACCCGGGGTCATATAGGGCGCGTGTCTGTGTCCCGCAGCGTGTCCCGCGGGTCCGGACCCCCGGCCACCCCATCCGGTCAACGAGGACTTCATGTACGCAGGTTCCCCACAGGTTGCGTGCCTAGCCCCCCCTTAGACCGAACGGGGCCAGCCCCGACCGAACGGCAATGTCATCCGAGGGTCCGCTCATAAATAGCTGCCTACCGACGAGATGACTGCCCACCAGCAAACAGCACAGACGGCCAAAATGATCGTCCATGCGAGTAGGGTCGTCGCATCCAGCGAGGGCTGCTGATCCTGCGTGATCTCCCAACATGACTCCCCCGCCGGTTCATCCGTCCTTGGCGGTCGCCCTGCGTCGCCGATCCAGAAGGAGACTTCCTCCCGCATCAGCTCAACGAGGGGGTCCTGAGGCATCGGAAGGAGGCTAGGACGCGGTTCGGACGCCGCAAAACCTAAGGAAGGTCGTCATCAGACGGGCCTCCTCCCCGGTAGCACGGAATCATCGAGGAGCGCCGGACTTGAGTTGTCCGCCCCGAGGAGCTCGACTTGAAGCCCGAGCCATCTCGCCGACTCCCAGGCGCCGGGTCGG
>JADGPJ010000054.1 GCA_017882505.1 Solirubrobacterales bacterium | reverse complement strand
TGCCGGAGGAGGGACTCGAACCCCCGACACGCGGATTATGATTCCGCTGCTCTAACCAGCTGAGCTACTCCGGCGGGGACGGGCATGGTAGCGGTGGGGGGACGGTGCTCGGCGGCTGCGGAGGAGTGCGATCCTCAGTGGCATGGAAGATGGCTCTGGGCGCACGCCGGGATCGGGATGGGCGGCGATGCGGCCGGTGCTGGTGGCCTTTCTTCTGGTCGTGGACGCGTTCGCGGTGGTGAGCCTGGCGATCGCGCGCCCGCATGGCTGGTTGGCGCCGTTCATCGCCTTCGGCTCGCTGCTGGCGGGCCTGGTCTGGTTTCAGGTCTGGTCGATCCGCCACCGTCACGACGACGACTGAGACGGCGTCGCTCCGTCAAAGCTAGGGTTGGAACGATGAGTGGGGAGCTGGACAGGGCGGTGCGGACGGTGGTCCGCCAGTGCATGGGCGTCTCTCCCGGAGAGGACGTTTTGGTCGTCTGCAACCCGGTCACGGAAGAGATCGGCGCGCTGATGAGGATCGAGGCGCAGGGCGACGGCGCCGACGCGACCCTCGCGGTCATGTCCGAGCGCGATTCGCACGCGGCGGAGCCGCCGCGGGCGCTGGCGGCGGCGATGGCCGCGGCCGACGTGGTGCTGGCACCGACGATCCAGTCGCTCTCCCACACCGCCGCCCGCAAGGAGGCGAGCGAAGCCGGCGTTCGCATCGGCACGCTGCCGGGCGTCACCGAGGAGATGCTGATCCGGCTGATGACCGGTGATCTGGAGGAGATCCGCCGCCGCGGCTGGGCGGTCGTTTCCGCTCTGAACAGCGGCTCGGAGGTGCGGATCACCTGCCGCCACGGCAGCGATCTTCGCTTCGGCATCGAGGGCCGGCTGGGGATCGTCGACGCCGGCGAACTCAGCAACCGCGGAGCCTTCGGCAACCTGCCCTGCGGCGAGGGCTTCATCGCCCCGCTCGAGGGGACGGCGGAGGGGACACTGGTGGTCGACGGCTCAATCGCCGGCGTCGGGCTGCTCGACACGCCGACCTCGCTGATCGTCCGCGACGGGCACCTGACCGACGCCACCGGCTCCGACGGCGCCGCGCTGATGGAACTGCTGAGCGCGCACGGGCCCAACGGGACAAACGTCGCCGAGCTCGGGATCGGCACCAACGAAGAGGCGATCCTGACCGGCAACGTGCTCGAGGACGAGAAGATCCTCGGCACCGCACATGTCGCCTTCGGCGCCTCTGCGGCGATCGGCGGCACCGTTCAGGTCCCGGTTCACCTCGACTGCGTGCTGCTCGAACCGACGGTGGAAATCGACGGCGAGACGATCGTCAGCGGCGGCGACCTGCTGCTCTAGGTCTGGGCGGGACTCAGGCCGCGGCGGCTAGCTCCGCCACCTCTGCGTCGGAGAGGGCGAGCCTGGCGGCGGCGAGGTTCTCCTCCAGGTGCCCGACCGAGCCGGTGCCGGGGATCGGCAGCGTCGCCGGCGTCCGCAGCAGCCAGGCGAGGGCGACCTGCGCCGGGCTGGCGTCATGGCGCCCGGCGATCTCCGCCGCGACGCCGCCGGGCTCGGCCAGCGCGCCGGCGCTGAGCGGGAACCAGGGGATGAAGGCGAGCCGGTCCGCCTGGCAGACCTCGAGCACGTCGGCGGCGTGGCGGTCACCGAGGTTGAAGCGGTTCTGGACCGAGACGACGTCGACGATTCCCCGCGCGGTCGCCAGCTGCTCGACGCTGACGTTGGAGACACCGATCTGGCGGATCTTCCCCTCGTCCTGCAAGTCCTTGAGCGCCCCGACCGACTCCTCGTAGGGGACGTCGGAATCGGGGACGTGAAGCTGGTAGAGGTCGATCCGCTCCAGCCGCAGCCGTCGCAGCGAGCCCTCGCAGGCTTCCCGCAGGTACTCCGGCCTCCCGCACGGCTCCCACTTGCCGGGGCCGGGCCGGGTGAAGCCGCCCTTGGTGGCGATCACCAGGCCCTCGCCATAGGGATGGAGCGCCTCGGCGATCAGCTCCTCGCTGACCGCGGGGCCGTAGGAGTCGGCGGTGTCGATCAGGTTGACGCCGAGCTCGACGGCCCGGCGCAGCACGGCGAGTGCCTGGTCGCGATCGGCCGGCGGGCCCCAGACGCCGTCGCCGGTGATCCGCATCGCTCCGTAGCCGAGCCGCCGCACCTCGAGGTCCCCGAGAGCCAAGGTGCCGACGGACTCGTCAGTAATCGCCTCGATCGCCATCTCCTCACAGGCTAGCCTGCCGTACATGCCGACCCTGCTCGCCGTTCCCAACGTCTCGGAGGGCAGCGACGAGGGCCGGCTCGGCGATCTCGAGGCCGCCTTCGGACGCGGCGTGACCCTGCTCGACCGCCACACCGACGCCGATCACGACCGCACCGTCTTCACCCTCGCCGGGAGCGCGGGCCAGCTGACAGAAGCGCTCGTCGCCGGCGCCGAGGAGGCGCTGGAGACGATCGACATGGGCAGCTACCGCGGCGCCCACCCGGCGATCGGGGCGCTCGACGTCTGCCCGCTGGTCTGGCTTGACCCCGGCGACCGCGACGCCGCCCGGACCGAGGCGGTGGCGGTCGCCACCCAGATCGGCGGTCTCGGCGTGCCCGTCTTCCTCTACGGCGACCTGGCGCACGACCCGGGCCGGGTCGAGCGCGCCTACTTCCGCAGCGGCGGCATCGCCGAGCTATGGCTGCGGATGGAGGCGGGGGAGCTGCGGGCCGACTTCGGGCCCGACCTGCCGCACCGGCGCGGCGGCGCCACCCTCGTCACCGCCCGCCCGCCGCTCGCCGCCTTCAACGTCGAGCTCGACAGCGACGACGTCGAGATCGCCCGTTCGGTCGCCGCCGGCCTGCGCGAGCCCGGCGGCGGGCTGCCCGGGGTGCGGGCGATCGGCCTGCTCCTCTCCAGCGGTAGGGCACAGGTCTCGACCAACGTCCACGATCCGCTGGCGGTGCCGCTGGGGAAGGTGGTCGAGGCGGTGCGGGCATTGGCGGCGCCGCTCGGCGCCCGCCCGCACGAGGCCGAGCTGGTCGGGCTGGTTCCGGCGGCGGCGCTGGCGGGCTATCCGGAGGACGTGCCGATGCGCGGATTCGACCCCGCAAAACACGTGATCGAGCGACGCCTCGCGGCCTTGACCGACTAAATTCAAGCTATGGCTCAGACGAAGAAGAAGCGCCGCCGCAAGCGCCGCGGCACCCAGGGCGGCCGGATCGACACCAAAGCCCGCGGCGGGCGCCCGCGCAGCCGCGAGGAGGCGAAGGCCCGTGCGCGCTCGAACCGCGGCAAGCCGAGTGGGACCAAAGCCGATCTGCCGCCGACCTGGCGCAACTCGGCCATCCGCGGCCTTCTCGCCGCCGTCGTCTTCGCGCTCCTTCTGGTGGTGATCTTCAAACGCCCGGCCGGTGTCTCGATCGCCTTCGGCGGCTTCATGCTCGCCTTCTACGTGCCCGCCGGTTACTACATCGACATGACTTTGTGGCGGCGGCGGGAGCGGGCGCGGATCCGCGAACGGAACGATCCGTGAGCCTCGATGTCGAGATGCTCACGGTCGGCCCGGTCGCCGAGAACTGCTTCCTGCTGCGCCGTGAGGGTTCCGACAAGCTGCTGATCGTCGATCCGGGCGAAGAAGCGGAGCGGATCCTCGCCGCCGTCGCCGCGACCGGCGCCGAGGTCGAGGCGATCCTGATCACGCACTGCCATTTCGACCACATCGGCGCCGTGGCGCCGGTGGCGGCAGCAACCGGAGCCCCCGTCTACTGCCCCGAGATCGAGGTCCCGGTGCTCGCCGACATCATGAGCTTCGTCCCCTACGAGGGGTTCGGCCCGTTCGAGAGCTACGAGGCCGACGAGACGGTCGCCGGGGGCGAGACGCTGGAGCTGGCCGGGCTCGAGCTCGACGTCATCTCCACCCCCGGTCACAGTCCCGGCCACGTCACCTACGCGGTCCGCGGCGAGGACGCGATCTTCTCCGGCGACGTCCTCTTCCAGGGCTCGGTCGGCCGCGTCGACGTCCCCGGCGGCGACTGGCCAACGCTGCTGGCGTCGATCGGCACCCTGGTCGAGGGGCAGTCGGAGGAGACCGTCGTCCATCCCGGACACATGGGAATCACGACGCTGGGGGCCGAGCGGGCCACCAACCCGTTCCTGGCCGAGCTGGCGCGGTAGGCGCCCGGCTCCGGTCGATTAAGGTCGCCGCAGTCATGGCCAGCAAGTACCAGGCGCCCCGCGGGACCTTCGACGTGCTCCCGGAGCAGGCCCGCACGCGGGCCCGGGTCGAAGGCGCCGCGGCCGCGATCCTCGCTCGCGCCGGCTACGAGCCGATCGCGACGCCGACCTTCGAGGACACCGAGCTGTTCGAGCGCGGGGTGGGGCGCTCGACCGACATCGTCCGCAAGGAGATGTTCACCTTCGAGGACAAGGGCGAGCGCAGCCTCACCCTGCGTCCGGAGGGCACGGCGCCGATCTGCCGCGCCTACCTCGAGCACGGGATGCACAAGCTGGCGCAGCCGGTGAAGCTCTCCTACGTCGGGCCGTTCTTCCGCCACGAGCGCCCGCAGGCGGGCCGCTACCGCCAGTTCCACCAGATCGGGCTGGAGGCGATCGGGACCGACTCGCCGCTGGCTGACGCCGAGGCGATCATGCTGCTCTCCGACCTGCTCGGCGAGCTCGGGGTGCCCGGGGTGGAGCTGCGCCTCGGCAGCCTCGGCTCGCTCGACTCGCGGGCGGCCTACCTGGAGGAGCTGAAGGCGCACCTGCACGCGCACGAAGGCGAGTTGTCGAAGGACGTAAGAGAGCGGATCGACGTCAACCCGCTGCGCGCCTTCGACTCCGACGACGAGGGGACCCGGGGGGTGATGGCGAGCGCGCCGACGATCGTCGCCGGCCTCGAGGGCGAGGACGCCGAGCACTTCGCCGAGGTGCGGGCGCTGCTCGACGCCGCCGGGACCTCCTACGTGATCGACCCCACCCTGGTCCGCGGCATCGACTACTACACGCGGACGATCTTCTCCTTCGTCTGCGACGCGCTCGGGGCGCAGTCGGAGATCGGCGGCGGCGGTCGCTACGACGGCCTGATCGAGCAGCTCGGTGGGCCGGCGACGCCGGCGGTCGGCTGGGCGGCGGGGATCGAGCGGATCCTCTTGGCGCTGGACGAGGAGGAGCAGCCGGCCGGGCGCGACGCCTTCGTCGCGATCGCCGATCCCGACCAGCGGCAGCGCGCGATGGCGTTGGCCGTCGAGCTGCGCCACGCCGGCCTCTCGGCCGAGATCGACCTCGCCGGCCGCGGGCTCAAGGGGCAGCTCAAACACGCCGACCGCCTCGGCGCCCGCCGTGTCCTCATCCTCGAGGCCGACGGCTCCGCGCAGCTGCGCGACATGAAGACCGGCGTGCAGCGGGCGGCCGACACCGGCAACCTTGTCGACGAGATGACCGGGGGGGAAACTTGAGCGAGGCGCCGCCACTGACTTCGAACCGGTACCGCGACGCCTGGTGCGGTCAGGTTCTGCCGGACCGGGTCGACTCCGAGGTTCGCGTCGCCGGTTGGGTCAACCGCCGCCGCGACCACGGCGGCCTGATCTTCATCGACCTCCGCGATCGCACCGGCGTCGTCCAGCTCGTCTTCCATCCCGAGACCTCCGGCGAGGCATTCGAGCTTGGTCACAAGCTGCGGGCGGAGGACGTGCTCAGCGTCGCTGGCGACGTCGTCCGGCGCTCGGCCGAGACCGTCAACCCGGAGCTGCCGACCGGCGAGGTCGAGCTCAAGGTCACCGCCGCCGAGCTGCTGGCCGACTCCGAGACGCCGCCCTTCCAGATCGAGGGCTACTCGGGCGAGGTCGGCGAGGACGCGCGCCTGCGCCACCGCTACCTCGACCTGCGCCGCGGGCAGATGCGCGAGGCGCTGATGCTGCGCCACCGGGTCACCGCGGCGATGCGCGAGTTCCTCGACGGCGAGGGCTTCGTCGACGTCGAGACGCCGGTGCTGACCCGTTCGACGCCGGAGGGCGCCCGCGACTTCCTCGTTCCCAGCAGCCAGCAGCAGGGCTCCTTCTACGCGCTGCCGCAGTCGCCGCAGCTGTTCAAGCAGCTGCTGATGGTGGCGGGTTTCGAGCGCTACTACCAGGTGGCGCGCTGCTTCCGCGACGAGGCGACGCGGGCCGATCGCCAGGCCGAGTTCACCCAGCTCGACATCGAGATGTCCTTCGTCGACGGCGACGACGTGATCGCGGCCAACGAACGGCTGCTGGCGCACGTCTTCGACCGCGTCGGCGGTCCCAAGATCGAGCTCCCGATGCAGCGCGTGTGTTACGACGAGGCGATGGGGCGGTTCGGGACCGACCGGCCCGACCTGCGCTTCGGGCTCGAGCTGGTCGACCTCGGCGACGCCCTGCGCGGGACCGAGTTCAAGGTCTTCCGCTCGGTGCTCGAGGGCGGCGGCTCGATCCGCGGCATCAACGCCGGCCGTCGCGAGATGCCGCGCTCGGAGCTCGACGGTTTGATCTCCCGAGCCCAGGAGCTCGGGGCGAAGGGCCTGGTCTGGGCCTTCCGCGAGGGCGAGGGCTGGCGCTCACCGACCGCGAAGTTCCTCAGCGAGGCCGAGCTGGCGGACCTCAACCAGCGCCTCGGCGCCGAGGAGGGCGACCTGCTGCTGCTCGTCGCCGACGAGCGCAAGGTCACCGACGCGGTCCTGGGGCAGATGCGGATCGACCTCGCGGAGCGATTCGGGTTGATCGACGAGGACGAGGACCGGCTGGTCTGGATCGTCGACTGGCCGCTGCTCGACTGGAACGAGGGCGAGAAACGCTGGGACGCGATGCACCACCCGTTCACAGCACCCACCGGCGACTTCGACCCGGAGAACCCGGGGGCGGCGCGGGCGCACGCCTACGACGTCGTCTGGAACGGGCAGGAGCTCGGCGGCGGCTCGATCCGTATCCACAGCGCCGAGGTTCAGCAGCAGGTGTTCGCCGCGCTCGGGATCGACGCCGAGACCGCGGAGGCGCGCTTCGGCTTCCTGCTCGAGGCGCTGCGCTTCGGCGCGCCGCCGCACGGCGGCATCGCCTACGGGGTCGACCGCATCGTCCAGCGCCTCTGCGGGGCGGAGACGATCCGCGACGTGATCGCCTTCCCGAAGACGGCCTCGGGCTTCGACCTTCTCGTCGGGGCTCCGGCGCCGGTCGAGGATCTGCAGCTGCGCGACCTCGGGATCTCTGTTCACAAGCGCAAGCTCGCCGGCCACTGAGATGGGGCTCCGAGACTGGCTTCCACGCTCGTGGCGCCCGGCTCCCGGCCCCGGTCAGACGCCGGTCTACGTCGACGACCCCAGCTTCGACAGCTGGGAGGTCGTCCGCGACTTCGCCGATCTGAGGACCGCGCGGGCCTGGCACCAGTCGCTGGTCGACGCCGGCATCGAGGCGGCGCTGACGGCCGACTGGCCGCTCGATCGCTTCGGCCACGGCGACATCGCCCTGCGGGTGCCGGCCGACCGCTGGAGCGAAGCGGAGTGGCACCTTTCCAACCTCGACTGAGCTGCTACCGGCAGCCGTCGACGACGCCTCCGCAGGCGCCCGCCGGTGCTACGGTTAGCGAAGGCTCGAGCCCGTACGAGAGCCGTCTCACCGTTTGACCCAACACAAACGGCGCGGGAGCCGATTTCTCTTGGTCTCTTGGGATCCGGAGTAGGCACCCACCTTCATTTGAAGGGATCAAAGCCAGAGGCGGCAACGGCGGGCTGGGGCCTCTTTTCTTTGCCGGTTGATCCAAAGCTCTGACGTGGCGCGCGCAAGACGCGCGCGGTGCCGAGTCACGATCCGTGGATGGCGGACGAGTCCTGCGTTTCCGGTTCTATGGGACGGAAACGCAGGACTCGTGAAAGGCCCGGGTCTCCAGCGTCGCCGGACCGGCTGATTGCGGGTTTGGCGGGAGGGCAGCGTGGGGTGGTCGGTCGTTGGCAGCTTTCCGCATTGGGGCTCACCGACAGCGAGATAGAGGGCCGGGTGCGTCGCGGATCCTTGATTCGGCTCCATCGAGGCGTCTACGCCGTCGGCCACCGGGCGCTCACCGTCGAGGGGCGCTGGATGAGTGCTGTGCTCGCATGCGGACCCGGGACGGTGCTCAGCTACCGCACGGCTGGTCAATTGTGGGGAATCGTTCCGCGCTCGCCCACCGTGTCGGAGGTCACGCGCCCAACGAGCTTCAGGGTACGACCCGGGATTCGCGGACATCAGGCAGCGTTGCCTGCCGACGAGATCGAGGTGGTGGACGGGATCCCGGTGACCTCGGTCTCGCGGACTCTGTTCGACCTCGCCTCGGTTCTGAGCGAGCGGCAGCTGGAGCGGGCGATGAACGAGGCGAAGGTGCGACGGCTGACGAGCCGGTTGTCGCTGCCGCACTTTCTGGAGCGCTATCCGCGGCGGCGCGGGGCGGCGAAGCTGCGCCGGCTGCTCGGCTCCAAGCGCGCTGGAGGGATCACCCGCAACGACTTCGAGGAGCTGTTCGTCGCCTTTCTCGACGCCAACCGGTTGCCGCGGCCACGGCTCAACGCGACGCTGACGATTCGGGGGTGGTTCCTCGAGCCGGATTGCATCTGGGACGAGCAGCGGCTCCTGCTCGAGCTGGACGGGCGCGAGGTTCACGGGACGGAGCAGGCGTTCGAGAGCGATAGGCAGCGCGACCGGATCCTCCTCGTCGAAGGCTGGCGGTCGACGCGGGTGACCTGGCGCCAGCTGCACGACGAACCGGCGGCGATCGCGGCCGATCTGCGCCGCCTGCTCGGAGTCTCGTGACTCTGCCGCTGCGGTACGCGGTGTGACCTCTTACCCTTGAGCCATGGATCGGGACCTATTCGAGCACTACCTGGCTGACCAGAGCAGGCGCGGGCCCGTGCCGGATGGTGCCTTCACCGGCGCCGCCGGCGGCGCAGCCTGCGGCGACCTCTCGCGGATCTCGGTCACGGTTGAGGATGAGCGGATCGCCGCGGTCAGCTTCGACGCCGAGGGCTGTGGCGCGACCCTGGCGGCCACCGCGGCGGTCGCCGAGATGGTCGACGGCGCCCCGGTGCTGGAGGCGGCGCAGCTCGGAATCGACGCGGTCGACGCCGCGATCGGCGGCCTCACCGCGGCCAAGCGGCACGCCGCCCAGCTCTCGACCGACGCTCTGCACCGCGCCCTGACCGGCGCCGCCGCCTCCTCGCGGCACCTGGCGCCCACCGGCCCCAACCGCGTCGCCGTCGCGATGTCCGGCGGCGTCGACAGCGCCGTCGCGGCGCTGCTGGAACGCGAGCGCGGGGCGGAGGTGGTCGGGATCACGGTCAAGCTCTGGGCCGACCCCGAGACCGACGGCGCCAAGGCCTGCTGCTCCCCGGAGGCCGTGCTCGGCGCCCGCGGGCTCGCTCACTCGCTCGAGATCCCGCACTTCACCCTCGACCTCGAGGAGGAATTCCGCCGCCGCGTCGTCGGGCGCTTCCTCTCCGGCTACGCCGAGGGCAGCACGCCTAACCCCTGCGTTCTCTGCAACGGCGAGGTGCGGCTGGCGGCGATGATCGACCTCGCCGAGCGGCTCGGCGCCGACCGCCTGCTGACCGGCCACTACGCCCGCATCGTCGAGGACGCCGACGGTCCGCTGCTCGCCTCCGGCGCTGACGAGGCCAAGGACCAGAGCTACATGCTCGCCGCGCTGCCGCCGGAGCTGCTCGGCCGCCTCGGCTTCCCGTTGACCGAGCTGACCAAGCCCGAGGTGCGCGAGATCGCCGCCCGCCACGGCCTCGCGGTCGCCCGCAAGGCCGAGAGCCAGGACCTCTGCTTCCTCGCCGGCCAGGGCAAGCGCGGCTTCCTGCGCCGCCACGGCGGGCTCGTCGACCGCGAGGGCGACATCCTCGACCGCGCCGGCCGCGCCGTAGGCCGCCACCGCGGCCACCACAACTTCACCGTAGGTCAGCGCCGCGGCACCGGCGTCTCGCTCAACGAGCCGGTCTACGTGATCGCCACCGACGCTGCCGCCAACACGGTCACCGTCGGCACCCGCGCCGACGTCGAAACCAGCCACGTCAGCATCCGCGACGCCGTCCTGCACCGCGACGGCGCCCGCGTCGACGGAGTCCGCCTGCGCTACCACTCGCGCGCCCTGCCGGCCTCGATCGGCACCCCCGGCGCCGGCCGTCACGACGCCCTCGAGGTCGAGCTCGGCGAGCAGTTTGCCGGCGCCTCGCCGGGGCAGACGGCGGTGCTGCTGGAGGGCGAGACGATCGTCGGCCACGGCACGATCGCCGCCGCGGCCTGACCCGAGAGCCGAACGTGTCAGCAAACCGTAGGCTCCCGCTCATGAAGGCCGAACAAATACGCGACACCTACCTCTCGTTCTTCGAGCAGCGCGGGCACAAGATCGTCCCCTCGGCCTCGCTCGTCCCCTCGGTCCACGACCCCTCGGTGCTGCTCACGACGGCCGGGATGCAGCCGTTCAAGCCCTACTTCCTCGGCCGCGAAAAGCCGCCGGCGCCGCGCCTCGCCGACGTCCAGAAATGCTTCCGCACCACCGACATCGAGGAGGTCGGCAACACCGCTCGCCACATGACCTTCTTCGAGATGCTCGGCAACTGGAGCTTCGGCGACTACTTCAAGCAGGAGTCGATCCCCTGGGGTTGGGAGCTCTCGACGCAGGGCTTCGGTATGGACCCGGGGCGGATCTGGGTGACGGTCTTCGGCGGCGACGAGGAGCTCGGCCTCGGCCCCGACGAGGAGGCGATCGAGATCTGGCGCGCCACCGGCGTCCCCGACGAGCGCATCGTCCGCCTCGGCCGCGCGGACAACTTCTGGCAGGCGGGGCCAACCGGCCCCTGCGGGCCCTGCTCGGAGCTCTACCTCGACCGCGGTGAGGCCTTCGGCGCCGAGGGCGAGCGACCCGGCGATGACACCGACCGCTTCCTCGAGTTCTGGAACCACGTCTTCATGAGCTACGACCTCGCCGAGGACGGCGGCCTGACCGAGCTGCCCTCGCGCAACATCGACACCGGCATGGGGCTCGACCGGATGGCGGCGGTCCTCCAGGACGTCCCCTCGGTCTTCGAGACCGACCACGTGCGGCCGCTGATCGACCTCGCCGAGGAACTGAGCGGACACGGCTACGAGGAGGGCGCCGCGGTGACGCGGGCGATGCGGATCGTCGCCGACCACTCGCGCGGCGCCGCCTTCCTGATTGCCGACGGTGTCGTCCCCTCCAACGAGGACCGCGGCTACATCCTGCGCCGGATCATGCGGCGGGCGATCCAGCAGGGCAACACGCTCGGGCTCGAGGGACCGTGGCTGGGCCGCTTCGCCGAGCGCGCGATCGAGCTGATGGGCGACAGCTATCCCGAGCTGGTGGCGGAGCGAGAGACGATCGCCCGCTGGGTCGGCGATGAGGAGGAGAGCTTCGGCCGCACGCTGGAGCGCGGCACCGAGCTGCTCAAACGCCTGATCGCCGAAGCGAGGGAGTCGGAGACCTCCTGGATCGACGCCGCTGCCGCCTTCAAATTGCACGACACCTACGGCTTCCCCTACGACCTCACCAAGGAGCTGCTGGCCGACGAGGGACTCTCGGTCGACGACTCCGGCTTCCAGGAGCTGATGGACGAGCAGCGCCAGCGCGCGCGCACCGGCGCCGCCACCGCCCATGGCTCCGAGGACACCCACGAGAAGGTGATCGCCTTCGCCTCCGGCGCCGCGCCTACCCGTTTCGTCGGCTACGAGACGCTGCGCGCCACCACCGGCCTCGCCGCGGTCGAGCCCGACGACGGCCGCGCCCTGGTCAAGCTGGAGGAGAGCCCCTTCTACGCCGAGGGCGGCGGCCAGGTCGCCGACTCTGGGGTGCTGCGCTGGGCCGGGCAGGAGGCCAAGGTCGTCGACGTCTACCGGGTGGGCGAAGACCAGGTGCTGGAGGTCGAGCCGAGCGGCGGCGCGATCGAGCCGGGGGTGGCGGTCGAAGCCGTCGTCGACCGCGAGATCCGCCACGCGACGATGCGCAACCACACCGCGACCCACCTCCTGCACGCGGCGCTGCGCGAGCGGCTCGGCACCCACGTCCACCAGGCCGGCTCCTCCGTCCGCCCCGACAAGCTGCGCTTCGACTTCACCCACGGCCAGGCGCTCAGCGCCGAGGAGCTGCGCGACGTCGAGGACCGCGTCAACGAGTGGATCAAGGCCTCGAACCCGGTGCGCTGGCTGGAGATGGAGCGCGCGGAGGCCGAGAAGCTCGGCGCGATGGCACTGTTCGGCGAGAAATATGGCGAGTGGGTACGGGTGGTCGAGGTCGACGAGGTCTCGCGCGAGCTCTGCGGCGGCACCCACGTCGCCAACACCGCCGAGGTCGGCATCTTCAAGATCGCCTCCGAGGGCTCGAGCGCCGCCAACGTGCGCCGGATCGAGGCGCTGAGCGGCCCGGCCGCGATCGACTGGTTCCGCCGGCGCGAGGCGGAGCTGCGCGAGGCCGGCGAGTTGCTCGGCAACGCGCAGGATCCGCTCGGCAGCGCCCGCCGTGCCGCCGAGCGGCTGCGCGAGGCGGGCGCCGGCGCCGAGCAGGCCCAGCGCCAGCTGCTCGGGGAGGAGGCCAAGCGGATGGCCGCGGAGGCGGACGACGTCAGCGGGATCAAGGTCGTGGTCGCGGCCAGCGAGCTGGCCGATCAGAAGCAGCTGCTCGACGTCGCCAACCGGGTCCAGTCTTCGTTGGGTGGAGCCTCGGCGCTGGTCCTCGGCGGCGGCGACGGCGACAAAGTCGCGCTCGTCTCGCTGGCCAGTGAGGAGGCGGTCGGTCGCGGTCTTTCGGCCGCCAAGCTCGTCCGCGAGGCGGCAACCGTGGTCGGCGGCGGTGGTGGCGGCCGCGATGACATGGCGCAGGCCGGTGGCCGCGATCCATCGAAGCTCGGCGACGCGCTCGCCGCCGCGCGGGCCGCGATCGAGCGGGATCTGGGCTGAGCGCGGTGCGCGTCCTCGCTCTCGACCACGGCACGGTGCGGATGGGCGCTGCGCTCTCCGACCCCAGCGGCACGCTGGCGACGCCGCTGCCGGTGATCGAACCACCGGAGCCGCGAGCGGTCGCCGAGCTGGTCATCGAGCACGGGGTCGAGCGAGTCGTTGTCGGCCTGCCGCTGCACCTCAGCGGCGAGGAAGGGAGCCAGGCTGCGCTGGCGCGCACTTTTTGCGCCGAACTGGAAGCGATGCTTTCCGTTCCCGTGGAGACCTACGACGAGCGCCTCACCACTCGGATGGCGGACGCCAGCCGGCGCGCCGGCGCCACCGCGGCGCGTGACTCGATTGCCGCCGCGCACCTGCTGCAGGACTACCTGGCAGGCCTGGCCGCCAACGAGGAGAGGGACCGATGAGCGACGACTGGAGCGGTGACCCCTTCGCGAATCCGGACGATCCGGCGGCGCGCGAACGCGAGCAGCGGCGTCTCGAACGCGAAGAGAAGCGTCGCCAGCGCGATGCGAAGAAGAGCGAGAAGGAAGCCGCGAAGGCGCCGCCGCCCGAGCCGAAAGCTCCGCCCGAGCCCCCGAAGCCGCCGCGGACGCCCGAGCAGGAGTTCTGGGACGAGGACCCGCCGGCCGAGAAGGAGCCGACCGAGAAGGAGCCGACCGAGAAGGAGCCGGCGAAGGCCGGGGAGGATTTGCCGCCGCCCGCCGCAGCCGCAGCCGCTGCCGCGGCAGCTCCCCAAGCGGCTCCGGAGCCGCCGCCGACCGCCGCTCCCGAGCCCGTCACGCCGGAGCCGGCGGTCGAGCAGAGCTGGGAACACGAAGCGCCCGAGGAGGATTGGGGCTTCGACGACGAGGGCGACCCGGCGATGGCTGAAGCCGCTCGACACGGTCGACGCGGTGGCCGCGGGGGGGAGGGCGGAGGCTTCTTCGGCGCTCTGCGCCGCCACCCCTTCCGCATCATCGCCGTGATCTTCGCGCTGATCGTCGTCTGGTTCCTCTACGCGCTGTTCCAGCCCTTCCACGGCGACGGCAGTGGCAAGGTCAAGGTGACGATCCCGAAAGGCTCGAGCGTCAGCGAGGTCGGAGACCTGCTCGGCGAAAAGGGCGTGATCGACAGTTCGGCCCTGTTCCAGATCCGGGTGACGCTCGACGGCAAGCGCTCCGATCTCTACGCCGGCCACTTCACCCTTGCCCACGGGATGAGCTACAGCGCCGCGATCGATGCCCTCTCGACGGCGCCGGTCAAGCGGGTAACCAGCGTCACGATTCCCGAGGGATACAGCCGCCCGCAGGCCGCCGAACTGGTGGAAGAAGACGGGGTCCCCGGCAGCTACACGAAGGCGACCGTCAAGTCCAAGTACCTGAAGCCGGCCGAATACGGCGGCAAGGGCGCCAAGAACCTCGAGGGCTTCCTCTTCCCCGACACCTTCGAACTGAAGCCGAAGGCGCCCGTCGCGGACTTGGTCCAGCTGCAGCTGCAGGACTTCAAGAAGCGGATCAAGGGCGTCGACATGAAGTACGCGAAGTCGAAGAACCTGACGGTCTACGACGTGCTCACGATCGCCTCGATGGTCGAGCGCGAGGCCGGGGTGGCAAAGCAGCGCAAGCTGGTCGCCTCGGTGATCTACAACCGCCTGCACGAAGGGATGCCGCTGGGGATCGACGCGACGATCCGCTTCGCCACCGGCAACTACTCGAAGCCGCTGACCGAATCCCAGTTGGCGGTCGACTCGCCCTACAACACCCGCACCAACTCCGGCCTGCCGCCGGGGCCGATCAACAGCCCCGGCCTGGCCGCGATCGAAGCCGCCGCGCACCCGGCCAAGACCGACTACCTCTTCTACGTCAACAACCCGGACTCGTGCAACGAACTGACCTTCGCCAAGACCGAAGCCGAATTCGAAGCCGCCGTTCGAAAGTACGAAACGGCCCGCGAAAAGGCCGGCGGAAACGCACCGAGCACCTGCGGGGAATAGCCGTGCCACGGCTTGCGGTCATCGGGTATCCGGTCGGGCACTCGCGTTCGCCGGCGATGCAGAACGCGGCACTGGCGGCGCTCGGCCTGGGCGACGAGTGGAGCTACGAGGCGATCGAGGTCGCGCCGGCGGACTTCGCGGCGAAGGTGCGCGAGATGGCGGCGGGGGACTTCGCCGGCGCCAACGTGACCGTCCCGCACAAGGAGGCGGCGCTGGCGCTCGCCGATGCTTGGACCGCGGTCGCGGAGGAGATCGGCGCCGCCAACACGCTGGTCTTCGCCGCTGGGAAGGTGGAAGCCCACAACACCGACGCCGACGGGTTTCTCGCGGCGCTTCCCTTCGACCCTCGGGGGCGGCGGGCACTGGTTCTCGGAGCGGGAGGGGCGGCCCGGGCGGTGATCTGGGCGCTCGACCGCGAGGGTGCGGAGGTGGAGGTCTGGAACCGGACCGCCTCGCGGGCGGAGCGGATCTGCGAGGGGTTGGGGGGAAAGGCGGTCGCGGGCCCCGAGCAGGGGACCTACGACCTGATCGTCAACACCAGCGCCGCCGGTCTGCACGGCGAAGATCCCTTCGAGACCCTGCCACTCGTCCCGGGTCTCTTCCTCCCTGATCAGGTCGTCGTCGACATGGTCTATGGAGCGGCGCCGTCGCGGCTGCTTCGATCCGCCGAGGACTCTGGGGCCACCGTCGTCGACGGGATCGAGATCCTGGTCCATCAAGGCGCGCTCTCGCTCGGGATCTGGATCGGCCGCGAGGCGCCGATCGACGTCATGCGCGCCGCCGCCCGTGGGTGAGTCGACGAATGGCGAGTTGTACCTCCGATGGGGAGCAAAACTCGACACTCGTCGCGCCGATAGCCTTGACGGCCGATGACGACGTTCCGCTTCACCACCGCGGGGGAGTCGCACGGGCCGGGGCTCGTGGCGATCGTCGAGGGCATGCCGGCCGGGCTCGAGCTCGACCGCGAGGCGCTGGATGGCGACATGGCGAGGCGCCAGCTCGGCCACGGCCGCGGCGGGCGGATGCGGATCGAGACCGACACCGTCGAGATCCGCTCCGGCGTGCGGCACGGCCGCACGCTCGGCAGCCCGATCGCCGTCCTCGTCGCCAACCGCGACTACGCCAACTGGGAGGAGCGGATGAACCCTTGGCCGGTCGAGGGGTTCGAGCCCGAAGAGGTCCACCTGCCGCGGCCCGGCCACGCCGATCTCGTCGGTGCCCTGAAATACGGCCACTCGGACATCCGCAACGTGCTGGAGCGCGCCAGCGCCCGCGAGACCGCGGCCCGCGTCGCCGCCGGCACGATCGCCCGCGGCTTCCTCACCGCGCTCGGGGTCGAGGTCCGCAGCCACGTGATCCAGATCGCCTCGGTCCGCGCCGCCGAGCGCGTCGACCTCGAGCCTGAGGACTTCGCCGGCGTCGACGACGACCCGGTCCGCTGCCTCGACCCGGAGGCGAGCAAGGCGATGGTCGCGGAGATCAACCGTCTGCGCAAGGCGAACGAGAGCCTCGGCGGCAGCTTCGAGGTGGTCGGCTTCGGGCTGGTCCCCGGCCTCGGTTCCCACGTCTCCTGGGAAGACCGTCTCGACGGCCGCCTCGCCGGCGCCGTCGCCTCGATCCAGTCGGTCAAGGGCGTCGCGATCGGCGAAGCCTGGGACGTCGCCGGCCGCCCCGGCTCCGAGGCCCACGACGAGATCTTCCACTCGCCCGAGCGCGGCTACTACCGCGAGTCCAACCACGCCGGCGGCCTCGAGGGTGGGATGACCAACGGCCTGCCGCTCTCGGTCCGCGCCGCGATCAAGCCGATCTCGACCCTGACCAAGCCCCTGCGCTCGGTCGACACCGAGACCAAGGAGCCGGCGCAGGCGCTGCGCGAGCGGACCGACTCGACCGTCGTCCCCGCCGCCGCCGTCGTCGCCGAGGCGATGGTCTGCCTGACTCTCGCCCGCTGCTACCGCGAGAAGTTCGGTGGCGACCACATCGACGACGTCCTCGCCGCCGTCGCCGCATACAAGAAGCGCATCGACTTCAAAGGATGAGGTAGCGGTGAAGCGGGCGATCGTCTTCATCGGCTTCATGGGGGCGGGCAAGAGCACCGCGCTCGAGGCGGCGCGCCGGGCGGGCCTGGAGACGACCGAGATCGACTCGGTGATGGAACGCGAGTTCGGGGTCCCGATTGCCGAGGCATTCGAGCGCGACGGCGAGGAGGCCTTCCGTGCCCGCGAGGCCGAGGTCGTCGGCTCGCTGCTGGAGAACGCCGACGGCGGCGCGATCGCGCTCGGCGGTGGCAGCGTGCTCTCGGCGCGGATCCGCGAGGCGCTCTCGCGCCACACCGTCGTCTGGCTCCAGCTCGACCCGAACGAGGCCTGGCGGCGGATCGCCCACAGCGACCGCCCGCTGGCGACCAGCGCCGCCGACGTGTCCCGGCTGCTGGACGAGCGCCTGCCGCTCTACGAGCAGCTGGCCGACGCGGTGGTGCCGATGGGGCGGCGCTCGATCGTCGCCAGCGCCCTGCCCTCGATCCAGGCCCTCGCCGAGCTCCCGGCCGGAACCAAGCTGCTCTGGGCCGTGACCGCCTCCGGGGAGTACCCGATCCTGGTCGGCCGCGGCCTGCTCGGTGCGGACTGGTGGCCGCTGGAGGGCCGGCGCTTCTGTGTCACCGACACCGCTGTCGGGGGTCTCTACGCCGACCGGCTCGAGCCGCTGGTCCATACCGTCGAGGTCGAACCAGGCGAGGAGGCGAAGACGCTTGCCGAAACCGAGCGGATTCTGCGGCAGCTGGCCACAGCGGGAATGAGACGGGACGACCACCTCGTCGCTCTCGGTGGCGGTGTGATCGGTGACCTCGGCGGCTTCTGCGCGCACATCTACCAGCGCGGGGTCCCCGTGGTGCAGGTCCCGACGACCTTCGTTTCCCAGGTCGACTCCGCCTACGGCGGCAAGACCGGCGTCGACCTGCCGGAGGGCAAGAACTACGTCGGCGCCTTCCAGCAGCCGAAGGCGGTGATCGCCGACACCTCCACCCTGGACAGCCTGCCCTCGTGGGAACTGGAGTCCGGGTTCGTCGAGGCGTTGAAGACCGGCCTGCTCGCGGGGGGGACGCTCTGGGACCAGGTGCGGACGATCGACTCGATCGATTCCGGTTCCGTCGACCACCTGGTCTTCGCCTGCGCCCGCTTCAAGTCCGAGGTGGTGGCCGGCGACGAGCTCGAAACCGGCCGGCGCGCGGTTCTGAACCTCGGCCACACGGTCGGTCACGGGATCGAGGCCGGGAGCGGCTACACGCACTACAGCCATGGCGAAGCGATCGGGCTCGGGCTGCTGGCTGCCCTGCGTCTCTCCGAGGCACCCCAGCTGCGCGCGGAGGTGGAGGCGATCCTCGATCGCCTCAACCTTCCCGTGCGCCTGAGGTCCGGGGACGACGGAGTCGAGGCGATCCTCGACGCCCTCCAGCGCGACAAGAAGCGGACCGCGGCAGGGGTCGGCTTCGTCCTCCTCTCCGAGCCGGGAGAGCCCCGGGTGGGCCAG
>JADGPJ010000006.1 GCA_017882505.1 Solirubrobacterales bacterium | reverse complement strand
GTGCTCGGGCGGAGCCAGGCCTGGAACGTCGAGCGCGACGCGCTGGCCGAAGCGATGCCGTTCGTCTCCGAGCACCGGGCGCCCGCGTTTCTCGAGTCGCTGGCCGACCACTGCGTGAAGCACGGCTCGGGCCCGACGCACCTCTCCGACGACTTCGAGCTCGTCGCCGAGACGTTCCGCCGCTTCGCCGACGACAAGATCCGTCCCGCCGCCGAGCACGTGCACCGCACGAATGCCGACGTGCCCGAAGACATCATCAGCGGGCTCGCCGAGCTCGGCGGCTTCGGGCTCTCGGTTCCCGAGGAGTACGGCGGGTTCGCGACGGGTGGCGAGTCCGACTACATGGGGATGGTCGTCGCGACCGAAGAGCTCTCGCGCGGTTCGCTCGGGATCGGCGGCTCGCTCGTCACGCGACCGGAGATCCTCACCCGCGCGCTCGTCGCCGGCGGCACCGAGGAACAGAAGCAAACCTGGCTCCCGCGCATCGCGAGCGGAGAGCTGATGGTCGGCATCATGGTGACCGAGCCCGACTACGGCTCCGACGTGGCCGGCGTGAAGGTCACCGCCACCCCGTCCGACGGCGGCTGGATCGTGAACGGCGTCAAGACGTGGGCAACGTTCGCGGGTCGCGCCGACGTGCTCATGCTCCTCGCGCGCACCGATCCTGATCGCTCGGCCGGCCACCGCGGCCTGTCGATCCTGATCATCGAGAAGCCCCGAGCCACAGGTCACGCCTTCTCGTTCGACGACGGGCGCGGCGGCAAGGTTGAGGGCCGCGCGATCGACACCATCGGCTACCGCGGGATGCACTCCTACGAAGTGGCGTTCGACAACTTGTTCGTGCCCGGCACGCATCTCATCGGCGGCGAGGCCGGTGTCGGCCGCGGCTTCTATCTCCAGATGGCCGGCTTCGAGAACGGCCGGTTGCAAACCGCAGCGCGCGCGGTCGGATTGATGCAGGCCGCGTTCGAAGCCGGGCTGTCGTACGCGCAGGAGCGCAAGGTGTTCGGCGCGCCGGTGTTCGACTACCAGCTCTCCAAGGTGAAGCTCGCGCGTATGGCCGCGCTCATTCAGGCCGGGCGGCAGTTCTCGTACGACGTCGCCGGGAAGATGGCACGGGGCGAAGGAACGCTCGAGGCGTCGATGGTGAAGGCGTACGTGTGCCGGGCGGCCGAGTGGGTCACGCGCGAAGCGATGCAGCTCCACGGCGGCATGGGCTACGCCGAGGAGTTCCCGGTCTCACGGTTCTTCGTGGACGCGCGAGTCCTCTCGATCTTCGAAGGCGCCGACGAGACGCTCTGCCTCCGCGTGATCGCCCGCAGGTTGGCCGAGCAAGCCCTCGCTTGAGCGAACCGGCGTCACGAAACCCCCTCACGCGTGGTTTTGTGACGCCGCTTGGCGGTTTGGAGGAGCGCTTGGGCGGACTCGCGCATGAGCTCGACGGCTTCGTCTCTCGAGAGACCCGCCACGTCGGTGAGCCACACGAGCGTCTCGATGCCGATCGTGGCACGGATGCTCAGCACCAGGCGATGAAGCTCCTGCTCGGACAGTTCGCCACGGAGGCCCTCGAGCGCTTCCGTGATCCAACCGATGGCCCGCCCCTGACGAAGCGGGAGCTCGCCGCGCTCGCTCGCGTCAGCTTCGAGCGACAGCCGCAGCATGGTGCGCTGCTGCATCTCGGTTTCGACGATCATCGCGGTGAAGTTGCGCACCACCGCGTCGAGCCGCTCGGCCGGATCATCCGGCGCGTCGGGCGGAAGCATCGACTCGGCGGCCACCTCGGGGTGCGCCGCGAGCAGCAGCGCCCGGTTGTTCGGAAAGTACCGATACGCGGTGGAGCGCGACACCGACGCCGCCGCGGCCGCGGCCTCGACCGTAGGTGTGAGCCCGGTCGCGACCAGATCGCGGGCCGCCGACACCAGGGCTCCCCGTGTGCGCCCCTTCTGCGCCGAGCGTCCGCCGGCCTCATAAGCCATTGACATCTCGTTCATGATACGCGAGTCTCGTTATGAGACAAGCATCCCATGAACGCAATCCCCATGAACGAGGTCCGCCATGAGCTCAGTCACTTCGCCTGCATCCATCGTCCGAGCCAAAGAGGATGGTGAGCGGCGCTCGTTCTTCGGCGGCGGCCTCCACATCTGGAAAGCCACGGCCGAAGAGACGGACGGCGCGTTCCTGCTCTTCGAGGATCGTCTCGACCACGGCAAGGTCACCCCGCTGCACACGCACCCCGACTCCGACGAGACGATGATCGTGCTCGAGGGCGAGATCCTGATGCACCTCGACGGGGTGGAACACACCGTTGTCGCGGGCGGCGTCGCCGTTGCGCCCCGGGGCGTGCCACACGCGTTCAAAGTCGTCGGACCCGACGGCACGAGGTTGCTTTGCCTCCACACACCCGGATGCTGCCAAGCCTTCTACTGGGACGCGAGCGAGCCGGCCGACGACGGCAATGAAGCCGGCGGCACGGTCGACATGAGTCGCGTGCAGGCGTCGGCGCAGAAGAACGGCGGGATCGAGATCCTCGGGCCGCCGCCGTTTTCCTAGCTCGCGCTGCGCCGCATCCCGGCGCGCTCGCCCCGGGAGACCACCTTGACCGCGACCTTGCGCGACGCTTCGTCGATCATCTCGTCGCCGAACATCACCGCGCCCTTGCGGTCGCCTTCGGTCGTGGCCTTCTCGTAGGCCTCGAGGATGTCGACCGCACGGTCGAACTGCTCCTGGCTCGTGCCGAACACTTCGTTGAGGATCGTGACCTGATCGGGGTGCAATGCCCACTTGCCGTCGTAGCCGAGGATCTGCGCGCGCTTGCAGAACTCGCGGAAGCCCTCGGGGTCGCGGACCTTCACGTAGGGCCCGTCGATCACTTGGAGGCCGTTGGCCCGGCCGGCCATCAGGATCTTCACGAACGCGTAGTGGAAGTAATCGCCGGGATACTCGGGAATGTTCAGCCCACCGGCGAGCGACGGCATCTCCATCGACGCGGACATGTCGACCGGGCCGAGCACGATCGTCTCGAGGCGATCGCTCGCCGCGCAGATCTCCTCCACGTTGATGAGCCCGCGTGCGGTTTCGATCTGCGCCTCGATACCGACGCGCGACTGACGACCGGTGACCTTCTCGATCTGCGTGAGGAGGTGATCGAGGGCAATCACGTCGGCGGCCGTCTCCACCTTCGGGAGCATCAGCTCGTCGAGCCGTTCCGACGCGCCCTCCACGACTTCGATCACGTCGCGGTACGTCCACTCGGTGTCCCACGCGTTCACGCGGACGCACAAAACGCTCTCGCCGAAGTCGAGCGTGTTGATCGCGTTGACGATCTTCGCGCGCGCGGCCGGCTTCTCGAGCGGCGCGACGGCGTCTTCGAGGTCGAGGAACACCATGTCGGCGCCGAGACCGGGCGCCTTCCCCATCATCTTCTCGCTGGACCCGGGCACCGAGAGGCACGACCGGCGGGGCAGGTTGCGTGAGCGTTCGGACATGGGCGCAAGGGTAGGGGCCGACCGACGACGGCTCCAACCGTGCAAGGCTTGCGCTCGTGGAACCGGGCGAGATCGCGGTGGCGATGGGTGTCGAGCTCGTCGGCCGCTTGCCCCACGGCGAGGGGACGGGCGCGTACGAGGTGCGGCGAGCCGACGGCACGAGCGCGGTCCTGAAGTTGTTCACCGGAGACGTGTTCGACCTCGGCGCCTCGACCGTGTTGACCGACGCGCTGCGAGAGCGTGGCTACCCGGTACCGGCGATCGATGCCGCCGGCGTGCTCGACGGGGTCAGATACGAGATCCAGGAGCGGATGCCCGGAACGCCGTTGGAACAAGCGACGTCGGAACGCGTCGGGCCTCTCCGTGAGCTCATCAACCTGCAGCGCGACGTCGGGTTGCCCGGGCGCGGGCCGTGGGTCGACGAGATGATCGCGAGCGTGATCAACGGTTGCACCGGATACTGCGAGCACGCCGCAATGATCGACCATTCGGACGAGACGCGAGCCATGCTCGAGCGACTCCGGCGTATCGCCGGCGCGGCACGCGGCGTCGCCGTCTCCGAGGCCGACGTCGTGCACTATGACTTCTCGCCGTACAACGTGCTCGTTGCCGGCGACCGCATCACCGGTGTCGTCGACTGGGACGGCGCGACGAGCGGCGACGCGGCCTTCGATCTCGTGACGTTGGCCGCGTTCACCTACGACGACGCGGTGCGCGACGAGCTGCTCGCGGTCGCCGCGACGCTGACCGACCCGCGGGCACTCGCGCTGTACGCCGCGCACATGGTGCTCCGCCTGGTCGACTGGTCGCTCCGCAATCACGGCGACGCCGAGGTCGCATGGTTCATGGGTATCGGCACCGACCTGTTGGCCGCCGTGGGCGCTGGGTAGCCTCCGGCCGTGGTTGCCGTACCCACCAACACCTTGCACGAGCTCGCCGACGGAGTGTTCGTGTGGATCCAGCCCGGCGGCGAGTCGGGCGTGAGCAACGCGGGCGCGATCGTCGACGAGGACGGCATCACCGTGGTCGACTCACTCATGGTGCGGTCGCAGTGGGAGCCGTTTGCCGCCGCGATCGAGAAGCTCGGGCTTCCGGTGCGACGGCTCGTGCTCACGCACGCGCACATCGACCACGTGGGCGGTTCGCGCGCGTTTGCGAACGCGTCGGTGCTCGGATCGCAACAGACCAGCGACCTCCTCGACGGTGAGATGCCATTGGTCGCGTACAAGGCGTTCATGCCCGCGTTCGACAAGGAGTTCGACGAGCTCGCCGAGATCGGAACGCGGCCCGTCACACACCTCGTGACCGACGCTGCGCAACTCACGCCACGCGTCGAGCTCCTTCCCGCCACCGGGCACACCGACGGCGACGTGATGCTGCTCGTAGAAGACGTCGACGTGCTGTTCGCCGGCGATCTGTGCTTCTTCGGCGTCACGCCACTCGCCTTCCAGGGCAATCCCGAAGCGTGGGCCAACGTGCTCGACGTCATCGGAGAGCTCGCCGAGACGATCGTGCCCGGCCACGGAACGGTCGGCGGCGAGGCCGACGTCAAGCTCCTCCAGCAGTACCTCCGGCACTGCGTGGCCATCGCGCGCGGCGATCAGGCCGCGATCCCGCCCGGCCCCTGGGACGCCTGGCCCGAGCGCGATCCCCGCGACGCCATCAACATCGAACGGGCCGCCCTGCTCGCGCAGGGCCAAGACGTGATGCCCAACTCGATGCTCCGAGCGATGGGCTTCAACTAACGCCAACGGAGCGAACCGGCGTGAGCTGGCCGCTATATGCGCGGCGTGCTCACGCCGGTTCGGGGCGGGGGCGGGGGGCGACGGCGCGGGAGCCAGCCGGCTTCGGCTTGCTCGTGCGCGAACTGCGCGCTTCGTGCGCGCATCACGTCGGTGCGCGTGCAGATGCCGACCAGCCGATGGTCGACGATGACCGGAAGGTGCTCGACATCCTCTTGGAGCATTCGCTCGAGCGCGTCGCTCACCGTGTCGGTGGGCCTGACCGACACGACGTCGGAAGCCATGACCGACGTGATCGCGCGGTCGTCGTTCCAGGTGCCTTCGTCGAGCATGTCGGCGCGGCTGATCATCCCGACACACCGCCCGTCGCCGTCGACCACCGGGAACGCGCTGTGGCCCTTGACCTGGAAGCGCTTGGCGACTTCGGCCACCACGGAGTCGCTCTGAACGGTCTCGACGTCGGTGGTCATGACCGCGCCGACCTCGGTCGTGCGCAGCACGTCCACGTGATAGTCGGAGGGAACGCGCAGGCCCCGGCGCGTGAGCTTCTCCGTCATGATGCTCTCGTGGGTGAGCAGGCTCGCGACGAGCACGGCCAGCGCGGTCGCCAGCATCAACGGCAGGATCGAGTTGTAATCACGGGTGAGCTCGAAGAGAAAGATGATCGACGTGAACATCGCGCGGGTGGACGCGCCGAACGTTGCGGCCATGGCGACGAGCGCGAACGCGCCGGGCGAGAAGTGAGCGCCCGGGATCGACTGCGCGAGGTGACCGAGCAGCGCGCCGAACGAGCCGCTGATCAACAGCAGCGGCGCCAGGGTCCCGCCCGACGTCCCGGAGGCGAGGGCGATCCACCACGATGCGAGCTTCGCGATGGCGAGGACCGCGAGCGCGCCGACCGCGAGGCGACCGTTGAGCACGTCGCCGATCTGGTCGTAGCCGACGCCGAGCGACCGGGGCACGGCCACGCCGATGCACGCGAAGCCCAACGCGCCGATCGCCGGCAACCAGAACTGGTTCACCGGGAGGCGCCGGAAGCCGCTCTCGATCGCGAACAGTCCTTTGTTGATGACGACCGCGAGGGCACCGCACGCCAGGCCGAGCGCCGCGTAGAAGGGAAGCTGCGACAGACCGGCGAAGTTGTGAGCCGGCACCGAGAACAACGGCCCGGGCCCGAAGAAGAGCGAGTGCATTCCCGACGCAACGCTCGCACTCACCACGAGCGGCAACAAGGCCCGAGCCGAGAACTCGAAGATGAGCAGCTCGACGGCGAGCACGACTGCCGCCAAGGGCGCGCCGAACGTCGCCGCCATGCCGGCCGCGGCGCCGCACGCGAGGAGGATCTTGCGCTCGCTCGGAGAGACGGGGATCACCTGACCGAGCAACGAACCGATAGCGCCTCCGGTAACGATGATCGGCCCTTCGGCGCCGAACGGTCCGCCCGTGCCGATCGCGATCGCGGCCGACGCCGGCTTGGCGATCGCGGTGCGAGGCGCGATCCGGCTCTGCTTGGTGAGCACGGCCTCCATCGCCTCGGGTATCCCGTGGCCACGGATGATCGGCGCCCACTTCGCGATCAGGCCGACGAGCAGGCCGCCGGTGACCGCCACGACGACGATCCAGGGGCTGCGATGAAGATGCGTGAACGACGGCAGGGTCCACCCCACGCGATGGAAGAACATGAGGGTCGTAAGGAGCGCGATCAGGTGAACGAGCACGTACGCGGCCGCTCCGCCCACCACGCCGATGAGCGCGGCAAGGCCGCAGAGCAGGAGCATTCGACGGGGTGGGGTCACAGGAGCGATGAAGCATATCGTAGTGCGATATGAATCGCGATCTCACCGATGCCGAATACGCCGAGCTGCTCGCGTTCCGAACCTCGTTGCGACGGTTCCTGCAGTGGAGCGAGGAGCAGGCGACGGCGCTCGGGATCACACCGGCCCAGCATCAGTTGCTGCTCGCGATCCGTGGGCACGACGGCGGGCGGCACGACGGCTCGCCGGGGCCGACCATCGGCGACGTCGCCGACTCGCTGCTGCTCCGTCACCACAGCGCAGTAGGCCTGGTCGACCGCGCCGTCGCCGCGAGCCTGGTCGAGCGCCACGCCGACTCCGAGGATCAGAGAATCGTTCGCCTACGCTTGACCCCGCTCGGAGCTCGCCGCCTGCGCCAGCTCGCCGGCTTGCATCTCGCCGAGCTGCGCCGAATGATGCCGGCCATCGGTGCGGCGTTGTTCGCCGAGCACGCCGATCGTTCCGAGCACACGGCTGAAGAGGGAGCAACATGAGCTTTTGGGGCCACGAGTCGGTCGCCATGATCGACGCCGACCGGGCGGCACGAGAAGTCGAGCAGGGCGCGCAGCTCATCGACGCCGGCGAACCCAACGAGTGGTTCGAGGGTCATCTGCCGCACGCGATCCTCGTGGAGCCCGAGCTCGTCGACCAGGAGATCCACAAGCTCTCGAAGGACAAGCCGGTTGTCGTCGCGTCACGCAACGTAGACATCGCGACCGGCGTCGCCGCGACGCTGCACAACCACGGCTTCGACGTCGCGATGATCGAGGGCGGCGTTGGGGCGTGGAGGGCGGCCGGTCACCCGCTCGTGAAGGCCGACGGCACCAAGGCCTGAGGGGCGGGCTAGTAATTCCCGGCGAGCTTGGAGTGGTCCCAGGAGACGGTCTTGTCCGGCTCGACCACGATCACCACGCGCTTGCGGCCCATGGCGCGCACGCCTTCTCGCACTACGTCGTTGTCGATCGGGCCCCAGTAGCGCGCGTACACGTTGTCGCCGAACGCGAACACCTCGTCGAGATCTTCGACGATCCGTGCGCGCCCGTAGATCGTCACGCCCCTGAGCTCTTCGTACTTGTCGCCGCTCTCGACCATCACGGTGAGGCGCGGATCGCGCCGGACGTTGACGACCTTCTGCGACCTGGCATAGGTCCAGAACGCGATCTCACCGCCGTGCCGGGCGTACCACATGGCTACGAGATGCGGAGTCCCGTCGCTGTTGATCGACGCGACCTGCAGGGTGCGTTCGGCGTCGAGAAATGCCTCGACCTCGTCGGGCGTCATCATGATCTGATCGCGTCGTCCGGCCACGGGGCGAGAGACTAGAACTCCCGGCCCGGCCCGAGCCTCGCGCTAGCGTTCGCCGCCGTGGCGAAGAACCCCGACCCATTGCTGGCGATCACGAGCTACGCGGGAGTGACCCGAACGCTCGACGACTGGGCGACGGTCTTCAACATCATGTTGATCGTCCTTCCCGACCGGCCCGAGGGCGCCGCGTTCGTACCAGTGGTCGACCGGATCTTCACGACGTTCGGCGACAGCGACGTGCGCACCGTCGTGTGCGTCCCGTCGACCAAGACGATCACCAAGCGCATCCTCGGTGACGCCGTCGACCGGTGGCTCACCTGGTGCGACACCGACCGCGCCCTGATCGACAGCCTCGGCCTCGAGCGGCTTCCCGCGTTGCTGATGCTCCGCCAGGACACTTCACTCGTCACCGCCACGCAGGGCTGGAGCCCGACGGAATGGCAGAAGGTCGTCAACGAGATCGCGCGCAAAGAGCACTGGTCAACACCCATCGTGACCGGACGCGGCGATCCGGCGCCCACACCGGGCTGGCCCGTCGCAAGTTGAGCGCGAGCTGACCGCGCGCTGAACGCACGCGCGCCCAACCCGAGCGCGGCCGACCTCGGCGTCTACTGTTGACGCGCATGTTGCGGATGAGCAGATCGGCCCGTCCGCGCGTGGCCGCTGTCATCGCCGCCACCCTCGCAATCATGACCGCCGGGACGTTGACGACCACGACCCTGGCGCACGCGACGCCGCAGTCCGATCTCGCGTCGGAGCAGCAGAGGGCGGCCGCGCTCCAAGCGCAGATCGAGGCCAACGGCAACCGCGTCTCGGTGCTCGACGAGCAGTACACGAAGGCGCAGCTCGCGATCGAGACCGCGACCAACCAGCTCAATGCCGACGAGGCAGCACTCGCGGCAAAGCAGCGGCAGACCGATGCCGTGCGCGGCCAGCTCCAGCAACGGGCGGCCGAGCTCTACATGGGTGCGGGCAATCCTTCGCCGCTCGCGACGATCGACCTGAGCAACACGCGCGAGCTCGGATCGCGCACGGCCTACGCAGGCGCGGCCGCCGACCAGGATCGCCAACTCCTCGACAACGTGCGGGTCGCGGTCGAGCAACTCGGCGTGCAGGAGGCCTCCTTGAAAGAGGCCCGTGCCGCCGCGCAGAAGGAACGCGATCGTCTGGCCTCGACGCGCGACCAGATCACGCAGGCGACGAACGAGCAGCAGTCGCTGTTGTCACAGGTGAACGGGAAGATCAAGTCGCTCGTCGACCAGATCCAGGTCGAGAAGGAACGCGCGCAAGAGGCAGCGGCCCGAGCGGCGATGGAACGGCTCGCGCAGCAGCAGGCACAACAGGCACAGCAACAGGCGCAACAACAACAGCAGACGGTGCAGCTGCAGAGCTCGTCGTCGGGGAGCACGAGCTCGAGCGGATCGAGTGGAACGAGCAGCCCGACCAACCTCGGCTCCGACCCCAACCTCCCGGCACCCAATCCGCAGGCGCAGGTCGCGGTCGACACCGCGAAGGCGCAGCTCGGCAAGCCGTACGTGTACGCCGCCGCCGGGCCCGATTCGTTCGACTGCTCCGGGCTCGTGATGTTCGCCTGGGCCGCGGCGGGCGTGTCCATCTCCCACAACGCAGAAGCCGAATACCAATCGCTGCCCCACGTGTCGATGAACGGCCTCGCACCGGGCGATCTCGTCTTCTACGGATCGCCGATCCACCACGTGGGCATGTTCGTGGGCGGCGGCACGATGATCGAGGCGCCGTACACAGGCGTCGACGTGCGCTACCACACGATCTATCGCCCCGACTTCGCCGGCGCGGCTCGCCCGTAGCTCCCCACCATCGCCAACCGGCGTGAGCACGCCGCGCATATAGCGGCACACTCACGCCAGTTCGGCCTTTGGGGTTTACGGGATGACGAGCATGCCGAGGTCGGCTTCCAGGGCCGGCCTCGCCTTTGCTCCGACCGACGCCCGCTCGAGCCGGCCGTTGCGCACGAGACCGATCATCGGGATGCTCTGCACGCCGTACTCCTGGGCGAGCTGCGGCTCGTCGTCGATGTTGACCTTCACGACCTTGTAGAAGCCTTTGCGCATCGCCGCGATCTGCTCGACGATCGGCGACACCTGCTTGCACGGTCCGCACCAGGGCGCCCAGAAGTCGACGATCACCGGAAGCTCGCTGCGCAGAACCTCGGCCTCCCACTGCGCGGTCGTGACCGACGGGACCAACTCGACCGGATCATCGGGGACCGGCTCGTCCGGCTTCTCACCCGCGTACACCTGCGCCAACCAGTCGGTCGCGTCGCGCAGGCTCTCGAGCGCGACCTGATGCTCCATCGGGTACTCGCGGTACACCGTGGGCACGCCGAGCGTGCGCAGCTGCCGGGCGAGCTCACGCGCGCGTTGCACGGGAATCAGGGGATCGTGCGTGCCGTGTTGCACGAGCACCGGCGGCGCGTTCTCCTCGTCGAGGTCGAAGGCAGCCGTCTCGAGCGCGGGGCTCATCGCGAGCGCGGCCTTGGGCCGCGGCCGGTCGCTGCGCTGCAGGGCGATCCCGAGCGCGAGGCCCGCGCCTTGCGAGAAGCCCCCCACGATCGACTCCGCGCGCTCGAAACCGAGCGCGTCGGCCTCCTCGGAGAGCAAGTCGTCGAGCGAGGCCAACGCCTCCGCGTAGGTGCCCTCGGCTTCGTCACCCTGGAACATCCCGTACCAGGAGTAGCCCGTGCTCCCGGGCACGCTGTACTCACCGCGCGGGAACACCGCGGCGAGCGCGCCGTCGGGATCGAGGTACGGCAGCAGGCCGGCGAGGTCACGCTCGTCCGCGCCGAGTCCGTGTATCAGCAGTGCCAGCCGATTCGAGCTCGACCCCTGCACGATGTTCGAGATCAGCGCCATGCCGGCAGGTTACGCGTCGCCAACGCCGTAATGATCCGTACCCGTTGTCGCGTCGGCGGCGGACGCGGGAGTAGCGTCAAAGCGATGCCAACGCCGCAGACTCTCATCGGTGTCGACGTCGGCGGATCGGGCATCAAGGCCGCGCTCGTCGACCTCAGCACCGGCACCGCGACGGGCCGGATCCGGGTCGTGACCCCGCAGCCCGCCACGCCCGAAGCCGTCTCCGACACGGTCGCGACGCTCGTCGGCCAACTCGACACCGAAGGCCCGATCGGTTGCACGCTGCCCGCCGTCGTGGTCGGCGGCACGGTGCGCACTGCTGCGCACATCGACGACGCGTGGATCGGCACGCACGCTGCCGCCGTGATCGGCCGCGCGACGGGTCGTCAGTGCACCGTGTTGAACGACGCCGACGCGGCCGGTGTCGCCGAAGCCCGCTTCGGCGCCGCGCGCGATCGGCGCGGCGTCGTGATCATGGTCACCGTCGGAACCGGCGTGGGCACGGCTCTCCTCAACGACGGCGTGCTCGTCGCGAACTCGGAGCTCGGGCACATCGAGGTCAACGGCAAGATCGCCGACACGTGGGTGTCCGACGCGAAACGCGACGAGAAACACCTCTCGTGGAAGCAATGGGCCGAACGCCTCGACGTCTACCTCAAGCATCTCCACTCGGTGCTCTGGCCCGAGCTGATCGTGATCGGCGGCGGTGTCGCCAAGCGCGCCGACCAGTTCATCGACAGCCTCGACCCCGGTTGCGAGGTGCGCGTGGCCGAGCTCGGCAACTTGGCCGGCATCGTCGGCGCGGCACTCACGGCGGCAAGCGGCAAGGAGTCGTGATGCAGCTCGGCATGATCGGCCTCGGACGCATGGGCGCCAACATCGTGCGCCGGCTCCAAGCGGCCGGCCACCAGTGCGTCGTGTACGACCACGACCCGGCAGCGGGCGCGGCGCTCGCGGCCGAGGGCGCGACCGCCGCTTCGTCGATCGCCGACCTCGTGTCGAAGCTCGACGCGCCGCGCGCGGTGTGGATGATGGTTCCGGCGGGCGTCGTCGGGAGGGTCATCGACGAGCTCTCACCGTTGCTCGCGGCCGGCGACGCGATCATCGACGGCGGCAACAGCTTCTACGGCGACGACATCACCCGCTCGCACGCGTTGGCCGCGTCGAAGATCGACTACGTCGACTGCGGGACGAGCGGCGGCGTGTTCGGTCTCGAACGCGGTTACTGCCTCATGATCGGCGGGCCGGAAACCACGGTGACACGCCTCGATCCGATCTTCCGCGCCCTGGCCCCGGGCATCGACGCGGCGAGCGAACGCACCCCCGGCCGCTCCGGCGATCCCGCTCCCGAGGAGATGGGCTACCTGCACTGCGGACCATCGGGCGCGGGTCATTTCGTGAAGATGGTGCACAACGGCGTCGAGTACGCACTGATGGCCGCGTACGCGGAGGGCCTCAACATCCTCCACAACGCCGACGTCGGGACGCGCTCGCACACGACGGATGCAGAGACCGCGCCGATCCGGAATCCCGACGCCTACACGTACGAGCTCGACGTCGCCAAGGTGTCGGAGGTGTGGCGTCGGGGCAGCGTCGTCGCTTCGTGGCTGCTCGATCTCACCGCCGCCGCGCTCAACGCGTCGCCGACCCTCGACGGGTTCTCCGGACGCGTCAGCGATTCGGGCGAAGGCCGCTGGACCGTCGCAGCTGCGATCGACGAAGGTGTGCCGGCACCGGTGATCGCGACGGCGCTCTTCGACCGCTTCACTTCGCAAGGCCAGGCAGACTTCGGCAACAAGCTGCTCTCGGCGATGCGCAAGCAGTTCGGCGGCCACGACGAGAAGCCGAGCTGAGGGAGCCGGGTCGATGGCTGCCGAGCTCGAGGTCCTCGCCGACGATAGGGCGGCGGCCCGCCGCGCCGCCGAGCTGATCGCCGCCGACGGCGCCGCCGCGGTCGCCGAGCACGGCTCCTTCGGCTTCGCGATGAGCGGCGGCCGCTCGCCCTGGGCGATGCTGGCGATCCTCGGCGAACTCGAGCAGATGCCCTGGGCGGAGACCTCGCTGTTCCAGGTCGACGAGCGGATCGCCTCGCCGGGGAGCGAGGACCGCAACCTCACCCACATGATCCTCGGCCTCTCGATGGAGCACCAGTCGGCGCTGCGTCCGATGCCGGTCACCCAGCGCGACCCCGACGGCGCCGCCCGCGAGTACGAAGCCACGCTGCCCGAGCGCTTCGACCTCGTCCACCTCGGCCTCGGCCCCGACGGCCACACCGCCTCGCTCGTCCCGGGCGACCCGGTGCTGGAGGTGAGCGATCGCCGCGTCGCCCTCACGGACGGCGCCTACCAGGGCCACCGCCGGATGACCCTCACCTACCCGGCGATCGACACCGCCCGCAAGGTGCTCTGGCTGGTCACCGGCGCCGAGAAGCGCGACCCGCTCGCCAAGCTGCTGGCCGGCGACCCCTCGATCCCGGCCGGCCGGGTAGAGAACGAGGCGATGATCGTCGTCGCCGACGCCGCGGCGGCGGGCCAGGGCTAGCTTCCGTCGTCGCCGAGCGAGAGTCGCTCGAGCAGCTCTCGCAGCCTTGCCGGCCGCGGGTCGGCTTCACCACCATCGCCCCCAGCCAAGCCTCTATTTCCGGTAGGTCGAGGCGGCTAGTGGCGACCAGGATCTGCTCGATGTCCAGCCAGTCTTTGGGCCGGTCGAACATCGCCTTGCAGACGGCGAGGTGCTCGGGCGAGAGGATCGGGATCGTCGTCTCGGCGAACGGGACCAGCCGGGCAGCGCTTGAGGGCGGCGACGTCGACTCCGACATCGACCCCGAGCGGGGCGAGGGCGTAGCGAACCTGCGGCCAGCGCTCGGTCGGGACGAAGACGTTGATGTCGACGTCGATCGTGGCCCGCGGCTCGGCGTAGCCGAGGGCGAGGGCGGCGCCGATCGCGTGCGGGATGCGGGCGGCGCCCAGCGCCGCGTCGATCGCGACCACCTTCTGCGGCAGCGAGGGGGCGCCTCGCCGCGCCGCGCCGGACTCGCTCCGATCCACCCGGTCGCCGCGCGGGCGGCGTCGGATATCGGCGGGAGCTGCTCGCCGCTGCGCTCACCGGAATCGAGGGCGTCGAGCAGCAGCCGGCGCAACAGCGGATCCAGCGGCTCGCCCCCCGCGAGGAGCCGCAGGGCCTCCCGCGCCGCCCGGTCGACCGGCGTCCCGGGGACGGGGGCGCCGGCTCGCGCCGCCGCGCGGCGCAGCTCCTCCGCGCTGATCGGCTGCGCCGCGCGAACCCGCGCCTTCTGGATGACCTCGTCGGTCATCTCCCTGAAGCTGGCGAGGGTGCGACTGCGCGGGGCCCCTGGGGGTGCTGTGGGATTCCCGGACCTCGTACGCACCTCTCTTGGTCGGCACCACGAAAGCCATAGTGGGTAAGGCGTACCACATAGATTCCGACCCCCTGTCTCGGGGCCTCCGATCGCGCCCCGGAAGCCGGCGGCGTAATCTCAAGGGTCGATGGGAAACTCGGGTATCGCCACCACCGCTGCAGCGCCACGGGCCGGCACCGTCGAGGTGCTGGTCGGGCTGCTCGCCGAACTCGACGAGGCGACCGAATCCGGGGTCTTCTACGACCGCGTCTGCAAGGCGGTCTGCTCGCTGACGACGATGCGGCGGGCGGCTCTGCTGCTCCACGACGACACCTACCGCTCGGTGATCCCGATGGGCTCCCACGGGATAGACCCGGATCTGGTTCAGCGGATCGAGGGCACCCTCGACGAGACGCCGATCGCCCGGCTGGCGCTGGAACAGGATCGGGTGATCGAGGTCCGGGGCGGCCTCGCCGGGCACGTTCCCGACCGCTACGCCGAGCTCGCCGACACCTCCTGCATCACCTGCACGCCGATCTCCGCCGCCCGCCGCTGGCTCGGGGTGATCTTCGCCGACCACGAAGGCGAGGACTTCGAGCTCGACGACGGCGAGCGCGAGACGATGCTGACGCTGGGGCGCCTGGCGGCGCTGACCGCGAGCGTCGAGCACTCGACCGAGCAGCGCGAAAGCGAGCGGCGCCTGAGCGAACGCGTCGAACTGACCCGGGAGCTGCATGAGAACGCGATCCAGCGGCTCTTCGGCGTCGCCCTGGCGCTGGGCTCCGAGCGCGGCCTCTCGGCCGCCGAGCGCCGCCGCTGCCAGGAGGAGCTGCGCTCGGTGGTCGGCGACCTGCGCCACGCCCTGACCCGCCCGGTTGCGACTCCCACGCGCGCCAACCAGGCCAGCCTCGCCCAGGTCCTGGAGCGGCTGCTCGAGCGCCGCCCGGACCTCAAGCTCGAGTGGGAGGAGGGCGTCGCCGTCCCCCCGGACCTCGAGCCGGTCGCCCAGTCGGTGCTGGCCGAGGCGCTGCGCAACGCCGACCGCCACTCGAAGCCGAGCCGGATCGAGATCCGCGTCGCCTCCGACGGCGACACCTTCAGCCTCGCGGTCGAGAACGACGGTGCCGGCAACGGCAAGGACACCAAGGGCGGCGGCCTCGGGCTGCGGCTGGCGGCGTTGGAAGCGCTCCGCTACGAGGGCCTGGTCGAGTTCGGCGCCGCCGCCGGCGGTCGCTGGCGGGTCCGCCTCGTCGTCCCGGTCGGCTCCTGATGGCGGCCGAGGACGGCAAGCTGCGGGTCCTGGTGGTCGACGACCACGACGTCGTCCAGTGGGGCTTCCGGCTGCTGCTCGAGCGCCAGAGCTGGGTCGAGCGCTGCCTCGCCGCCTCCAACGGCGCCGAGGCGGTCGACACCTGCCGCCGGCTGCGGCCCGAGGTCGCGCTGGTCGACATGCTGCTCGGCAGCGAGTCCGGGGCGGAGGTCTGCGAGGAGATCCGCGCGGTGAGCCCGGGCACGCGGGTGCTGCTGATCTCCGGCGCCGGCGTGATCTCGCCCTTCGTCGCCCGCTCCGCCGGCGCGTCCGGGTTCATCTCCAAGGACTGGTCCGCGGTCGACGTCGTCAAGGCGGTGCGGATGGTCTCGCTGGGGACCGAGGTCTTCGCCGACCACACGCCGCTCGACTCGCCGCTGAGCGAGCGCGAGCAGGAGGTGCTCTCGCTGATCGCCACCGGCTCCACCAACAAGGAGATCGCTGGCCACCTCCACCTCTCCCCGCACACGGTCAAGGAGCACACCAGCGCGATCTACCGCAAGCTGGGGGTTCGCAACCGGGCCGAGGCGACCCGGCAGGCCCAGCGCCTGAAGATCCTGGTCTGAGCGCCGCGGCGCCCCAGTGGGGTCGCTTTGTACGTCTGGGCGTGGTCGCGACCCCCCGACCGTCGCCTTAGATCCCCCATATGTCGGGGATCGGTCCTCCGGGGCGTCACCTAAGCCCTGGACCGGACCACTATCTGATCAGTGCAATCCATTTCCGCCCGCATCGCGGTGCTATTCCCGGGTCAGGGCAGCCAGACGTCCGGGATGGCCGCCGTCACCGCCACCCACCGTCCCGACCTGCTGGAGCAGGCGCGGACCGAACTCGGCCTCGACCCCTTCGAGCACATCGGCGAGGGGACCCACCTCGCCCAGCCGGCGATCTACTGCGCCAGCCTCGCCCACTTCAAGCAGGCCGGCAGCCCCGCCGCCGACATGGTCGCCGGCCACTCGCTCGGCGAGCTGGCGGCTCTGGTCGCCGGCGACGCGCTCGACGCCGAGCAGGGGCTGGCGCTGGCGGTCACCCGCGGTCGCCTGATGGAGGAAGCGGCCGAAACCAGCCCCGGCGGGATGATGGCGGTGCTCGGCGGCGAGGAGCAATCGGTCCGTGATCTCGCCGCCAGCTTCGATCTCACCGTCGCCAACGACAATGCTCCCGGCCAGCTGGTCCTCTCCGGCGGCGCCGACTCGCTGAGCGAGGCCCGCCGCCAGCTCCGCGCCGACGGCGCCAAGGCGATCCGGCTCCCCGTCGCCGGCGCCTTCCACTCGCCGCTGATGGCCGGGGCTGCGGAGAAGTTCCGCGCCGCCCTCGCGGAGGTCGAGTTCCGCTCCCCGAGCCTGCCCGTCTTCTCCTCGATCGGCGCCGCTCCCTTCGAGGATCCCCGCGCCGGGCTCGCCGCCGCCCTGACCGAGCCGGTGGTCTGGCAGACGACGCTGAAGGCGATGCAGGGCGACGGCGCCCGCACCTTCCTCGAGACCGGGCCGGGAGACGTGCTGACCGGCCTCGTCCGCCGCACCCTCGAGGGCGTCGAGGCGCGCTCGCTGGCCGAGGAGTCGGAGGCCGTCCATGCCTGAGTCGGCCGCCGCACCCGCCGCCGCGCCGGCCGACCGCGCCACCCGCACCGGCGCCGAGATCGCCGGACTCGGAGTCGCCGTGCCGGAGACCGTCGTCGCCAACGCTCCGATCGCGGCTCGCCTCGGGATCGACGAGAGCTGGATCGTCCAGCGCACCGGCATCGACGAGCGCCGGGTCGCGCTGCCGGGCGAGAGCCTCTTCCAGTTCGCCGCCGCAGCTGGCGAGCGGGCCCTTGCCGAGGCCGGAGTCGCCGCCGGCGATCTCGATCTGGTCCTGGTCGCGACGACCAGCAACGACGATCTGATGCCGGGCGCATCTCCCCGGGTCGCCGCCGAGCTCGGCGCAGGCGCCGCCGGCGCGATCGATCTCAACGCCGCCTGCACCGGTTTCGTCTCCGGCATCTCCCTCGCCTGCGGGATGATCGAGTCCGGCCGCGCCGGCAACGTCCTCCTGGTCGGCGCCGACCTGATGAGTCGGATCACCGATCCCGATGACCGCGGTACCGCCGCGGTCTTCGCCGACGGCGCCGGCGCGATCGTGTTGCGTGGCGCCGAGCGGGGCCGGATCGGCCCGGTCGTGCTCGGCGCCGACGGCGCCAACCGCGACCTGATCTACGCCACCCGGGACGAGGGCGTGACCCGGATGCAGGGCCACGAAACCTTTCGCCACGCGGTCGACCGGATGGCGGAGGCGACGGTCGAAGCCGCCGCCCTCGCCGAGACGCCGCTGGCCCAGATCGACCTCTTCGTCTACCACCAGGCCAATGCTCGGATCCTGCGCTCGGTCGGGGAACGGCTCGAGCTGCCGATGGAGCGGGTCGTCGACTCGATCAACCACTTCGGCAACACCTCGGCCGCGTCGATCCCGCTCGCGCTCGAGGACGCCCGCCTCGCCGGCGACCTCGCGCCCGGCGCCAGGGTCCTGGTCGCCGCCTTCGGCGCCGGCCTCACCTGGGGCGCGACCGTGGTCGAGTGGGGGAGTGCTTCCGATGCGTGAGGGATGCGCACTCGTCACCGGCTCCTCGCGCGGGATCGGCGCCGCCACCGCGCGGGCGCTCGCCCGCGACGGCTGGCCGGTCCGGGTCAACTACCGCGAGGACGAGGCCGGAGCCCGCGAGGTGGTCGAGAAGATCGTGGCCGAGGGTGGCTCCGCCTCCGTGTTGCAGGGTGACGTCGCCGACGCCGGCGACGTGGCGAGGCTGCTGGAGCCCGGTGAGGACGGCCCGGTGCTGGTCCTCGTCAACAACGCGGGGCTGCGCATGGACGGCCTCTCGCCGCAGCTCGAGGACGAGCAATGGCAGCGGGTGATCGACGTCAATCTCACCGCGACCTTCCGCGCCACCCGGCACGCCCTGACCCCGATGCTGCGCGCCCGCTTCGGCCGCATCGTCAACGTCGCCTCGATCGTCGGCCCCCGGGCCAACGCCGGCCAGGCGAACTACGCCGCCTCGAAGGCCGGCGTGATCGGCTTCACGAAGACCGTCGCGGTCGAGGTGGCGCGGCGCGGCATCACCGTCAACGCCGTCGCCCCGGGCCTGATCGAGACCAGTCTCACCGAGGAGATCCTCGACGGCGAGATGACCAAGGCGATCCCCGCCCGCCGGGTCGGCAGCCCCGACGAGGTCGCCGCCTGCATCCGCTTCCTGGCCTCGGAGGAGGCCTCTTACGTAACCGGAACGACGCTGACCGTGGACGGCGGCCTCAGCGCATGACCTCAGACAAGGAGATTTAGATGGCAACGCAAGTAACGCCCGACAGCGTCGAGACGACGATCTACGACGGCCTGGTCGAGCTCGGGACCGAGCGCGACCTGCTCTCGCGCGAGGCGACCCTGGAGAGCCTCGACGTCGACTCGCTCGACCTGGTCGAGCTGGCGCAGATCGTTGAGGACGAGTTCGGCGTCGAGCTTCGGGGCGACGACGTCAAGGACGTCAAAACCGTCGGTGAGGTCATCGACCTGGTGGTGACGAAGGCAGGATGACCCGCCGAGTCGTCATCACCGGGGTCGGCGCCGTCACCCCGCTCGGGGTCGGCAGCGAGCCCCTGATCGAGCGCTGGAGCGCCGGCGAGTGCGGGATCGAGGACGGCTTCGGCCGCTGCCTCGATTTCGACCCGCTCGACTTCCTCTCGAAGAAAGAGGCGCGGCGCTCGGACCGCTTCGCGCAGCTGGCGATCGCCGCCGCCGCCGAAGCGATCGCGCAGGCGGGCGACGAGGACGGGCTGCCGTACGAGGCCCATCGCGTCGGCTGCGTTATCGGCACCGGCATCGGCGGCCTGCCCTCATTCGAGGAGCAGACGCGCAAGCTGATCGAGCGTGGCGAGAAGGCGGTCTCACCGCTGGCGGTGCCGCTGATGATGGGCAACGCCGCCGCCGCCGCGGTGGCGATGCGCCACGATCTCCACGGCCACACCTACGGCGTCGTCTCCGCCTGCGCGGCCGGCGCCCACGCGCTCGGCGACGCTTCGCGGATCATCCGCGCCGGCGACGCCGACGCGGTCGTCGCCGGCGGCGCCGAGGCGGCGATCACCGGTGTCGCCACCGCCGCCTTCGCGGCGATGGAAGCGACCTCGCCGACGGGGATCTCGCGCCCCTTCGACGCCCGTCGCGACGGCTTCGTGATGGGCGAGGGCGCCGGCATCCTCGTGCTCGAGGAGAAGGAGGCGGCGGAAGCGCGCGGCGCCGAGATCCTCGGCGAGCTGCTCGGCTACGGTGCCACCTGCGACGGCTTCCACCTGACCGCGCCGCAGCCGGAAGGGATCGAGGCGGCGCGGGCGATCAGCCTCGCGGTCGCCGATGCCGGCCTCGCCGCCGTCGACGTCGACTACGTCAACGCCCACGGCACCTCGACCCCGCTCAACGACCGCAGCGAGACGATGGCGCTGAAGCTGGCGCTGGGTGAGCGCGCCGCCGACATCCCGGTCAGCTCGACCAAGTCCGCGATCGGCCACCTGCTGGGCGCCGCCGGCGCGGTCGAGGCGATCGCCACGGTCGAAGCCCTGCGCCGCCGCGTCGCGCCGCCGACGGTCGGCTGGGAAGAGGCCGAAGAGGGGCTCGACCTCGACTACGTGCCCGGACACTCGAAACCGATCGAGAACGGGGAGGGACCGCTGGTTGCCGTCTCCAACTCCTTCGGCTTCGGCGGTCACAACGCCGTCCTCTGCATCGCCGCCTGATGACCACCGCCACCGTCAAAGCCCCCGCCGCCGAGGCACCGCTCGAGCAACTGCGGGCGCTCTGCGATCCCGGCAGCTTCCGGCCGCTGCGCAGCGGCGTCTCCTCGGCCCGGCTGGGAGAGCGGGCGACGCCCGGAGACGGCGTCGCCGCCGGCGCCGGCGAGGTCAACGGCCGGCCGGTCTTCTGCTACTCCCAGGACCCGACCTTCCTCGGCGGCTCGCTCGGCGAAGTCCACGCCGAGACGATCGTCCGCCTGCTGCGGATGGCCGGCGACGCCGGCGCCCCCGTGGTCGGCTTCGTCCGCTCCGGCGGGGCCCGCCTGCAGGAGGGCCACGCGGCGCTGGCCGGCTACGGCCGGATCTTCCGCGCCAGCGTCGAGCTCTCGCGCAAGGTTCCGCAGATCTCCGTCGTCAGCGGCATCTCCGCCGGCGGCGGCGCCTACTCGCCGGCGCTGACCGACTTCGTCGTGATGACCGCCGAGTCGCGGATGTTCCTCACCGGCCCCAAAGTCGTCCAGGAGGCGCTGGGCGAAGAGATCAGCATGGAGGACCTCGGTGGCCCCCGGGTGCACGGGCGCAATGGCGTCTGCCACCACGTGGCCGAGGACGACGCGGGCGCGATCGAGGCCACCCGCCACCTGCTCAGCCTGCTGCCGCAGTCGATCGGCAACCCGCCGCAGATCGTCCTCGAGGCCGGGCCGGACGGGACCGACCCCGGCGCCCACGTGCCGGCCAACCAGCGCAAGGTCTACGACGTCAGGGACGTGGCGGCGGCGATCCTCGACCAGGGCAGCATGCTCGAGCTCTCGCCGCGCTGGGCGCCCAACATGGTCACCGCGATCGCCCGGCTCGACGGCCGCTCGGTCGGCCTGATCGCCAACCAGCCGCGCGCCCTCGGCGGCGTCATCGACGCCGCCGCCTCGGAGAAGGCCGCCCTCTTCGTCGCCTCCTGCGACCGCTTCGGGTTGCCGCTGGTCGTCTTCGTCGACACCCCCGGTTTCATGCCCGGCAAGCGCCAGGAGGAGGCCGGGGTGATTCGCCACGGCGCCTCGCTGCTGCGCGCCTTCGCCGGTGCCACGGTTCCGAAGGTGACGCTGGTCCTGCGCAAGGCCTTCGGTGGCGCCGCGATCACGATGAACTCCAAAGACCTCGGCGCCGACGTCGTCTTCTCCTGGCCCGGCGCCCAGATCGGGATCATGGCCGCCCGCCAGGCGGTCGGGATCGTCCACCACCGGGCGCTGAAGGAGGAGGGGGGACCGTCGCACGACGAGCTCGCCGATTCCTACGCCGCCGAGCATCTGACCGCGCCCGCCGCCGCCGCCAGCGGCTGGGTCGACGAGGTCATCGACCCCGCCGCCAGCCGCGATCACCTGGCCTGGGCGCTGCGGTCGCTGGGCGGGCGATGAGCCTCGCCGACTCGCCCGCGGGAGCCCCGGTGATGACCGACCCCTCGACCGCGCGGGGGCGTCTCGTCTCCACCTACGTCGCCCTCGGCGACAGCTTCACCGCCGGCCGCGAATCGATCGAGGCCGAGCGCTGGGCAGACCGCCTCGCCAGCTCGCTGCGGGCCGTCAACCCCGATCTCACCTACCGCAACTTCGCGGTCGACGGCGCCAGCAGCGCCGAGGTGCTCGAGCAGGTTCCGGCCGCGCTCCAGCTGAAGCCCGACCTGATCACGGTGATCTGCGGCGCCAACGACGTCCTGCTCACGTCGCGGCCGGACATCGAGGGCTACGAACGGCGCTTCTCGGAGATCCTCGAGCGACTCCGCGAGGGCGCCCCCGAGGCGGCGATCCTGACCGCGACCGCGCCGGAGAGCTGGCATTTCATGGAACTGCGGCCGCGGACCAAGGCGCGCCTGGTCAAAGCCCTCTCCGACCTCAACGGCGTCACCAGGACGGTCGCCGCCCGCCACCGCGTCCCCTGCCTCAACGTCGCCGGCCATCCCGGCCTCACCGACCGCGCCAACTTCTCCGCCGACGGACTTCATCCGTCGACCCAGGGCCACGAACGGGCGACGCAGGAGATCGCCCTCTCGCTGCGCGCCCACTTCGGCATCCAGGGCGAATTCAAAGACGATTTCCAAGGAGGTACCTGATGGGTGACACGCTCTCGCGCGACTTCGACGGGCTCGAGGTGGGCGCGCGCTTCCGCTCGCCGGGGCGCACGATCACGGAGACCGACCTCGTCTCCTTCGCCGCCCTGACCGGGGACCACCACCCGCTCCACACCGACGTCGAGTGGGCGGCCGAAAGCGAGTTCAACGGCCGCATCGCCCACGGGATGCTGCTGCTCTCCTACTGCGTCGGCCTGGTTCCGCTCGACCCCGACCACGTGCTCGCCCTGCGCGGCTTCGAGCGCGTCGCCTTCAAGCGGCCGGTCAGGATCGGCGACACGATCCACGTCGAGGGCCAGCTCGAGTCGAAGAAGGAGCTCGACGACGCCACCGGCCTTGTCGTCTTCGCCTGGAAGATCGTCAACCAGCGCTCCGAGGTCGTCACCCTGGCGAAGGTCCGGGTCGTCTGGCGCCGCCAGCCCCAGCCGGCGCTCGCCGCCGCCGTGCCCGAGCAGGTCTATCTGTGATCCTCGAGGGCAAGCGGATCCTGGTCACCGGGGTGGTGAACAGGCGCAGCATCGCCTTCGCGATCGCCGAGCGGGCGCAGGCGGAGGGAGCCGAGATCCTGCTCACCAGCTTCGGCCGGATCAAGCGGATGACCGAACGGGCGGCGACCCGGCTGCCCTCGCCGCCCGAGGTGCTCGAGCTCGACGTCAACGACGACGACAACCTGCTCGCCCTGCGCGAGGAGCTGAGCAGCCGCTGGGGTGGGGTCGACGGTGCCGTCCACGCGATCGCCTTCGCTCCCGCCGACGCCCTCGGCGGCAACTTCATCGGCACGCCGCGGGCCAGCGCCGCCACCGCCTTCGAGACCAGCGCCTACTCGTTCAAGGGCCTGGCCGAGTCGCTGGCGCCGCTGATGAGCGAGGGCGGCAGCCTCGTCGGCCTCGACTTCGACGCCACCGTCGCCTGGCCGTCATACGACTGGATGGGCGTCTCCAAGGCGGCGCTGGAGTCGGTCAGCCGCTACCTCGCCCGCGACATGGGCGCCAGCGGCGTCCGCGTCAACCTGATCGCCGCCGGGCCGGTCCGCACCGCCGCCGCCTCCGGCATCGCCGGCTTCGACGACCTCTGCACCCTCTGGCCCGAGCAGGCGCCGCTCGGGTGGGACGCCGACGACCCGACCCCAATCGCCGACGCGGCGCTGTTCCTCCTTTCGGACCTTGCCCGCGGCACCACCGGCGAGATCCTCCACGTCGACGGCGGCCTGCACGCGATCGGCGCCGCACCGCCCGCCCCGTAGCGCCCCTCGCGACCCAGAATTCGGCTCTCACCCCCCACCCCCTGGGGCCGAACGACCGCCCGCATGTCGGCACCTTCGCGACCAACGGCATCGAGGCCGTGCTCACCGCTGGCCGCGCCTTCGACGCGGCCAGCGGGATCGCCCGGGTCGATCCGCTCGACTCGGCCGCCTCGATCGGCTGCCAGGAGGGAAAGCGACCTTCCGCCAGACCGTCGAGCAGCGCGGTCATCGAATCCAGCTCGCGCTCGCGCTCGACCAGTTCCATCAGCCGCCCAATCTGGCGACCTCAACCTGCTCGCCCCGGCCGACGAACAGTTCGCTGACCATCGCCGGCGGGAAGAGGCCGTGGGCGGCGACGCCCGGGTCGGCCTCGAGCCGGGCGGCGAGCGCCGCCGGATCGCCGATCGGTCCGCGGAAGTCGGCGATCACGCCGCCGTCGGGGCTGGCGGGGACGTCGCGAAGCTCGACCTCCTTGCCGAGTCGGGCCAGGGTCGAGGCGATGCCGAAGCCGAACAGCTCCAGCGGCACCGGCCCGCGCAGGGCATCGACCGGCTTGCTGGAGTCGGCGATGACGACGAAGCGATCGGCCGCCGCGGCGACGATCTTCTCGCGCAGGTGGGCGCCGCCGCCCCCCTTGATCAGCCAGCCGTCGGGCGTCACCTCGTCGGTCCCGTCGATCGCGAGGTCGAGCCGTCGCAGGGTGCTGAATTCCTCGACCGGGATTCCCAGCGCCCGCGCCTGCTCTTCGGTGGCGAGGGAGGTGGCGACGCAGCGGATCTCGCCGACCCCGCGGCGGGCGATCGCGGGCAGCAGGTGGGCGACCGTCGACCCCGTCCCCAGGCCGACCGTCATCCCGCTCTCGACCAGCTCCGCGGCGGCTTGAGCCGCAAGCCGCTTCTCCGTATCAGCCCCGGTCACCAGACGCACTTTATTCGGCCCGGAACATGCTCGTGCAGTCCCGTCTGGCACCAAATGTCCATACTTGGGTGAGAGCTTGAGCACTTCACAAATTGACGACCAGGAGATATCGACTTCGATGACCACCAGCACCGCAACCCAGGACTACAAGGTCGCCGACATCGGCCTCGCCGATTTCGGGCGCAAGGAGATCGCGCTGGCCGAGGTCGAGATGCCCGGTCTGATGCAGACTCGCGAAGAGTTCGGCACCTCGCAGCCGCTGAAGGGCGCTCGCATCACCGGCTCGCTCCACATGACGGTGCAGACGGCCGTCTTGATCGAGACGCTGATCGCGCTCGGCGCCGAGGTGCGCTGGGCGAGCTGCAACATCTTCTCGACCCAGGACCATGCCGCCGCGGCGATCGCCGCGGCTGGCATCCCGGTCTACGCCTGGAAGGGCGAGACGCTGGAGGAGTACTGGTGGTGCACCGAGCAGGCGCTGCTCTGGCCCGATGGCGAGGGTCCGAACATGATCCTCGACGACGGCGGCGACGCGACCCTGCTGGTCCACAAGGGCGTCGAGTTTGAGGCGGCCGGCGCGGTCCCCGACCCCGGCTCGGCCGACTCGGAGGAGTTCAAGATCATCCTCGAAACCCTGCAGCGCTCCCTCGCGGAGGAGCCGCAGCGCTGGACCGGCGTCGCCGCGTCGATCCAGGGCGTGACCGAGGAGACGACGACCGGCGTCCACCGTCTCTACCAGCTGGCCGAGACCGGGGACCTGCTGTTCCCGGCGATCAACGTCAACGACTCGGTGACCAAGTCGAAGTTCGACAACCTCTACGGCTGCCGTCACTCGCTGGTCGACGGGATCAACCGCGGCACCGACGTGATGATCGGCGGCAAGGTCGCGGTCATCTGCGGCTACGGCGACGTCGGCAAGGGCTGCGCCTCGTCCCTCCGGGGCCAGGGCGCCCGGGTGATCATCACCGAGATCGACCCGATCTGCGCTCTGCAGGCGGCGATGGAGGGATACGAGGTGCGCAAGCTCGACGACGTCGTCGAGACCGCCGACATCTTCGTCACCGCCACCGGCAACAAGGACATCATCACCGCCGACGACATGGCGCGGATGAAGCACAACGCGATCGTCGGCAACATCGGCCACTTCGACAACGAGATCGACGTCGCCGGCCTCGAGTCCTCCGACGCCGAGCGGATCAACATCAAGCCGCAGGTCGACGAGTGGCGCTTCCCCGACGGCCACTCGATCGTCCTCCTCTCCGAGGGCCGCCTGCTCAACCTCGGCAACGCCACCGGCCACCCGAGCTTCGTCATGTCGAACTCGTTCACCAACCAGGTGATCGCCCAGATCGAGCTCTTCAGCAAAGCCGAGCAGTACGCCGACAGGCAGGTCTACGTGCTGCCCAAGCACCTCGACGAGAAGGTCGCGCGACTGCACCTGGCCGCGCTCGGCGTCGATCTCACCGAGCTCACCGCCGAGCAGTCCGCGTACCTCGGCATCCCGGTCGAGGGCCCCTACAAGTCGGACCACTACCGCTACTAGGAGGGTGGAGGCGCGGCTCTGGCTGACGGGCCCGGTGCGGCGCCGCGGTCGGTCGCGCTGAGCGGCGAGCGGACCGTGGTGGCCGCCGCCGCCAGGCCGACGTTTGGGTGGGTAACAACGTCGATGGCACCGTCACCCGGATCGAACCCTGAATAGGATCCGAGACCCGCATGGCCCAGGACATCGACCAGCTCGCGATCAACACGATTCGCACCCTCTCGATCGACGCCGTCGAGAAGGCCAGTTCCGGGCACCCTGGGACGCCGATGTCGATGGCGCCGGTCGCCTACGAGCTCTGGCAGAACCACCTCCGCTACGACCCCGCCGACCCGGTCTGGCCCAACCGCGACCGCTTCGTGCTCTCGGCCGGCCACGCCTCGATGCTGCTCTACTCGATGCTCTTCCTCGCCGGCGTGCGCCGGGTCGACTCCGACTACGTCGTGCACGACGAGCCAGCGGTCAGCCTGCACGAGATCGAAGAATTCCGCCAGCTGCACTCGCGCACGCCGGGCCACCCGGAGTACCGCTGGACCTCGGGGGTGGAGACGACGACCGGGCCGCTCGGCCAGGGGATCGCGACCTCGGTTGGGATGGCGATCGCCTCCAAATGGCAGGGCGAGCGCTTCAATCGCCCCGGCGCCGAGCTCTTCGACTTCGACGTCTACGCCCTCGCCGGCGACGGCTGCCTGATGGAGGGCGTCTCCCACGAGTCGGCCTCGCTCGCCGGCCACCTCAAGCTCGACAACCTCTGCTGGCTCTACGACAACAACCACATCACGATCGACGGCGACACCGCCCTCGCCTACGGCGACGACGTGCTGAGCCGCTTCGAGGGTTACGGCTGGAACGTGCTGCGGGTCGGAGACGCCAACGACGCCTCGCTGCTCTCGCGCGCCTTCGAGGAGTTCAAGGCCGAGACGGGCCGTCCGACCCTGATCGTCGTCGACAGCCACATCGGCTGGGGCTCGCCGAACAAGCAGGACACCGAGTCCGCCCACGGCGAACCGCTGGGCGCCGAGGAGGTCAAGCTGACCAAGAAGGCCTACGGCTGGCCCGAGGACGCCCAGTTCCTCGTCCCCGACGGCGTCCGCGAGCGCTTCGACGAGCTGATCGGCAACCGCGGCGCCGAGCTGCGCGCCGCCTGGGAGGAGAAGCTCGCCGGCTCCGAGCACGCGGCCGAGATCGAGATGATGCAGCGCCGCCGGCTGCCCGACGGCTGGGACGAGGCGATCCCCTCCTTCGAGGCCGACGAAGAGAAGGGACTCGCCACCCGCAAGGCCTCCAACAAGGTCGAGAACGCGATCGCCGAGCGCGTGCCCTGGCTGATCGCCGGCTCCGCCGACCTCACCGACTCGACCTCGGTCCGGCTCACCTTCGACGGCGCCGAGAATTTCGAGCCCGGCAGCTTCAACGGCCGCCAGATCCACTTCGGGATCCGCGAACATGCCGCCGTCACCGCCTGCAACGGGATGGCGCTCTCGAAGCTGCGCCCGCTCTGGTCGACCTACCTCACCTTCTCCGACTACGGCCGCCCCGGGATCCGCCTCTCGGCGCTGATGGAGATCCCCGTCATCCACCTCTTCACCCACGACTCGATCGGGCTCGGCGAGGACGGCCCGACCCACCAGCCGGTCGAGCAGCTCGCCTCGCTGCGGGCGGTCCCGCACCTCGACGTGATCCGCCCCGGCGACGCCAACGAGGTCGCCGAGGCCTGGCGGCTGGCGATCGAGCGCACCAAAGACCCGGTGGCGCTCGTCCTCACCCGCCAGAACGTGCCGGTGCTCGACCGCTCCAAATACGCCTCCGCCGCGGGGGTCCAGAGGGGCGGCTACGTGCTCGCCGACTGCGAGGGCGAGCCGGAGCTGATCCTGATCGCGACCGGCAGCGAGGTCTCGCTCGCCGTCGGTGCCCACGAGACGCTGGCCGGCGAAGGCATCCGCTCGCGGGTCGTCAGCCTGCCCTGCTGGGAGATCTTCGACCGCCAGGACCAGGCCTACCGCGACGAGGTGCTGCCGCCCGGACCCGCCGTCAGGGTTGCGATCGAGGAGGCCTCGACGCTCGGGTGGGAGCGCTACGTCGGCAGCGAGGGGACGATCATCGGCATGCACACCTTCGGCCAGTCGGCCCCGTTCAAGGACATCGAGAGGGAGTTCGGCTTCAGCCCGGACCAGATTGCCGCGAAGGCCAAGGAGGCACTGCGATGAAGACGACCGCACGACTGCACGAACTGGGCCAGAGCCTCTGGCTCGACAACATCACCAGGACGATGCTCGGCGACGGCACCCTCGCCGGCTACATCGAGGAGCTCTCGGTCACCGGGCTGACCTCGAACCCGACGATCTTCGACAAGGCGATCTCCGGCGGCGACACCTACGACGAGCAGATCGCCGAAGTCAGCGGCGCTGCCGAGGGCGTCGGCGTCAACGCCGACGAGCACGTCTTCTTCGAGCTCGCGGTCACCGACCTGCAGGGGGCCGCCGACCTCTTCGCCCCGATCCACGCCCGCACCGACGGCGTCGACGGTTTCTGCTCGCTCGAGGTCTCGCCGCTGCTCGCCGACGACGCGCCGGCGACGATCGAGCAGGCCGCCCAGCTGCACGCCAAGGCCGAGCGCGAGAACCTCTTCATCAAGATCCCGGGCACGACCGCCGGCCTGACCGCGATCGAGGAGACGATCTTCGCCGGGATTCCGGTCAACGTGACGCTGCTCTTCGACGACCGCCAGTACCTCGCCGCCGCCGGCGCCTACATGAAGGGGATCGAGCGCCGGATCGAGGCCGGCCTGGACCCCAACGTCGCCTCGGTCGCCTCGATCTTCATGAGCCGCTGGGACGTCGCCGTCGCCGAAGAGGTCCCCGCCGAGCTGCACAACCGGCTCGGCGTCGCGATCGGCGGCCGCGCCTACCGCGCCTACAACGAGCTGCTCGCCTCCGAGCGCTTCCGCCGCCTGCAGAACGAGGGCGCCCGCGCCCAGCGGCTGCTCTGGGCCAGCACCGGGACCAAGGACCCGAACGCCTCCGACACGCTCTACATCGAGGCCTTCGCCTCGCCCTTCACGGTCAACACGATGCCGGAGAACACCCTGCTCGCCTTCGCCGACCACGGCGAGGTCGGCGACCTCTTCCCGGCCGACGGCGGCAACGCCGAGCTGGTCCTGACGGAGTTCGAGGATGCCGGGATCGACGTCGCGGCGCTGGCCGACCGCCTCCAGGAGGAGGGCAAGCAGAGCTTCGTCAAGTCCTGGGAAGAGCTGCTGAGGTCGATCTCCTCCCAGCGCGGGGTCACGGCGGGGTGAGCGAGCCCTCGCCGTTGCGCGAGCTTCCGGCCTGGTCGAACCTCCAGGCCCACTACGAGGAGATCCGCGGGGCACACCTGCGCGACCTGTTCGCCGCCGACCCCGAACGCGGCGAGCGGCTGGTCGCCGACGGCGCCGGCCTGCATCTCGACTTCTCGAAGAACCGGGTCACCGACGAGACGCTGATCCTGCTCGGCGAGCTGGCCCGCCAGCGCGGCGTCGAGGGCCGCCGCGAAGCGATGTTCGAAGGCGAGCACATCAACGTCTCCGAGGATCGAGCCGTCCTCCACGTGGCGCTGCGGATGCCGCGCAACCGCTCGCTCGTCGTCGACGGCGTCGACGTCGTCAAGGAGGTCCACGAGATGCTCGACCGCATGGGCTCATTCTGCGAGCGGGTCCGCTCGGGCGAGTGGCGCGGCCACAGCGGCAAGCAGATCCGCAACGTCGTCAACGTCGGCATCGGCGGCTCCGACCTCGGCCCGGTGATGGCCTACGAGGCGCTGCGCCACTTCAGCCGCCGCGAGATGACCTTCCGCTTCGTCTCCAACGTCGACGGCACCGACTTCGCCGAGTCCACCCGCGACCTCGATCCCGAGGAGACGCTGTTCGTGATCTCCTCGAAGACCTTCACGACGCTGGAGACGATGACCAACGCCAAATCGGCCCGTGATTGGTGCCTGGCCGGGCTCGGCGGCGACGAGGCCGCCGTCGCCAAGCACTTCGTCGCCGTCTCGACCAACGCCGAGGAGGTCGCCGGGTTCGGCATCGACACCGACAACATGTTCGGCTTCTGGGAGTGGGTGGGCGGTCGCTACTCGATGGACTCGGCGATCGGGCTCTCGACGATGCTGGCGATCGGCCCGGCGCGGTTCGCCGAGATGCTGGCCGGCTTCCACGCGATGGACGAGCACTTCCGCGAAGCGCCGGCGGGGTCCAACCTGCCGATGCTGATGGGGCTGCTCTCGGTCTGGTACTCCGACTTCTTCGGCGCCCAGACCAGCGGCGTCTTCCCCTACGACCAGTACCTGCACCGCTTCCCGGCCTACCTGCAGCAGCTGACGATGGAGTCCAACGGCAAGCACGTCACCCTCGACGGCACCCACGTCGACTACGACACCGGCGCGATCTACTGGGGCGAGCCGGGGACCAACGGCCAGCACTCCTTCTACCAGCTGATCCACCAGGGAACGCGGCTGATTCCCTGCGACTTCATCGGCTTCTTCCACTCCAACAACCCGCTCGGGCGCCATCACGACCTGCTGATGTCCAACGTCTTCGCCCAGGGCGAGGCGCTCGCCTTCGGCAAAACCGCCGACCAGGTGCGGGCGGAGGGGACGGCGGAGGAGGTCGTGCCGCACCGGGTGATGGAGGGGAACCGCCCCTCCACCACGATCCTCGCCGACCGCCTCGCCCCGGAGACCCTCGGCGCGCTCGTCGCCCTCTACGAGCACAGCGTCTTCACCCAGGGCGCGATCTGGGGAATCGATTCCTTCGACCAGTGGGGGGTCGAGCTGGGCAAGGTCCTGGCCGTCGCGATCATTCCCGAGCTCGAGGCGGGGCGGGACCCGAAGCTGCGCCACGACAGCTCCACCAACGCGCTGATTCGCCGTTACCGGCACGCCCGACGCGGGGAATAGGGTCCCGCCATGCTCTCGCTCGGCGCGCTCCCGTTGGCCGCGTCGGCATCCAACCTGCTCGCCGCCCGCGAGCAGATGGCCTTCACCCTGGGGTTCCACATCGTCCTCTCCTGCCTCGGGGTCGCCCTGCCGGCGACGATCCTCGTCGCCAACTACATCGGCCTCAAGCGCGGCGACTCCGACGCGATCGAGCTGGCCAAACGCTGGTCGAAGGCGATGGCGGTCACCTTCGCCGTCGGCGCCGTCACCGGCACCGTCCTCACCTTCGAGTTCGGCCTGCTCTGGCCGCACTTCATGGATCGCTTCGGCGCCGCCTTCGGGATCGCCTTCGGGATCGAGGGGATCTTCTTCTTCCTCGAGGCGATCTTCCTCGCGATCTACATCTACGGCTGGAGGCGACTGAGCGGCTGGGCTCACTTCTGGGCCGGCATCCCGATGTTCCTCACCGGCATCGGCGGCGCCTTCGCCGTCGTCGCCGCCAACTCCTGGATGAACCAGCCGCAGGGCTTCACCCTGAACGCGGCCGGAAAGGTCGTCGACACCGAACCGCTGAAGGTTCTGCTCAACCCGGCCACCGGCTACGAGGTGCCGCACATGATCCTCGCCGCCTACATGGTCACCGGCTTCCTCGTCGCCTCGATCTACGCGACCGGGATGCTGAAAGGACGGCGCGACCGACTGCACCGGCTGGGGCTGCTGATCCCGCTCGTGATCGCCTCCATCGCGACTCCGATCCAGCTCTTCGTCGGCGACACCGCGGCGCGCGAAGTCGCCGACCACCAGCCGGCCAAGTTCGCCGGCATGGAGTGCATCCAGGAAACCGGCGGCCACCAGACCGAGTACATCGGCGGCGTCTGCACCGCGAACGGGGTCAAGTTCGCGATCCCGATCCCCGACCTCGACTCCTTCCTGGTCGGCTTCAGCGCCAACACCAGCGTCGTCGGGCTGAACGACATCCCGCAGGACGAACGCCCACCGGCGAACACGCTCCTCCACCTCGCCTTCGACGCGATGGTGGGGATCGGCACCGCGCTGCTCCTGCTGGGACTCTGGCTCGCGCTCGCCTGGTGGAGAAAGCGGGACATCCCCAAGACCCCCTGGTTCCTGCGCGCGGTCGCGATCTCCGGCGCCGGGGCGGTGCTCGCCCTCTGGAGCGGCTGGATCGTCACCGAGGTCGGCCGCCAGCCCTGGATCGTCCAGGGCTACATGCGCACCTCCGAAGCGGTCACGGAGGCGAGGGGGATCTGGTTCAGCTTCGGCGCCGTGCTGCTGCTCTACGCGGCGATCGGGACGATCGCGATCCTCGTCCTCCGTGGCATGTCGCGCCGCTGGCGCGAAGGCAAGGCGGAACCGGAGGGCACCCCCTACGCGCCGCCGGCGGAGTCCGCGCGATGAGCCGGGCTGACGCCGCGGCGGCGATCCTCTGGGTCGGGGCGACGTTCTACGCGCTTTTCGGCGGCGCCGACTTCGGCGGCGGGTTCTGGGACCTGATCGCGGGCGACGCCGAGAAGGGCGAGCGACCGCGGGCGCTGATCCAGCGCTCTCTGACCCCCGTCTGGGAGGCTAACCACGTCTGGCTGATCTTCATCCTCGTCGTCCTCTGGACCGCCTTCCCGCCGGCCTTCAGCGCGGTGATGACGACGCTCTACGTGCCGATCGCGCTGGCGGCGGTGGGGATCGTGCTGCGCGGCTCCGGCTTCGCCTTCCGCAGGTCGATCGAGGGGCTCTCGGCGCGGCGGGCGGCGGGTGCGACCTTCGCCCTCTCCTCCGTCCTCACCCCGTTCTTCATGGGCGCCGTCGTCGGCGCGATCGCCTCCGGCAACGTCCCCGCCGGCGGGGAAGGCGACGCCTTCTCGAGCTGGCTCGAGCCGCTGCCGCTGCTGACCGGGGCGATGTTCGTCGCCACCGGCGCCTATCTCTCCGCCGTCTTCCTCGTCGGCGACGCCCGCCGGGCGGGGGAAGCCGACCTCGAGCGCTACTTCGTCCGCCGGGCGCTCGTCGCGGGGGCGGTCGCGGGAGTAGCGGCCGCGATCGGCCTGATCGAGCTGCACGCCGAAGCGCGCTACGTCTTCGACCGCCTCACCGACCAGGGCCTGCCGCTGGTGGTCCTCTCGATCGTCTGCGGGGTCGGCCTGCTGGCGGTGCTGCTGCGCGGTGGCCGGCGGCCGCTGCGCCCGCTCGCCGCCGGTGCCGTCGTCGCCGTGATCTGGGGCTGGGGGGTCGCCCAGTTTCCCTACCTGCTGCCGACGAGTCTGCGGATCGACCAGGCCGCGGCCCCCGATCCGACACTCGACATCGTCTTCATCGTCTTCGCCGTAGCCGCCGTGCTCGTCCTGCCCTCGCTGGGTCTGCTCTACACGCTCAGCCAGCGCGATCTGCTCGAGCACGAGCAGTGAGCGGGTCCGCGCCCGCGCCACCCGATTTTGGATGAAGGATCCCATCCAAACCGCAAGCGAGGCGCCGCTGTGCCCGATGAGGCGGCATGTCCAGAATCGCCCTGCCGAGGCCGATCGGCGCCACCGTCTCCGTCCTCGCCGCGATGATCCTCCTCACCGTCGTGCCTCCGGCCGCGAGTCTCGCCGCGCCGCCCGCTGAAGGTGGCGGAGCGCCGCTGACGATCTCGCCCTCGCCCGTCGTCCTGCCGACGACGACCGTCGGCAACCAGTCGCAGTCGGTGGAATTCGAACTCCTCAACAGCGCCGGCGAAGAAGAAGCCTCGATCGAAAAGGTCCTGATCGAAGGTGAAGACTCGGGCGAGTTCGGCTTCGCTGGCTCCAACTGCGGCGCTCTCCAGCCGAGCGGACACTGCTCGGCCTGGATCTCCTTCAAGCCGAGCAGTCTCGGCGCCAAGCACTCGACGCTCTACGTGCGGTTCGCCGGCGGTCGCCCCGAACAGAGCTTCGAAGTCTCCGGCACCGCCGTCCCGGCCCACTTCAGCTTCCAGCCCGGCAGCTACGACTTCGGCCTGCGGCCGGTCCACTCGGAATCCGCATCGACGACCCTGCAGATCAAAAACGACGGCCAGGCCGGGGCTCAGGTCAACTCGCTGGGCTTCAACGGTGGCAACGCCAACGGCCTCTGGTTCGGCAACAGTGACTGCTTCGGGCGCTGGATGGAACCGGGCGAAACCTGCTCGGTCCAGATCTACTTCGGCCCGAACGAAACCGGCCCCGTCGAAACCCGGCTCCAGCTCAACTCCAACAACGAGAGCTTCGGCGCCGAAATCACCGGCGAAGGCGGCAGGCCCAACATCGAAGCCTCGCCGAGCCCCGCCGACTTCGGCGCCGCGACGGTCGGCACCGACGGCTTCACCCGGACGATCGTCATCGCCAACAGCGGCAACGTCCCCGCCGGCTTCTTCATCGGCGTCATCGCCGGCGGCGACGCCGGCAGCTTCCGCCTGCTCGACGAGAGCTGCACCAGCGGGCCGCTGATGCCGTCCGGCACCTGCACCGCGCACGTCCGCTTCACCCCGCAGGGCGCCGGCCCCAAGACCGCCCGCCTCGCCTTCTTCGGCGAAGGCGAAGGCGGCGCGATGGTGACGCTGAGCGGCGAAGGTATCGCCCCCGCCGTGACGCTGGCGCCGTCGGCCTATGACTTCGGCAGCCGGGTGGCGGGCGGCAAGAGCCCCGCTCACACCTTCGCCGTCCGCAACGAAGGCGGTGCCCCGGTCGCTCTCGACAGCGTCGCGATCGTCGGCGCCGACCTCGACCAGTTCGCCCTCGCCGGTGAGGAATGCAGCGGCGCCGAGCTCGCGCCCGGCGCCGAATGCCTCCTCCGCGTCCGCTTCGCTCCCGACAGCGCCGGAGCCAAGACGGCGACGCTGCGGGTGCGCGGCGACGCCGGCACCTACACCGCCGCGCTCGCCGGAACCGGCCTCGACGACGCCGGCCCGCCCGCCGCGGCTGGGCCGGGGACGCCGGCAGCGGCTCAGACCCCGGACCTGAGCCGCCCCTCGAGTGAGCGCCGACGCCGTCGCCACTTCGCCCGCGGCGACGCGGTCGCCTCCGTCAGGAGTCGCTCGCACCGCTCGGACCTGCGCGGCAGCATCGTTCCGCGCTAGGTTGCCGCCGTGATTCGCGCCGTGCTCTTCGACATCGACGGGACCCTGCTGCACACCGGTGGCGCCGGCGCCGTCGCCTGGCAACGTGCCTTCCTCGAGCTCTACGAGGTCGAGGCCAACATCGAGGAACACACCCACGCGGGGATGACCGATCCCGAGATCGCCGAGATCGTCTTCCGCGAGGTGCTCGGCCGCGACGGCAGCGACACCGAGCTGGCGGAGGCGGTCGGCTGCTACCTGGGCCATCTCGCCGACGCCGTCGCCGAATCGGAGGGGTACTACGTGATCGACGGGATCGCGGAGCTGCTTCCGCGCCTCCTCGAGCGCGGCGTCCTGCTCGGGATCGTCACCGGCAACATCGAGGCCGCCGCCCACATCAAGCTCGTCCGCGGCGACCTCGACCGCTTCTTCAACTTCGGCGGCTACGGCTCCGACTCCCGCCACCGAACCGAGCTGACGAAGAAGGCCGTCGAGCGCGGCGGCGAGGTCTCCGGCAGCCCGCTCGACCTCGCCCGGACGATCGCCGTCGGCGACACTCCGCGCGACGTCAAAGCCGGCCACGGCGCCGGCATTCGCGTCGTCGGCGTCGCCACCGGCAGCTACAGCGTCGAGGAGCAGCGGGACGCCGGCGCCGACTGGGCGATCGCCGACGTCACCGACGGCTTTCCGCTCTAGGAGCTAGATCCCCAGGGTGCAGCGGGCCTGGTAAATCGAGGTAAAGCCTGATTCGAAGCCGTTGCGCGCCGCCCGCAGGTAGAGCCGCCAGACGCGGATCCGTTCCGGGCCGGCGAGGCGGGTCGCCTCCTCGATGTTCTCGTCGAGGTTCTTCGCCCAGTGCTTGAGCGTCTCGGCGTAGTCGGCGCCGAACTCCTCGACGTGGCGGGTGACGAAGCCGGCGCGTTCGAGCGCCAGCAGGTTGCGCGAGAGATGCAGCGGGGCGGCATCGGGGAAGACGTAGCGCTCCGAGAAGGGCCCCGCCTCGCCGTCGGTGTGGCGTAAGCGGGTGATGCCGTGGTTGAGCAGGCGCCCGCCGGGCTCCAGCAGCCCGGCCAGGGTGCGGGCGTAGACGTCGATGTTGGCGGAGCCGACGTGCTCGACCATGCCGATGCTGGCGATCGCGTCGAAGCGCTCGCCGCTGCCGGCGAGGTCTCGGTAGTCCATGACGCGGATCTCGACACGGTCGGCGACCCCGGCCTCCTCGGCCCGCTGGCGCGCCTTCTCGGCCTGCGGGGGAGACAGAGTGATCCCAACCACGCTGGCGCCGTGCCTGGTCGCCGCCCAGAGCGGGAAGCCGCCCCAGCCGCAGCCGACGTCCAGCACGCGGTCCCCCTCCTTCAGCTCCAGCTTGCGGGCGACCATCTCCAGCTTCTCTTCCTGCGCTTCTTTCAGCGTCTTCGCGCCGCGGGAGAAGACCGCGCAGCTGTAGACCATCGTCTCGCCGAGGAACATCTCGAAGAACTCGTTGGAGACGTCGTAGTGGTGGCGGACGGCGCGGGCGTCGCGCTCCTTGCTGTGGCGGCGGCCGCTCGGGCGCAGCTCGGAGGCGGGCCGGGGCGGCGGCTTGGTGATGCCGGCGGCGCGGATGGCGCCGAGCAGCAGCGCCCGCTTGTCGGCGCCGTCCAGCGAGGGCGGCTTCCACTCGTCGAGCAGCTCGATCACGGCGTCGATGTCGTCGACCTCGAGCTCCCCACTGACGTAGGCGCGGCCGAGGCCAAGCTGTCCCGGCGCCCGCAGCACGTGGGCCGCGGCACGCGGTGAGCGGACGCTGAAGGTCGGGCCCTCGCCGGTCGTCGAGGCGAGCTTGGTGCCGTCCCAGAACTCGACCGTGAAGGGGCGCTCGGGGAGCCGAGCCTCGATCTCCCGGCGCAGCGGAGCGGTGTTCGCGAACGGCATCGTCGCGAACCCTATCGGCGCGGCCCGTTCGCTGGATTGAGGCCTCCGGGCGCGCGTGCTCGGAGATCTCCAACTGGTTCTGCGAGGGTTTCTTCAGCTTCGATCCGTATCATCGCGCCCATGTCAGCAACCGCCGGACCGCTCCCCTCAGACATCCAGCCCGTCGAGAACGAGACCCGCGACAGGATCATCACCGGCCTGGTCACGCTGATCCCGTTCGTGGCGCTCGGCTTCGCCGCTTGGCAGGTCTGGGGCAAGGCTCTGCACTGGAGTGACGTCTTCCTCTTCCTCAGTTTCTATCTCTTCACCGGGCTCGGGATCACGGTCGGCTTCCACCGCCACCTCACCCACCGCGCCTTCAAGACCTCGAAGTGGTTGCACGGGCTGCTGGCGATCCTTGGCTCGGCCGCGATCGAGGGGCCGGTGATCTCCTGGGTCGCCGATCACCGCAAGCACCACGCCTTCTCCGACCAGGAGGGGGACCCGCACAGCCCCCATGTCGACCATGGGGTCGGCTGGCGCGGCGCCATGCAGGGCCTCTTCCACGCCCACATGGGCTGGCTCTTCATCCACACCCAGCGCGGCAACAAGGAGCGCTACGCGCCGGATCTGCTCAAAGACCCGACGATCAACTGGGTCGATCGCACCTTCATCTACTGGGCGATCGGCGGCCTGCTGCTCCCCTTCGCGCTCGGCTGGGTGATCGGCGGCACCCTCTTCGCCGCCGTCACCGGGCTGCTCTGGGGCGGCCTGGTCCGCGTCTTCGTCCTCCACCACTTCACCTACAGCATCAACTCGCTCTGCCACGTCTTCGGCAACCGCGACTTCGAGACGACCGACCAGTCGCGCAACCTCGCCCTGATCGCGATCCCGACCTTCGGCGAGGCCTGGCACAACAACCACCACGCCTTTCCGACCTCGGCCACCCACGGCCTCGGTCGCTACCAGCTCGACATCTCCGCCCTCGTCATCGACGGCCTCGAGAAGCTGGACCTGGTCTGGGACGTCGTGCGGGTTAGTCCTGAGCGCATGGCCGCCAAAGCGGCCTAAGTCGCGGTAGAGGGTCGGGTGCCCCTCCCCGCAAGACCTCGCTGCTGGATCACCACTCAGGGCGATTCAGGCGATTCGTACCAGTCGATCCATGAGTTACAGGCCTTGCTGAGCGGCACGATGCGGTGCGGCTTGGCGGGGACGGCGACGAGCTCGCCGACGTAGGCCTTGCCGTCGTAGCCGCTGAGGCTCTGCAGGGTGGTGGCGCCGGCGGTGGAGAGCGTGAACCGGGTCTTGCCGCCCGTGCTCTCGAAGCGACCCGCGGGCCAGTACTGGCCGTTGTTGCCGAGGCTGATCGTGTTCGGCCGCTGGCCGTCAAGGGCCGCCTGCAGAGGCTCGCGGAAGCCCGGGGCGGTGAGCGTCATCTCGAAGGGGGAGAAGTACTGGATCGAGAGGTTCCACTCTCCGGCCGCCAGGTCGAGCGCCTGAGAGGTCCTGGCACCGGTTCCGAGCACGCTGCCCTCGTCCCAACTCCCTTTCGGGCCGATCACGGCGCCGGGGAAGAGCGAGGCGCGGCCGGGGTTGGCGAGGAGGACGCGGATCTCCGGCGACGCGCAGCCGGCATACGCCCCCGCCTCGGTTCCCTCGAGCAGGACGTGGCGGTTCTCGGGGGTCGGACCGGTCCGTTTCCAGAGGACGAAGGACGGCGTCGAGGCGATGCGCTTGAAGTTCGGAGGCGCCTGGCTGTTCCAGGCGGCACGGCTGGTGATCACGTAGGGGAAGCGGTCGAGCGTTCCCCGGCCGAAGGAGTCGAAGTCGATCGGGCTGTAGGCGTCGCCGGTGTCGAACGGCTTTTCCGAGCCGGGGGAGACGGCGGGGTCGGGGAACTCGACCAGCGGAACGTGCGTGTCGGCCCCGAGCAGGTTGTAGGCGGCGTAGCGGTCCTGGCCGGCGTAGAGGACCGGCTTGCCATGGACGATCGGCATCAACGCCTCGAGCTCCGCCCCGTGCCCCGCCGGCCCCACCGGAGCATCCCGCAGGACCAGGAAGCTCGAGTAGATCGACCCGCCCACGAACGCCACCGCCAACCCGGTCCACCCAACCCGCACCAGCCCCCGGCGGCCGGGGAACTTGCCCAGCAGCGGGCGGATCGCTACGAGCATCGCCAGGGGGGCGGCGATCATCAGCGCCTTGGCCTGGGAGTAGTCGCCGCTGGAGGGGAGCGAGACGAGGTACAGGGCGCCGCAGGCGCCGAGGGCGATCGGGATCGTCGCTTCGCGGCGCTCGACCCACCAGGCGACCCCGACCAGCAGCGCCAGCACCGCGATCGTCCCCGCCAGCGCCGGCAGTTGGGCGCCCCCGGCGGCGTCGAGCCGGTAGTTGGCCGCCGGCCAGATCCCCAGCGCCTCGAGCGGCGAGACCGGCCCGTAGGTGTTGCTGCCGGCGACCTTGCGGAAGCTGCTGGCGAAGCCGAAGGGGCCGACGAGGGCCAGCACCGCGAGGCCGGCCAGCACCGCGATCGCCAGCAGCGTCGCCGGCCGGAAGAGGAAGCGCAGCAGCGCCCGCGGCCGCAGCGCCCGCCGTACCGCCGGCACGGTCAGGCTCCAGAGGGCGAGGATCGCCACCGGCCAGGCGATTCCGGCGAAGCTGTAGGCGAAGAAGATGCCCCCCACCAGCGCCAGCGGTGGCAGGAGGAAGCGCAGCCGCGCCCAGGAGCCCGCCGGCGGAGCCCCGGGGGCGAGCAGGAAGACGGCGAAGGCGAGGACGAAGAGCGCCTCGGCGGTCTCCTTGAAGGCGGCCTGGGCGAAGTAGGAGGCGGCGAGATAGGGAACGGCGACCATCGTTGCCGCGACGACCCGTCGCCAGGGCCGCATCTCGGCGAGGGCGCCGAGCGCGGTGAGGCCGGTGAGGACGCCGATCGCGAGGATCTCGCCGATGAAGGCCTGGCCGAGCCCGATTCCCGGCACCGCCGCGGTCGCCACCGCCAGCCCGTGCGGCCCGAGCGGGTAGCCGGGGTCCGGCGCCGGCCCGAAGCCGCTGCGCAGCCACTCGGCCCAGGCCAGGTGCAGGCCGAGGTCGTTGTTGAAGCCGACCCCGAGCAGTCCCCAGCGGCCGCTGATCGCGAACGGTATCGCCAGCACGACGAGGATCACGAGCGCCACCGGCAGCCCGATCCGCGCCGCGCCGGCGGCGTCGTAGCGGTAGCGCCAAGCCACCGTCGACGCGACGACGATCAGCGCCACGACGCCGAGCGTGGCGCTGGTCCCGTGTCCCGGAACCCGCGCCAGCGCCCCCGTCACGGTGAGCACGGCGCCGAAGCCGACGGCGGGCTCCAGCCACGACCAGGACCGCCGCCCGGCCAGCGAGAGCAGGGCGCGGCCCACCAGCAGCGAGGCGGCGCAGATCAGCGCCGCCGAGGCGTAGGTCCCGATCATCAGAGATGGCAACTTATGACAGCCGGCCGCGGGATGCCGTCAGCGCGGGAGGTCGCGGCCGCCCTCAGAGCTTCTCGGCCGCCCGCTCCAGGGTCTCGCGCAGGTTGTCGCCGCGCAGCGGCCGGTCGTGGCCGGTGCCGACGACCTTCGGTTCCAGCGCCGCCAGCCGCCGCACCGATTCCTTCGCCTTGGCGTGGTCCCAGGCCCAGGCCGGGTGGGGGACGCTGGCCTCGCCCTCGGGCAGCGGTTTGAGCCGCGCCGAGTCGACCAGGTAGATGACGTCGCTGACCAGGGCGACCCGGTCGCTCTCGCGCCAGAGGCCGATCAGGCCCGGCGCGTGGCCGGGGAAGTGGAGGACCTTGAAGCCCGCGACCTCATCGCCCTCGATCACGGTGCCGGCGATCTTCACGGCGCCGCCGTCCCAGTGCCGCAGCAGCGTCGGGTAGATCCAGCGCACCGGCGCCACCGGCAGCTTCGAGAGGTCCATGTAGGGAGCGATCGCGGCGTCGCTTTCGGCGTCGGCGACTTCGTCCGGGTGGCAGTAGACGGGCACCCCGAGGTAGGGAGCGCTGCCGCGGTGGTCGGCGTGAGCGTGCCCGAGCACGACCCGCTTCAGCCCGCCGAGCTGCTCCGCCTCGGCTTTCGCCGCCTTGCGCATCCCCTTGGTCCCGGCGTCGAACGCGACCACGCCGTCGCCGTCCTCGAGGAAGTAGATGTTCATCGCGCCGCGGAAATCTCCCCGCAACAGCCAGACCCCGTCGACCACCCTCTCCAGCCCCATGGCCCCTACCCTAACCACCATCTAGGGTTCGCCGCGTGCCTTGGATCTGGAAAGCGGGGATGGCGGTGCTGCTGGTCTGCCTGCTCGCCTCGATCGCGATCGCGATCGTGCGCCTGAGCACGACGCCGACCGAAATCCTCGGTGACGGATTTCACGGACTCCCCGCCCACACCCGGCGATAGTGACTGCGGAAACCTCCACGGTCTTCCGGGAAGTCACTTAGTATCAATCGCGTTCAGCGACCGAGTAGAGGGAGGCGGCGTGTTCACTCGCATCGTGGTTGGAACCGACGGCTCCGAGACCGCCGGTGAGGCGGTTCATCAGGCAGTCGACCTCGCCAAGCTGACGGGCGCGCAGCTGAGCATCGTCAGCGCCTACGCGCCGGTCCCCAAACGCCGGGTTCAGGACGAGCAGGCCGCCGCGCCGGCCGACGTCCAGCACCAGATCGGCCCCCGCGAGGACGTCAACCTGATCCTCGAAGCCGCCGCCGCGGAGGCGCGGAAAGAGGGGGTCGAGGTCCAGACCCACCCGGCCGAGGCCGACCCGGCCGAGGCGATTCTCGACGTCGCCGAAAAGACCAAGGCCGACCTGATCGTCGTCGGCAACAAGGGGATGACCGGCGCCCGGCGCTTCCTGCTCGGCAGCGTTCCCAACAACGTCTCCCACCACGCGCCCTGCAGCGTCATCATCGTTCGAACCACTTAGGCGGCTGGTTCGGTCGCGGCCGCCGCGTCGATCAGGCCGGCGCCCTGCTGGGTCGCCGGCAGGCCGAGGCTGCGAGCCGTGCTCCGCAGCCGCTTGGTGACCGCGTCGACACGCGCTTTCGGGGTCCCCTGGCGGCTGAGGACGCCACTGGCGAGGACCATCGCGGCGACGCCGGAGACGTGTGCCGAGGCCATCGAGGTGCCGACGTAGTCGCTGGGAATGCCGAATTCGGTGGTGCTGCCCGGTTTCAGCGTCACCTGGTAGATCGGCCGCACCCAGACCGAGGGGCAGCCGGGAAACGGCGTGCCGCCGCCGGGGGCGACGACGTCGATCGCGAGCCCCGAGAGCGAGTAGTCGCCGAGGCAGCCGCCCTCGGTGGTGCCGCCGACGGCGATCACCCGTGGCCCCGTCGCCGGCTCGGAGATGCAGCCCTCCGAGCCGATGTTGCCGGCGGAGGCAACCACGACGACACCCCGCGCGTAGGCTTCGCGCAGCGCTTCGTCGACCACCGGCACCTTCTTGCGGCAGCCGAAGTTGAAGCTCATGTTGATCACCTGCGCGTGGTGGGCGACGGCGAAGCGAATGCCCTTGGCGATCGTGGTCGCGTCGCCGCGGCCGTGCGCGTCCAGCACCCGCACCGGCATCAGCTTGGCGCGGTAGGCGAGACCGGTCAGCCCGATCCCGTTGCCGGTCTTCTCGCCGATCGTGCCGGCGACGTGGGTGCCGTGCCCGTTTTCGTCCAGCGGCAGGCGGTCCTTGTCGACGAAGTCGTAGCCCTTGACGAACTGCCCTGAGGCGAAGTCGGGGCTGCGCAGGAACTCGGTGCCCAGCGAGCGGTAGGCGATGCCCGTATCGAGGACGGCGACGGTGACCCCTTCGGCGCCCGGCCGCCCGACTTCTTCCAGGTTGCGCCAGGCTTCGACCGCGTCGATGCCACCGGGGGAGATCGGCAGTCGCGGCGTCGCGATGCCTTCCCAGGCGAGGAAGTTCCACTGCTTGAACGACCAGTCGCCCGCCGAGGCCGCCGCTTCGCCGGGCCCTTCCAGGGACCCCGGGTCGTTCGGGATGACGAAGGTCGAGCTTTCGCCGGAGGCCGAGGCGGTCGCGATGTAGTTCGGCTCGGCGTAGGCGACGCGGGGATTGCGCCGCAGCGCCGCGGCCGTCTTCGGGACGCTGACCCCGGCCGGCAGCGACAGCGCCCGCCCGGAGGGCTCGCCTTCGAACTTGACGACGAGCTGGCGCGGCGCGAATCCGTGCGCCGGCGCAACCGCGGTGCGGGCCATCGCCGGCGCCCCGGTGACCAGTGCGGCGAGAACAGCCACAGGGGCCAAGATCGGAAGGAGTCGTCTCATTTGATTGACGAACCCGCTCGAACCCCCTGCAAGTGCAAGGTGAGCAAGTCCATTCTGGCTAACACCGCGGCACCCGCGAAGTTGTAGCGGGACATACTCCCGGATCGATGGACGAGGACACCCGCACCCCTGCCGACCGCGAGGCGATGGGCATGGCGATCGAACAGGCGCGCCTGGCCGAGGCCCATGGCGACGTCCCGATCGGCGCCGCGATCTTTCGCGCCGGGGAGCCGCTGGCGCTGGCGGGCAACGAGCGCGAGCTGCGCCGCGACCCCACCGCGCACGCCGAGATCCTCGCGATCCGTGCCGCCGCCGAGGCGCTGGGCGGCTGGCGCCTGCCCGAGACGACGCTCTACGTCACCCTCGAGCCCTGCGCGATGTGCGCCGGCGCGGTCGTCCTCGCCCGCATCCCGACCGTCGTCTTCGGCGCCCCCGACCCCAAGGCGGGCGCCGCCGGCAGCGTCCTCGACGTGCTCGGCGAGCCCGCGCTCAACCACCGGCCCGAGGTGATCCGGGGAGTCAGGGAAGACGAGTGCGCCGCGTTGCTCCGGGGCTTCTTCGCGGCGCGCCGTGCATCCGGGGCGTAGCTCCGACCACAACGGAGAGGGAGGGATTCGAACCCTCGAGGCGGGTTAACCCCGCCCACGCGATTTCCAGTCGCGCTCCTTAAGCCACTCGGACACCTCTCCGGGGTGCTCCCGAAAGCCTAGCTACGCGCTGCGCGAAACCGCGACCAGGTCTGCCGCAAAGCCGGATGCCGAACACCGGGGGACCGCAAGACCGGCGGCAGGAGGCGGGCGATCCTCGGCTACCGCTTCAATGACGGGCTCTGGGCCTACTTCGGAGCGATCACCTACAGGCAGAGCGCGCTGAACGTCCTCATCAGAGCCACCAAGCGGGTCATCGCCGGCTAGCGTGGCGGCTACGGCCGGCGCGGTTCGGGATTCGTCAGGTTTGGCGAAATGCCGGGATGGTCGGCCGGACCGCCACCGGGATGCTCCCGCGGTACTCGTCGAGGGAGACGACGATCGCCTCGGTCTCCGGTACCGGCGCCGCGGGGCGGTGGCCGCGCAGGCGCTCGTGGCTGCAGACCACGTAGCACCACCCCATCAGGCGCAGCCGGGCATCGGGATCGATATCGAGAATCGTCGCTCCGATCAGGAAGCTGCCCTCGACCTCGCGGCAGCTGCGCACCTCGACCTGGGCGGTCACCTCGTGGCTCTCCCCGGTCGCATCGTCCAGCTCCAGCAGCACCGCCGGGCGGTCGCCGACCGCCAGCGGCGCCTCGGCGACCAGGCCGAGGCCGGCGGCGCTGGCGTCGACCAGCCGCGCCCGAGTGTGGCCGTCGGGAGAGAAGCAGTGGGCCTCGGCGTCGCCCTCGAAGCGGTAGACGAGGCGTCGCTGGCGCCGCCGCCCCACCGCGAGCAGGGTGCGCAGCATCCGGCGTAGCTCGAACAGGCCGAGCAGCGGCACGATGATCGCGGCGATCCCGGGCAGGTCGTGGAGGGGGCCGATGCCGGCCAGGTCGAGCAGCCGCATGACGGTCCCGCTTGCCACCAGGACCGTGCAGAGGAGCACCAGCCGCAGCTTGCGCACCGACGCGAACCCGCCGCCACCGTCGCCCTGCTTCGGCGTCACCTTGAAGGCCGTGCGGCCGGGCCGGACGATGCAGCGCAAGGCACGGGTGTAGATCTCCATCGTCAGCAGCTCGTAGTGCGCGGTCTCGCCGATCCGCATGTAGCCGCGCGCCAGCGCCGCGCCGGCGCTGAGGTTGAGCAGGACCGCGGGCAGCCAGAGCGCTGCCAGCGCCACCACGCTGATCTTCATCGGCAGATCCCCGGTCCACAGGACCAGGGCCAGGGTGAGCATCAACAGGAGCCGCATCGGCGGGGCCAGATAGGCGGCGAGGCTGACGAAATAGGAGAGGCGCTGAAGCGGCCGCAGCTCGCGCGCCCGCAGCGGCGACTCCGGCAGGGTGAAGACGGCAAGGTTCCCGCGGGCCCAGCGGTCGCGCTGCAGCAGGTAGCTGTCGAGGTCGTGCGGCGCCAGTCCCTGCACCAGCACCTCGTCGTGGTAGCGGCTCTCCCAGCCGTGGCGCTGGAGCCGGATGGTCGTGTGGAAGTCCTCGGCGATCGTCTCGGTCGCGACCCCGCCTATCTCCAGCAGCGCCTGGCGACGGATCAGCGCCGCGGAGCCACACCAGTAGGCGGCGCCGTGGCGGTCCTTGCCGGGGCAGACGACGCGGTAGAAGAGGGATTGCTCGTGGCGGCCGACCACGTAGTGCTGGACCGAGTCGTGGTTGAAGAAGTCGTGCGGGCTCTGGACCAGCGCCATCCGCTCGTCGTCGAAGTAGCCGACCATCGCGTCGAGGGCGTCGGGCATCGGCACGTGGTCGGCGTCGAGCATCAGGACCAGCTCGCCATCGGTGCGCGGCAGCGCCGCGTTGATGTTGCCGGCCTTGGCGTGCGAGTTGTCGGGGCGGACGAGGTACTCGGCGCCGGCCAGCTCGGCCAGCTCGGCCATCTCCGGCCGCCTGCCGTCGTCCAACAGCCAGGTGGTGTGGGGGTAGGTGAGCGAGCGACATCCGGCGAGGGTCGCCAGCACCACCTCGACCGGCTCGTCGTAGGTGCAGACGTAGACGTCGACCTTGCGCCCGGGGGCCGCGGCTGGTCGCCTGGCCGCCGGTCGCGACCAGGAGTACCAGGCGAGCGTGCCGAGGGCCCAGAGTCCGTAGACCTCGGTCACCAGCAGCATCCCGAAGGCGAGCGGGCTCGCGCCCTGGCCGCTCCAGCCGATCCTCCAGGTCAGGTAGCCGACCCCCCAGATGAGGGCGGTCAGCGCCAGGCCGCGCAGCAACCGAGGATGGCGGTCGAAGAACCGCCCGACGCGGGTCTGCTCGCCGTCGTTCACGCGGATTGATCGGCAGCCCGTTCGCCGCACTTGAGCTCGGCATCCCCACGATCAGTCGGCCCGAGGCAGGCTCGCCGAGGACGGCGCCCATTCGCCGCCTTTGCCTGGGCTTGGGATTCGGGAGCCTATCTTGGTGAGCATGCGTCGAATCCTCGTTCCGCTCCTCCTGGTCCTGGCACTGTCCTCCGTGACTGTCCCCCTGGCGTGGGCAACGCGCGCCGAGGAGCAGCAGGGTGCCGGCCTTCTGCAGGACTTCCGCGCCGGCAAGGAGTCGTGTGCCAGCCTTTCCTCCACGCAGTTCGAGCTGGTCGGCGAGTATCTGATGTCGCGCATGATCGGCAACCCGGCGGCCCATGATGCGATGAACGCGCGCATCAAGCAGATGATGGGCGCGCCAGCCGAGGCACAGGCCCACGTCTTCCTTGCGCAGCGAAATATGGGCTGCGCCAACGGCGCTGCTCCACCTGCCAGCTTCGAACAGATGATGGGTGTGGTTGGCTCCACCCGGTCCGGGGGAGGCGGGGGGATGAACTCGGGCATGTCTGGGGGACGCGGGGGGATGGACCCGAGCATGTCTGGGGGGCGCGGCGGGGTGAACTCGGGCACGATGGGCGGCTCTGGGCCCAGGGGGAGCAGCAACGCCCATCATCACGGCGGCGGGAGCAGCTCACCAACGGTCTGGGTGGCGCTGGGCGGGGCGTTATTGGCTGCCCTGGTTGTCGGGCTGGTGATGCTGATGCGTCGCCGGCGCGCTCTGGGCACCACCGGCGGGTCCGGCTCGTCTTCCGCCTGAGTCAGAGGTCCGGGTGCGTGGGCATCCCGCCTCTGACGTTGTGAGCGTCGATGCCGGCGCCTCGCGCCACAGACGATCTTCGGGCTCGTCTCGCGTCAGACGCCGGCGCCGGCAAGGGTCGCGGCGGCGACGCCGACCGCGACGAGCACCACGAGCACGGCGAAGGAGCGCCCGAGCAGGCGCGTGGAGACTCTGTCCGCGAGCCTCGGCCCGACCAGAGCGCCGGCGATCGCCGCTCCGCCCATCGCGGCGGCAACCGGCAGGTCGAGGCTGCTTCCGGTCGCCAGATGGGCCGCCAGCCCGGAGACCGAGACGATCGCGACGATCGCCATCGAGGTCGCCATCGCCTCCCGCATGCCGAAGCTCAGCCCGACCACCAGCGTCGGCACCACGACGAAGCCACCGCCGACGCCGACCAGGCCGGTGAGCGCGCCGACTCCCGTCCCGGTTGCCGCGAGCGCGCCGGGCGACGCCTCCGGGCAGCCCTGGATCGCGCCGGCCTGATTGCCGGCTCGCTTCCAGGTGGCGCGGGCGGCCATCAGCATCACCCCGCTGAAGATCAGCAGCAGGGCGGCGCCGCCGAGCGCGCGGTTGGCGATCGCCCCGGCCACGCCGCCGAGCGCCGCCGCCGCGGAGAGCCAGGCGGCCGAGCTCCAGCAGACGGCGCCACGGCGTGCCTGGCCGATCGCGCCCGTCGCCGCCGCCGCGGCGACGACGGCGAGGCTGACCGTCGTCGCCTCGTGCACGCCGAGGCCGACGACGTAGACCAGCGCCGGCACCGCGAGAACGGCGCCGCCGCCGCCGACCATGCCCATGACCAGGCCGATCAGCAGTCCGAATGCGACCGCGCCGATCACGGCTTCACGCCGACTCTCGCACTCCTACCCACGGGCGCTCAGAAAGCCGTCATGCCGCGCTTGCGGCTGCTCAGGAAGTAGCGCTCGAAGGCGAGCTTGGCCCAGTGGGCCTGGGGGCCCGCCATCACCCGGGCGCTCGGCTCCTCGCCGTTGGCGTAGATCCCGTGGGAGAGGACGTTGTCGGCCTTGAAGATGATGCCGTTGTTTCCGGCGTCGAGCACGCAGATCGCGGACAACTCGGCGATCGGAAGGTCCCGGTGCTTGCCTCCCGTCAGGTCGGCGGCGATGTTCTGGGCGGCGACCTTGGCCATCGTCTCGCTCATCTGCCCGGTCTTCGGGACGCCGGCCGGCACCTCCGTGGACTCCGGCGGGGCGATCGCGGTCGCCACGCCGGCTGCGTATATGTCGGGCTGGTCGGGGTGGCGGAAGCGATCGTCGATCGGCACGAACCCGACCGGATTGGCGAGTCCCTCGCTCTCGCGGATCGCGTCGACGCCCGCGAAGGGCGGCACGATCATCGAGAAGGCGAAGGGTAGGACGCGGCCGCCGTCGAGCTCGATCTCGCCGTCGCGGACCTCTTTGATCGAGGAGTTGGGGATCCCCTCGATCCCCAGGCGCTCGAGGAACCCCTCGACGCGCTTGGCGGAATCGCCGACGCCGCCGAGGCCGAAGTGGCCGAGGAACGGCTCGGAGCTGATGAAGGTGACGGGCGCGACCTTCTCCAACCCCGCCTTGCGGATCCGGTGGTGGACGTTGAAGAGGAACTCGTAAGAGGCGCCGAAGCAGGAGCCGCCCTGCGCGGTGCCGACCACGACCGGTCCGGGATTCTCGAGAAAGCGATCCCAGGCCTCCTGTGCCCGTTCGGCGTGCTCGAGGTTGCAGACCGACTGCGTGAATCCGCCCTCGGGACCGAGCCCCGGAATTTTCTCGAAGGCGAGACGGGGGCCCGTCGCGACGAGCAGCTTGTCGTAGTCGATGGAGCGACCGGTGGAGGTCGAGACCGTGTGTCCGTCGACGTCGACCCGCGCCGCCGCCTCGTTGACGAACTCGATGCCCTTCTTGTCGTAGAGCGGCGCCAGCGGGAAGGTGATGTCGTCGGCCTTGCGGGCGCCGAACGGCATCCAGATCAGCGACGGGATGAAGGTGAAGTGATCGCGCGGGTCGAGGACGACGACCTCGTGGCGTTCGTCGAGGTGCTTGCGCACCTCCAGTGCCGCGGTCATCCCGGCGAAACTCGAACCGAGCACGGCTACGCGCTGTGGGCTGACGGAAGACATGGTTGCTGCTCCCTTCGATCGTGCCCCGGAGTCGCGCCGGTTAGACGAGCGGCGACGTTCGTTCGCGGCTATTCACTTCTTTACAACTGTACAGTAGTAATAGCGCGATAGGACGGGAATGTCAAGGATCAGCCTCGCCGTGCTTCGGTCCTCGTCTTTCGGGGACGCGCGAAACCTCGACCCTATTCGCTCACAATCAACTCGATGCGCGACGAGATGACAGCCCATTGGCAACGGACCTACGGCGAGCGCAGCATCGAGGAGCTGAGTTGGACTGAGCCAATGCCCGATTCCTCGCTGGCGCTGATCGGAGAAGCCAGCCTGCCCTCAGACGCGGCGATCATCGATGTCGGCGGCGGCGCGTCGCGCCTGACCGCCGAGCTGTTGCGGTGTGGCTACAGCGACGTGACGGTCGCCGACATATCCGCCCAAGCACTGGAGCGCGCGAAGGCCGACCTGGGCGAGGAAGCTGGCCTGGTGACGCGGGTCGAGGCAGATGTCCGCGATCACGACTTCGGCCGACGCTTCGACCTCTGGCACGACCGCGCCGTCTTTCACTTCATGGTCAAGCCCGCCGACCGCGACGGCTATCTCGCGGTGCTCGACCGAACCTTGCGGCCGGGCGGGCACCTGATCCTCGCGACCTTTGGACCCGACGGACCGACCGAATGCAGCAGCTTGCCGGTGAGGCGCTACGACGCCGAGGGAATCTCGCAGGTTCTCGGCGATGACTACGAGCTTCTGTCCTCACGGCTCAAGGAGCATCGAACCCCGTCAGGCAAGGCGCAGCAGTTCATGTACGCCCTGCTGAAGCGCCGCTGAATCGGGCCTCGCTAGGATTCCGCTTGTTTAAGCCCTGGAGGGGTGCCGGAGCGGTTGAACGGGGCAGTCTCGAAAACTGTTGGCGTCGCAAGGCGCTCGTGGGTTCGAATCCCACCCCCTCCGCTGGAGCTGCTCGAATTCGCCTTGACGCCCCACCTCGGCACCGCCGAGGCGCGGCGAATAATCTCTGCTGGATGAACGAGCCGCAAAGCGCGGGGGCGTCGGTGCTGGGTGCGCCGCAGCTCGGCGCGAGCGCCGGCGTCTTTCCGTCGCAGGCTCTCAACCAGGCGATCGAGCGCGAGTGGGTCAGCTCGGGCGATTACCGGATCCGGCCGGAGGCGATCCAGCCCGCAAGCATCGACCTTCGCCTCGGCGACTTCGCCTGGGCGCTGCGCTGCTCCTTCCTGCCCGATGTCGACTCGACGGTCGAGGAGAAGGTCGATGGCCTCGCCTTCCAGAAGGTGGACCTCCGCGACGGCGCGGTGCTGGAGCGCGACCGGCCGTACCTGGTGCCGTTGATCGAGGAGCTGGCGTTGCCCGAGGAGGTGCGCGCGAAGGCGAACCCGAAGAGCTCCACCGGCCGGCTCGACGTCTTCACCAGGGTCATCACCGACCGCCACCACCGCTTCGACGACATCCGCGCCGGCTACCACGGCAAGCTCTACCTCGAGGTCGTCCCCCGTTCCTTCGCGATCCAGGTCAAGACCGGTCTCTCCCTGAACCAGCTGCGCTTGGCCCGCGGCGAGGTGCGGCTGAGCGACGGGCAGATCCGCGGTCTGCAGGACCAGTCGCCGCTGCTCTACCTGGGTTCCGAGCCCCTCGGCCATTCCGAGCTGGCGCTCTCCGACGGCCTCTTCCTCAGCCTCGATCTCTCCGGGCCCGGGGATCGCACCGTCGGCTACCGGGCGAAGAAGAACAGCCTCCCGGTCGACCTCTCCCGCGTCCGCGCCTACCGCTGGACCGACTTCTGGGACCCGGTCTATCCCGAGCCGGGCGGGCGGGTCGTGCTGGAGCCCGAAATCTTCTACCTGCTGCTGTCGGCCGAGGGCGTCTGCATCCCACCCCAGATCGCCGCCGAGATGATGGCCTACGACCCGACCGCGGGCGAGCTGCGCACCCACTACGCCGGCTTCTTCGACCCCGGCTTCGGTTATGACCCCGAGGGCGCTCACCACGGCAGTCGCGCGGCGCTCGAGGTTCGCGCCCGCGACGTGCCGTTCATGGTCGAGCACCGCCAGCCGGTCTGCAAGCTGGGGCTGGAATGGATGGAGGCCCCCGCCGAGCGCCTTTACGGAGCCAGCCTCGGCTCCAATTACCAGGGCCAGGTGACGATGCTGAGCAAGCACTTCAAAGAGCAGACCGCGGGCGCGGCCTGACCTGGGATTCGCCCGTGACGGAGCGCACTTGGAGCGTCTACCTCTCGGGAGAGATCCACTCCGACTGGCGTCAACGGGTCGAATCGGGAGTGCGCGAGGCGGGGCTCCCGGTCTCCTTCTCGGCGCCGGTCACCGACCACGCCGCCTCCGATGACGCCGGCACCGGCACTCTGGGGGAGGAGGGCGAGGCGTTCTGGCGCGACCACAAGGGCGCCGGCGTCAACGCGATCCGCACCCAGACGCTGATCCGGGCCGCCGACCTCGTCGTCGTCCGCTTCGGCGACAAGTACCGCCAGTGGAACGCCGCCTTCGACGCCGGCTACGCGGCGGCTCTCGGCAAGCCGACGATCACCCTCCACGAGGCCGATCTCGACCACGCGCTGAAGGAGGTCGACCGCGCCGCGCAGGCGACGGCCCGCACCGCCGAGCAGGTCGTCGACGTGCTCCGTTACGTCATCTCCGGCCGGTTGCCGGCTAGATAGCCACTAAGGTGGGCAGGTGCCCGCCGACGCGAACCGCGAGACGATCGAGCGCCTCTACACGGCGTTCGGCGAAGGCAACGGCTCCGCGATGACCGCCTGTTACGCGCCCGGTGCCCACTTTCGCGACCCCGCCTTCGGCGACCTCGAGGGCGACGACATCGGCACGATGTGGCGGATGCTGACCGGCCGCGTCACCGATCTGAAGATCGAGCTGCGCGAGCACGAGGCGGAGGATGAGACCGGCTCGGCCCACTGGATCGCCCGCTACACGTTCTCCACCGGACGCCCGGTCGTCAACGACGTCCAGGCGAAGTTCCGCTTCGCCGATGGCCTGATCGCCGACCATGTCGACGACTTCGACTTTCGCCGCTGGGCGAGACAGGCGCTGGGACCGACCGGCAATCTGGTCGCGCTGCTGCCGCCGCTGCGGGCGAAGGCGCGGGCCAAAGCCCTCGGCCAGCTCCAGACCTACAAGCGGGAAGAGACCGGCTCCAGCGTCTAGGCCCGCGGCGCGTCCGACATCGATGCGAACGTATGTTCGTATGAGATGGGACGAACAACGTGTCGAGAACGACCTGCGGTTGCCCGGCGTCGGCGACGGCTCGGTGGTGCGGACCTTCGACGCGCCGGAGGCGATGGGGGTCAACTTCCACGAGGTTCGGGCCCGGTCCGCGCTCAACCATGTCGCCGGCGGCCGCTACGGCTTCGACTACACGATCAACCCCTACAGGGGATGCAGTCATGCGTGCGTTTACTGTCTATCGGGCGAGACGGCAATCCTCATGGCGGACGGGACCACGCGGCCCTTGAAAGAGGTTCGGGTCGGAGACGCGATCTACGGGACGGTTCGTCGCGGCTCTTATCGACGCTACGAGGCGACCCAGGTTCGTGCGCATTGGACGACGCGCAAGACGGCCTACCGAGTCGTGCTCGAAGACGGGACCGAGTTGATCGCGAGCGGCGATCATCGTTTCTTGACGAGGAGGGGATGGAGGTTCGTGGTCGGAGCGGAACACGGCCGCTTGCAGCGCCCCCACCTGACGATCAATAGCAAGCTGATGGGTATTGGAGACCTCGGGCCTGCGATCAATGAGTCGCCCGAATATCGGCGCGGATATCTCCGCGGGATGATTCGCGGAGACGGGCACGTGGGCTCCTACTCGTATGTCCGACCCGGGCGGTCGGCCTCTGACGTACATCGCTTTCGGCTTGCCTTGGCGGACCCGCATGAAGGGGTCGATCGGGTCCGGGAGCTAATCCGTTGGCCACAGTCGCCAAGCGACGAGTGGTCCCGAGGGTTCCTGGCGGGCATCTTCGATGCGGAGGGGAGTTGCAGCGGCTCCCAGGCGAAGCTCGGCGTCGTCGCGATCGAACCGCTCGGTCGCCGGATCCGGATGTACGACATCACCACCGGCACCGGCGACTTCATTGCAAACGGCGTCGTCAGCCACAACTGCTTTGCTCGTCGCACCCACACCTATCTCGGCTTCGACGCGGGGCGGGATTTCGAGCGCGAGATCGTCGTCAAGGTCAACCTGCCGGAGCTGCTGCGGGCGGAGCTGGCGCGGCCCAGCTGGAAGCGCGAGCTGGTGGCGCTGGGGACGAACACGGACCCTTACCAGTGGGTCGAGAGCCGCTACCGGATGATGCCGGAGATCCTCGAGGCCCTGGAGGCGGCGGACACGCCGGTCTCGGTGCTGACCAAGTCGCCGCTGGCGATGCGCGACGTGAAGATCTACGAGCGGATGGCGAAGGCGGGCTTGCCGGTCTCGGTCAACCTCTCGGTGCCGACCCTCGACGAGGACGCCTGGCGGGCGACCGAGCCGCACACCCCGAGCCCCGCTGCCCGCCTCGACGCCGTCGCCGAGCTGCGCCGGCGCGGCATCGACTCCGGCGTCCTCATCGCTCCGTTGATGCCCGGCATCAACGACAGCCCCGACCAGGTCCGCCCGATCGTCGAGCGAGCGAAGAAAGCCGGCGCCACCTTCCTCGGCGGCGTCGCCCTCCACCTCCGCGACGAGGTCAAGGACGTCTTCTTCGCCTGGCTGGAAGAAAAACGCCCCGACCTCCTCTCGAAATACGAGCAGCTGTACTCCAACCGCGCTTACATGCGGCCAGCCCAGCGCAAACATGCGACCCGGGCCCTCCGAGGCTGGGGCCGAAACCGTCTCAGGTCGGCCCTGGTCGACCGCCCCGGCTCGGCCGGAAGCTCCTCCGAAGAGAGCGCCCAGCAGCCTCTCTTCTAAGCCCCTTCGTCCAGCTGCTCGAACTTGCACTCGCCCGGCGCTTTGTCGTCCCTGAACCGGTGGAACCTGGCCCCGTGTCTGATCCGCCCCGCACTCGCATGGTCGTACCC
>JADGPJ010000005.1 GCA_017882505.1 Solirubrobacterales bacterium | reverse complement strand
TGACCGGGGCAGAAGATTTCGCATGAGATGCCTTTCTGGACGCAGCCGAATGGACGATTTGGATGAGAAAGCCCTGGGATGTTGCTGAGATGCTCCAAGCTATTACGTGGGGTCACCCAGATCAAGACAGGCCGGCGCGGAGATCGGCCTGTAGCCTCAGTCAGAGCAAATGGCCAGCTACCTGCACACCTGCTACCGGATCGGCGAGATCGATCGCTCGGTCGCCTTCTACGAGAAGCTCGGCTTCGCCGAGGTGGCGCGGATGCCGATCGGCGACGAGGCCGTCAACGTCTTCATGGCGCTGCCCGGCGAGGACCCGCGGCTGGAGCTGACCTACAACCACGGGGTCGACTCCTACGACCTCGGCACCGGCTACAACCACATCGCGATCCTCGTCGACGACCTCGACGCCACGCTCGAGCAGCTGGCCGCCGAGGGCATCGACCCCGAGAAGCCCCCCTACCGCCCCGGCGGCCGCACCGAGGGCCACCGCATCGCGTTCGTCAGGGATCCCGACGGCTACCGGATCGAGATCGTCGGCGAGTAGGGCCGCGCCTCAGGCTTCGAACGGAGCCAGGCCGGCGAGGGCGAGCAGCTCGGAGGGGTGGTCGATCAGGTGGTCGGGCCCCTCCGCCCGCAGCTCGTCGGGGTGGAAGCCGAAGCTGACCCCCACCGCGACCGCCCCGGCGCCGCGGGCGGCGCGGACGTCGTTGGGGCCGTCGCCGACGTAGAGGGCCGCGGCCGGCTCGGCATCGAGCCGGCGGATCGCCTCGATCACCGACTCCGGGTGCGGCTTGGCCTCCTGCACGTCATCGCCGGTGACGATCGCGTCGATCAGCTCTCCGAGGCCGCTCCGCTCCGCTTCGAGGTCGAGCCGGCTCCTCGCCTTCGAGGTGGCGACGCCGATGCCGAGACCGCCGGCGCGCAGGCGCTCGACCGTCTCCAGGGTGCCGGGGAAGGGCCGCGTCGCCGCCTGCAGCTCGGAGTAATGGCGGTGGAAGACCGTCGCGATCTCCGCGGCGAGGGCCTCGTCGCCGTCGGCGATCAGCTCGAAGGACTCCTGGCCGCGCAGCTGGACGATCGTCTCGATGTCCGCGCGCTCGGTCGGGAAGGGGCTGCCGAGGACCTCCGCCGTCGTCGCCTGGAAGCTGGCGACGAGCACGCCCTTGGTGTCCATCAGCGTCCCGTCCCAGTCGAAGACGACCGCTTCGATCGCGGTGCTCAACGCTTGTGGACGTGGACCACGCGGAAGCTGCGCGTCGCCGCGGATGGGTCGACGACGCCGGCGCTCACCGCCCGCACGCTGAAGCGGTACTTGCCCGGCTTGAGGCTGTAGCTCTTCGGCGATTTGCAGCCCTTGAACTGGGGCTTCGCCGCTTTTTTGCCTTTTTTGACTTTCTTCACCTTGGTCAGCGCGCACTGGAAGGTCGCGCCCGCGGTGGTCGAGGTGAAGCGGAACTTGACTTTGGCGCGTTTGCCGGCGGTCTTGACGATCTTCTTCGGCCCTTTGGCGATCTTCGTCTCGGGGGCCGGTGCCGGCGCCGTGATCGGGATCACCGGTGGTTCGAGGCCGCTGATGCGGGCGACGGCATAGATGTTTTCGCCCGGGATTTCCATCGTCAGCCAGAGGGTGTTATTCGGGCCAGCCGTGATCTGACGCGGAAAATATTTCGCCGGGAGACCGCCGAGGAAGGTCACTTCGCCCGAGGTCGTGAGGCGAGCAACACCACCTTTCGCAGACCGGGCGAACCAATATGCACCGTCGGAGCCGAGTGCGACACCGAAAGGGTCGCCATCGACTTCCGTTACTTTCGGCGGGTTCGGCGGCGTCACCAGGCCAGCTTCTTTCGCGTCCGGGGAGGAATATGCAAATTGACCCCCGGGACCACCCGCTACGCCCTGCGAAGCGTTGCCGATAGGGAAGTCCGTCTCTTTGCCGGCGGTGGTAAAGGTCGCGATCCTTTTCTGCCCGGCGTTACCGTCAGCGACGACGATCACTGAACCGGCAGTGTCGATGTCTTTGGGGGAGAGTTCGGGGACGAGAAAATCGGTTTTCGCCGCGGGAGTGGTCGGTGGAAACTTCAGTACCTCGCCTTTCGTCGCCACCCACATGTTTCCGTCGGGACCGGCGACGATCGGGGAGACGTCTTTGATCTGGTTGATCGGCGTTTTGGCGACGACGGTCGGAGCCAATGGGGCGAAGCTGGCAACCGTTTCGGCCGCCGTCACCCAGAGCCTTCCTTCGGGGCCCACCGCGATCCCAGACGCTGCCGAGAGACCGAGTTCGAATTCGGTGACTTCGCCGGCGGGAGAGATGCGGGCCACGTTGTTGCCCGCCAGATTGGCGAGGGTCAACCACAGGTTGCCGTCAGGACCGGCGACGATCTTGCTGTTTCCGTCTATCCCTTTTACGGGGAAGACCCCGTCCACCGTTGGCACGGCAGCGGCCGACGAGACGAAGACAAGGGCGAGCGCACAGGCCAGCACAACGGCGGCAACGCGTCTCGCAGTGCTCCCCTTCATCGCGCTCAGTCTACGCCGACGGAGAGGGAATCTGGACAAAAGTCCCCCATCCGGGGCATCCAGCCGCGCTCAGCCAGGGCTGACGCCGCCGCCGATCGAAGGCGGTGGGGACGGAGGGGTCGGCGTCGGTTCCGGCGTCGGTTCCGGCTTGGGTTCCGGAGCCGATTCTTCTTCTTCGCCTTCTTCTTCGCCTTCTTCGGACTTTTCTTCCTTTTCCTGCTTCTTCTTTTCCTTTTCTTCTTCTTCGGATTCTTCTCCGGATTCTTCTTCTTCGCTGCTCGCTTCCGAGGAGGACCGGGTGTGGGAGCTATTGAGGGCGGAGAGTTCGGGCAGGCTCGAGGGCACTTCGAATTCCGGGCATTCGCCTTCCGCGGCGGCGGACATGTAGTTCTGCCAGATCGGGCCGGCGGTGGGGCCGCCGAAGCCCGTGTATTCGCGCGACTGTGGATGCCCGACCCAGACCGCGGTCGAGTAGCGCGGCGTGTAGCCGACGAACCAGGCGTCAGACTCTTCCTCGGAGGTGCCGGTCTTGCCGGCCTCCGAGGTGCAGCCGATCGAGGTGTAGCCGGCGCCGGTGCCTTGGGTGATCACGCCCTCGAGCAGTTTCGTCACTTCCCAGGCCTGCCCCGGGGTGAGGACGCGTTCCCCTTCGCCGCTGCCGAATTCGTCGACCTTGCCGTTCGGGAATTCGACCCGGCTGACCGCGGTCGCGTCGTGGTGGACGCCGCCGTTGGCGAGGGTCGCGTAGGCGTCGGCCATTTCCAGCGGCGTGACGCCGATGGCGAGACCACCGATCGCCTCCGCGGGAACCGACTGCAGCGGCGATTCGATCCCCATCTGCTTCGCGGTTTCGGTCACGTTTTCGGGCCCGACGTCGAGGTCGAGCTGGGCGAAGATGACGTTGACCGACGCCCAGGTCGCCGCGGAGAGCGGCATCACGCCGCCGCCTGCCTCGGCGTTGTGAACGGTCCAGACACCGCCGCCGGGGATCTGCAGCGTTATCGGGGAGGTGCCGTTGTAGTAGGTCGTGTAGGGGTCGATCCCCTGCTTGATCGCGGTCGTCAGGACGAAGGTCTTGAACGAGGAGCCGGGCTGGCGGTGCGCCTGCCAGGCGTAGTTGAACTGTTCTTCACCGGGTTCGCCTTCGGTCGAGGCGAGGGCGACGATCGCGCCCGTGTTGGGGTCGACGGAGGCGAGGCCGGCGGCGGGGCCGCCTTCCGGGTAGCAGACGTAACAGGATTCCGCGACCGCCGCTTCGGCCTTCGCCTGCAGGCTCGGGACGATCGTCGTGTAGGCCTTGAGGCCGCCGTTGCGGACGGTGTTGATCCCGTACTTGTCGATCAGTTCCTGCTGGACCAGGTCGAAGAGGAAGGGGTCGTTGATCACCCGGTACTTGTCGCCGGGGTTGAGGCCGAGCCCGTGGGTGCGGGCGTCGCGGTATTCGGAGAAGGTGATGTAGCCCTGTTCGACCATCGTCCCCAGCACCTCGTTGCGGCGTTTGAGCGCGGCCTTCGGATCGAAGAAGGGGTTGTATTCGGACGGCGCCTGCGGCAGCCCGGCGATCAGCGCCGCCTCGGTCAGGTTGAGGTCCTTGGCCGGTTTGCTGAAGTAGGTCTGCGCCGCCGCCTCGGCTCCGACCGCGGTCTGACCTTCGACCGTGCCGTAGGGAGCGGTGTTGAGGTATGAGGTGAGGATCCATTCCCGCGTGTGCTTTTCAAAGAGGTCTTCCGCCAGGTGGGCTTCGATGAGCTTCCGCTTCAGCGTCTCTTCGGGGTTCTGGATGTAGAGGTTGCGGACCAGCTGCTGGGTGATCGTCGAGGCGCCCTGGACCGGCTTGCCTCCCGCCAGCGCGTCCTTCCAGATGGCGCGGGCGATGCCTTCGGGGTCGAGCGCGCCGTGGTTGTAGAAGTTCTTGTCCTCGATCGCGACCGTCGCGTCCTTGAGCGTTTCCGGCAGGGCGGCAGCGGAAACCGGCTGGCGGATGTTGTCGGAGCGGATGAAGCCGATCAGGCTGCCGTCGGCCGCGTAGATCGCCGAGGAGCGGCCCTTCTGGACCGGCTTCAGGCTCGAGAGCGGCGGCGCCGAGTTGTAGATGCTCAGCGCCCAGGAGGCGGCAATTCCGCCGGCGATCGCGACCACGATGACCAGCAGGCCGATCGGGATCGCGATCTTTTTCCAGCGCGAATGCTGCGGCTTGCGCCGCCTTCGACGAATACGGGTGGCCATCCGCTGGCGATTGTAGAGAGGGTGGGGCTCCGGCCTGGCCGGATTGGCAGCCCCGCAATCGCGCTTGCCAACTGGCGGATCGGTCCCTCACGGCCCTGGGCGGTCCGACCCCGTCTTTAGGCTCGCAGCGCACTCGGCAGCATGGGAGAGAGAGGAGAGGCGTGAAACTCGTGATCGGGATCGTCCGGCCCGAGCAGGCGAACGAGGTCTTGGAGGCCCTTTACCGGGCCGAGGTCCGAGGTTTCTCGATCAGTCGGGTCCAGGGCCACGGCGGCGAGCTGGACCGGGTCGAGACCTACCGCGGCACCACCGTGAAGATGGGGCTCTCGGAGAAGGTCCGCTTCGAGGTCGCGGTCTCCGACTCTTTCGTGCAGAAGACCGTCGACGCCCTCTGCGAGGGCGCGCGCACCGGCGAAGTCGGCGACGGCAAGATCTTCGTCGTGCCGCTCGAGCAGGCGATTCGCATCCGCACCGGCGACACCGACCTCGGCGCCGTGACGCCGGTCGGACAGTGAGCGGCCCCGTAGGGATGGCGCTTGCCGCCACCGGCATCGACAGCGGCGATACCGCCTGGATGCTCGTCGCCACCGCGATGGTCCTGATGATGACCCCCGCGCTCGGGCTCTTCTACGCCGGTCTGGTGCGCTCGAAGAACACGCTCAACACCTTCATGATGTGCGTCGCCGCGATCGCGGTCGCGACCGTCACCTGGGCCGCGGTCGGCTACTCGATCGCCTTCGATGGGAACGGGAGCTTCGTCGGTGGCCTTGGCAACGCCTTCCTCGGCGGCGTCGGCTTCGCGCCACGGCAGGGCACGGCGATCCCGGAGCTGGTCTTCATGGCCTTCCAGGCGACCTTCTGCATCATCACCGTCGCCCTCGTCTCCGGCGCCGTCGTCGAGCGGATGCGCTTCGGGCCGTTCCTGATCTTCGCCGCGCTCTGGTCGGTTCTCGTCTACGCCGTGCTCGCCCACTGGGCATTCGGCGGCGGTTGGCTGCAGGCGAACGGGACGCTCGACTTCGCCGGCGGCGTCCCGGTGGAGATGGGATCGGGGTTCTCGGCCCTCGCCGCGGCGTTGGTCGTCGGCGCCCGCAAGGACTACGGCCGCCAGGCGCTCCTCCCCCACAACACCGTCTACGTGCTGCTGGGTGCCGGGCTGCTCTGGTTCGGCTGGTTCGGCTTCAACGGCGGCAGCGGCTTCTCGACCGGCAACCCGAGCGTGCTCGCCTTCACCAACACGCTGCTCTGCCCGGCCTGCACCCTCGTCGCCTGGTTCGCCCTCGACCTGCTGCGGGGCAGGAAGGTGACGGCGGTCGGCGCCGCCACCGCGATCGTCGTCGGCTGCGTCGCGATCACGCCCGCCGGGGGCTTCGTCAGCCCTGGCTGGGCGATGCTCCTCGGCACCCTGGCGGCGCTCCCCAGCTACGCGATCATCGTCTGGCGGACGCGGACCCGGGTCGACGAGACCCTCGACGTGCTCGCCGCCCACGGGACCGCGGGCTTCTTCGGCATCCTCTTCATCGGCTTCTTCGCCGAGGCGGCCTGGAACGGCGTCTCCGACGGCCTCTTCTACGGCAACCTGGCTCAGCTCGGGGACCAAGCGCTGGCCGCGTTCGCCGCACCGGCGTACGCGTTCGGGGTGACCTTCGTCCTGCTGCGGTTGATCGGCGCCTTCACCGAGCTGCGTGCCAGCGGCCGCGAGGAGGCGCTCGGCATGGACGTCGTCCAGCACGGCGAGGAGGCCTACGTCACCGGCGAGGGCGCGATCCTGGTCGTGCCCGCAGACGACGAGCGGGTCGCGGCGGCAGCCTGAGCCGGCCGGCGCCGCACGCCTGGCTACGCGCGCAGCTTGTAGCCCTGCGAGAACAGGCGCAGGTTGAAGGCGAAGAGCGCCGCGGTGGCGGCGGTGAGGGCGAGCAGCGAGAGCGGGATGCTGACTTCGGAGTAGCCGACGAAGCCGTAGCGGACGAGGGAGATCATGTAGTAGATCGGGTTGAAGTGGGTCAGCGTCTGGAACGGCTGGGGCAGCAGCGCCGCCGAGTAGAAGACGCCGCCGAGGAAGATCAGCGGCTGCAGGATGAAGGTCTGGGCGAAGGCGACGTCGTCGAACTGCTCGGCGCGGACGCCGATCAGGACCCCGAGCTGGGAGAAGAAGAAGCCGACCAGGAACAGCGACGGGATCAGCACCGCGATGTTTTCCACCGGCAGGTCGACCAGGAGCGCGGCGGCGCAGAAGGTGATCACGGCGACCAGCATCCCGCGCACGAAGCCGCCGAGCGAGAAGGCGAGCAGCAGCTCCAGTGGCGAGGCGGGCGAGGAGAGCTGGTCGTGGATCGCGCCCTGGAACTTCTGCTGCAGGATCGAGGAGGAGTTGTTGGTGAACGAGTTCGTCGCCCAGGCCATCATGATCAGCCCCGGGATCACGAAGAGGATGTATTCGATCCCGTGCAGTTGCTTGATCCGCGAGCCGAGGGCGGCACCGAAGACGGTGATGTAGAGAAACGTTTCCAGCAGCGGCCCGCCCAGCGTCTGTTTCTTGATCTTCATGAAGCGGCTGACCTCGCGCCGCCAGAGGGTGATGAAGCGAATCTGGGCGCTGCTCATAGCGCCAGGTCCTCGATCTTCGAGCGCGAGAGCTCGTTGCGACCGACCAGCGCCAGGTAAGCGTCCTCGAGGTTGGCGACCCCGAAGCGCGCGGCGAGGTTGTCGCTCGTCCCCTCCGCCGCGATCTGGCCGTCGGCGATGAAGGCGATCTTGCTGCAGAGCTGCTCCGCCTCCTCCAGGTAATGGGTGGTGAGCAGGATCGTCGTCCCCTCCTGGTTGATTTTCTGGACGTAGTGCCAGAGCTCCAGGCGCAGCTCGATGTCGACCCCGGCGGTCGGCTCGTCGAGGATCAGCAGCCGCGGCCGGTGCATCAGCGCCCGGGCCAGGATCAGGCGACGCTTCATGCCGCCGGAGAGGGTGCGGGTGCGGTCGCCGGCTTTGGCGGTGAGCGAGAAGGTCTCCAGCAGCTCCTCGGTGCGTTCGCGGCGCGCCCGCTTGGGCATCCCGAAGTAGCCGGCGTGGAAGTCGAGCGTCTCCTCGGCGGTGAGGAAGTGGTCGAGGTTGATCTCCTGCGGCGCCAGGCCGACCGCCTGCCGCGCCTTGCCGTAGTCGTGGATCGCGTCGTGGCCGAAGACTTCGATCGAGCCCCCGGTCGGCTGCGCGAGACCGGTGGTGCAGTGGATCAGCGTCGACTTGCCCGCCCCGTTGGGGCCGAGCAGACCGTAGAACTCGCCGGGTTCGATGTCGATCGATACCCCCTTGAGCGCCTCGACCCCGGTCGGGTAGCGCTTGGCGAGGTCGACTATGTGCAGGGCGGGGTCGCTCATCGCCGTCAATCTAGTCATAGGCTGACCTCGTGCCCCAGCCGTTGCTCGCCGTCGACGCTCCCTCGATGCTGTTCCGCGCCTTCCACGCGCTGCCGAGCAAGATCGTCGGGCCCGACGGCAGGCCGGTGAACGCGCTGCTGGGATCGGCAAACCTGATCCTGCGCGAGGTCGAAATCCACCGGCCGCGCGCCGTCGTCCTCTGCTTCGGCCCCGATGCCGCCTCCTACCGGACCGAGCTCTACCCGGCCTACCACGCCAAACGCGAGGAGGAAATGCCGGAAGAGCTCTCGCCGCAGTTCGCCGCCGCCGTCGACTTCTTCGCGGCCTTCGGCTGGACCGTCGCCTCCAGCGACGATCTCGAGGCCGACGACCTGCTCGGCACCTACGCCCGCCGCGAGGCCGAGGCCGGCGGCCGGGCCCTGCTGATGACCGGCGACCGCGACATGTACCAGTGCGCGGGGGACCGGGTGACGGTTCTCTACGTCCGCACCGGCGGCAAAGGCGCCGAGGAGGTCGGCCCCGACGAGGTGCGCGAGCGCTACGGCATCGGTCCCGAGCTGGTCCCCGACTTCATCGCCCTCCGCGGCGACCCCTCCGACGGCCTGCCGGGCGCCAAGGGCGTCGGCCCCAAGACCGCGGCCGAGCTGCTGCGCCGCCACGGCTCGCTGGAGGCGGTGCTCGACAACGCGATCCGCGAGCAGCGGCCGAAACTGCGCGGCGCCCTGATCGACGCCCGCGAGGACCTGCTGGCCTTCAAGGACATCGCGACCCTGCGCGACGCCGGCGTCGAGCCGCCCGCCGACGCGCCGACCGATTGGGCCGCCGGTGCGGCGGCGGCGCGAGAGCGCGGCATGAACCGCCTCGCCGAGCGGCTCGAGCAGTCGGCGGGCTAGGTCCGCAGCGCCGCAACGAGGCTCCAGGCGGAGACGATCACCCAGACGCCCTCGAGCAGGACGAAGCCCCACTGCGAGCCGATCAGGGCGAGCACGACGAGGATCGCCGAGCCGACCAGGTTGAGGGTGAGGTAGAGGCGCGAGCTCGGCAGCATTCGTCCGAACTGGAGCGCCGCGAAGGCGACGAGGATCAGCAGCGCGCCGACTACCTGGATGACCTGGTCCACGCCCCGAGCCTAGAGGCGCGAGTACGGTGGGTCGATGCCCTCGGCTCCGATCCCGTGGCGCGGGCCGGGAGGGGACCGGCCCGACCTCCCCCTCCCTCCCGCGCCGATGCCGCTGCGCTCCAGCGGCCAGAACCGCAAGCGCTGGCGCTACGTCGGCCTCTTCGCCGAGGAGATGATGCTCTGCGCCGCCCGGGCCGAGGTCGGACCGCTGACCCAGTCCTTCTGGGTGCTGCTGGACCGCCGCAGCGCCAACCAGTACGCGCACACGGCGCTGCGGCCGGGCAGTCGCGAGGTGACGATGGACGGGCCGAACGTCGAGATCGACGCGCCCGGCCTGCACGCGAGCCTGTGCCTCGGCGAGTGCGCGCCGGTCGAATCGATCTGCCCCAGCGGCAGCGGTTGGGGCTGGACCCGCAAGCGCGCCGGGGTGCCGATCGAGGGCACGGTCGAGATCCCCGGGCGGCGCTGGCAGGTCTCCGGACGCGGCATCGACGACGAGTCCGCCGGCTACCACCAGCGGCACACGAGCTGGCGCTGGTCGGCGGGCGTCGGCCGCTCGTCCGACGGGCGGGCGCTCGCCTGGAACCTGGTCGAGGGCGTCAACGACCCGGTCCGCGACAGCGAGCGGGGGATCTGGGTCGACGGCGCTCCCTCCGAGCCGGCGCCTGTCCATTTCGACGGCGTCGCCGCGATCGACCTCGCGGACGGCGGCCGGCTCGTCTTCGCCCCGGAGTCCGCCCACGCCCGCGACGACAACTACCTCCTCTTCGGCTCGCGGTACCGCCACAGCTTCGGCAGCTTCTCCGGCTCCCTCGGCGGCTTCGAGCTGGCCGAGGGCCTCGGCGTGATGGAGGAACACGACGCCGTCTGGTGAGCTCGCGCGGCGGCTAGCGGTAGTCCGGGTTCGGGAAGTCGAAGCGGCAGCCGGCGTCCCAGGCGGTGCGCTGGTTGCCGTGGGCGGGAATGCCGCCGGTGTCCTTGAGGATCCGCGCCAGGTGGAGCATGTTCCAGGCGGCGAAGGTGGTGTTGCGGTTCGTGAAGTCGTTCTCGGGACCGCCCGAGCCCTCGTCCAGGTAGGAAGGCCCGGGGCCGGCCTCGCCGATCCAGCCGGCGTCGGCCTGGGGCGGGATCACGTAGCCGAGGTGCTGCAGCGAGTAGAGCGTGTTCATCGCGCAGTGCTTGACCCCGTCCTCGTTGCCGGTCACCAGGCAACCGCCGACGCGGCCGTAGTAGGCGTACTGGCCGGCCTCGTTGAGCAGGTGCGAGTTGCCGTAGAGGCGCTCGACGATCTGCGTCGCCACCGAGGACTTCTCACCGAGCCAGATCGACATCCCGAGGACGAGGATGTCCGCCGCCATCACCTGCTCGAAGATCGCCGGCCACTCGTCCACCTCCCAGCCGTGCTCGGTCATGTCGGGCCAGACGCCGGTGGCGATCTCATGGTCGATCGCGCGGATGCCCTCGACGGCGACGCCGTTGCGGCGCATGATCTCCATCGAGATGTCCATCAGGCCCTGGGTGTTCGAGACCTCGGGGCTGCGCTTGAGGGTGCAGTTGATGAAGAGGGCGCTGAGGTCCGAGTAGTCGGTCTCGCTCTTCTCGCACAGCTCGGCCTGCATCTCGGTCAGCTCGGTCACGCCGTCTCCTTCGCAGTCGCTCAGTCCGCGTCCGTCGCGGATTCCGCCAGAGCATCTCGCCTCGCCTCGAAGAAGTCCATCGCCAGCGCCGCCGGATCGGCGGCGGCGAGCAGCTCCGCGTAGCTCAGCTCCGCGCCGCTGAAGCCGCTTGCCCGCCAGAGATCGCCCGAGACCGCGGCGGTCCAGGGACCCACATAGGCATAGGGCTCGGGGTGGCCCTCGTCACCGGGCGAGAGGCCGTAGTTGGCCCGGACCCCGTCCGCTTCGGAGCCGAGTTCGATCGCGATGTCGAAGTGCTCGGGCCAGAGCCGTGGCTCGGTCGCATCGTCGGCGGGGGCGGCGGCGGCGACCAGCCGGGCGAGCACGGCGTCCCCGAGCCGGTACCAGGAGCCCAGCGCGCGCGAGGCGGCGGGGTCGACGGCGAGCGGGTCGTCGCCGAGCTCGGCTCCGGGCGGCAGCAGATCGGCGACGATCGAAGCCGCCTCGGCCAAGGACGTCAGCCCCGCCCGCCGCTCCGCCCCGTCGACCTCGCGGATCAGCTCCGCGCCCTCGACCCGCACCCGCTGGCGGGCGCCGTCGAACTCGAACTCGGGGGTGCCGAACCCGCCGGGGGTCGCCGCGAGCGCGATCTCGTTGTCGGGCTTGCGCGCCGGCGCGACGAGGATCTCGGCGACGCGGTGAAGGGACGCCACGGTGGCGCCGAAGGTCTCCGGCAGGGGGACGAGCGACGGGGTCATCGACCTACCAAGTGTCGACGAAACGGCTGCGCGGCGCCAGCTCGACCGGCGCCGCCGCGGCGAGCGTCGAGGCGATCACCGAGCGGGTCTCGGCCGGGTCGATCACGTCGTCGAGCTCGAACAGGACCGCCGAGTTGAGCGCCTTGGCGTTGTCTTCGGCGGCGGCGGTGAGGTCGCGGACCCGCTGCTCGCGCTCGGCCTCGTCGGCGATCGCCTCCAGCTCCTTGCGCAGCGCCAGCCGGACCGCGCCTTCGAGCCCCATCGGCCCGAGGTGCGCCGCCGGCCAGGCGACGCTCAGCAGCGGCTCGTGCAGGCTGCCGCCGGTCATCGCCTGGGCGCCGAGGCCGTAGCCGCGCCGCAGGATCACCGCGACGAGCGGCACCCGCAGAGCGCCGCCGGCGACCAGCAGCCGCGAGGCGTGGCGGACCAGTCCGGTCGCCTCGGCGTCGGGCCCGACCATGAACCCCGGCGTGTCGACGAGCGAGACGACCGGCAGCCCGAAGGCGTCGCAGAGCTGGATCAGCCGCGCCGCCTTGTCGGACGCGTCGCTGGTGATCGCCCCCGCCATATGGCGCGTGTCGTTGGCGACGATGCCGACGGGCCGCCCCTCGATCCGCGCCAGCGCCGTCATCATCTCCGGCGCGAAGCGCTCGCGCAGGAAGGTGATCGAGCCCTCGTCGGCGAGGGTCTCGACGATCGGCGCCACCGCGTAGGCGCGCCGCTGGCGCTCGGGGACGAGGTCGCGCATCCGCGTCTGGTCGGGCGCCGGGCCCGGCGCGGTCGCTCCCTGGAAGTAGCCGATCAACCGCTTGGCGAGCGCCGTCGCCTCCGCCTCGTCGGTGGCGACGACGTCGACCACCCCGTTGGCGGCCTGCATCTCGATCGGCCCGACCTCGTCCGGGTGGACCTTGCCGAGGCCGCCGCCCTCGATCATCGCCGGGCCGCCCATCCCCAGCGAGGAGCCCTCGGTGGCGACGATCAGGTCCGAGCAGCCGGCGATCACGGCGTTGCCGGCGAAGCAGCGGCCGGCGACGACGGCGATCCGCGGCACCACGCCGGAGAGCCCGGCCCAGAGCGCGAATGCCCGCGTCTCCAGCGCCGAGACGACCGCGTAGTCGGTGTCGCCCGGCCTCCCTCCCCCGCCCTCGGTGAAGAAGACGGTCGGCAGCCGCATCCGCTCGATCAGCTCGAAGAGGCGGTCCTTCTTCTTGTGCCCGAGCGCCCCCTGGGTCCCGGCCAGGACCGTGTAGTCGTAGGAGAGCACGGCGCAGGCGGCGCCCTCGCCGAACAGCTCGCCGTTGATCCGCGCGGTGCCGGCGACGAGCCCGTCGGCCGGCGTGCGCTCGATCAGGTCCTGGACCTCGCGCCGCCCCCGCTGGGCGGCGATCGCGAAGCGCCCGTACTCGACGAAGGAGCCGGCGTCGACGAGGTCGGCGATGTTCTCCCGCGCCGTCCTCGCCCCCGCCGCGTGGCGGCGCTCGACCGCCTCAGGCCGTGCCCCGTCTTCGGTCAGCGCCCGGCGCGCCAGCAACTCCGCCAGGTCTTCCCGCTCGGCACCGCCGTCAGGCATCTAGTGGCAGGCCTCGGAGGGCAAAGCCGCTACCCGCCGAGTCCCCCGAAGATCGCGTAAGGGTTGGGCGGCCGCTCCGCGTAGGCCAGGGAGCCGCTGCCCTCGACGGTGACGACGCTGCCCTCGGGGGCTTCGCCTTCGATCCGCTTCGCCAGCACCCTGGCGTCATCCTCGTCGGCGGCGCCGAGGACCAGGTACTTCCAACGCCGCACGGCCGGCAGCCCCTCGGCGCGGAGCTGATCCTCGAAGCGCCCGGCGTCGTGGAGCGAGGGAAGGTCGATGCGAACCTCGAACGGAGCCGGGGCGCCTGCTTCGACTTCCTTGCGCTCGGTGGCGATCAGCTCTTCGTGCTCGGCGACGCGGGCGGCATCGCTGTCGGGGAGCGGCTTGTCCGGGTCCTCCCACTCCTCGGCTTCGGGGTGCCAGTGCTTGAAGTCGACCTCGAGGCTCCAGCCGTGCTCGCCGGCGAGCTTGCCGATCGAGTCACGGGCGCCCTCGGCCTGCGCCCGGGTCCCGGCGTAGACGAAGACGGTGTCACCTTCGCGCGAGACGATCAGGCGGTCATGGAAGGCGCGGCTGAGGTCGTGCTCCAACTCCGCCGCATGGAGGTGCTCGACGAGTGCCTCGCCGCCGTCTTTCGTCTCGATCTGGAGTCGCCAATCGTCATTCATGCGCCCAACATAGAGTCTCTTGCTGATGAGCACCACCTCCGAGGGCGCCGGGCCCGGGTCACCTCCCCGCGTCGCCGTAGTCACCGACAGCACCACCTACCTGCCGCCGGAGCTGATCGAGCGCTGGGGAATCGGCCAGGTCAGCCTCTACGTCGGCTGGGAGGGGGAGCGCCTGCCCGAGCACGAGTACGAGCTCGACGACTTCTACGCCCGCCTGCGGAATTCACCAAGCCTGCCCTCCACCTCCCAGCCCTCCGTCGGCGACTTCCTCGCCCGCTACGAACCGCTCGCCGAGGCGGGCCGCGACGTCGTCTCGATCCACATCGCCAGCGGCCTCTCGGGCACCTGCGAGAGCGCTCGCGAGGCGGCCCGGCTGATCGCCGACAAAGGGCTCCGGGGCCGGGTCGAGGTGGTCGACGGCCAGACCGGCGCCGGCGGGCTCGGCTGCCTCGTCCTCGCCGCCGCCGAGGCCGCCGAGCGGGGCCTGTCGCTGGAGCAGGTGGTCGACACCGTCCACGGGGCCCGGGAGGGTCTCGAGATCTGGTTCTGCCTCGACACCCTCGAGTACCTGCGCAAGGGCGGCAGGATCGGCGCCGCCCAGGCCCTGGTCGGCTCGGCGCTGAAGATCAAGCCGATCCTCACCTTCGGCACCGAGATCGCCCCGGTCGGCCGCGTCCGCACCGCCAAGCGCGCCCACGAGCGGATGGTTGCCTACCTGCAGGAGCTGCACGACCGCGGCGCCAGCGGCTGGATCGTCCAGCACGCCCAGCTGCCCGACGAGGCCGCCACCCTGGTCGCCGAAGGAACCGAGATCCTCGGCAAGGGGCCGCTCTTCTGCACCGAGGTCGGCCCGGTCCTCGGCGCCCATCTCGGCTCCGGCGTGCTGGTCGGCGGCATCGGCTGCGCCCCGGCCGCGAAGAGCTAGACGCTCAGCCGCGGTCGAGCTGCTTGGCCAGCCGGCGCATCGCTTTGCCGAGGGCGCGGCGGAGGAAGGCGCGCGAGAGCGGCGGGAAGACTCGTTCGGACCTCGGCACCGCCTCCCAGGCCAGTTCGAAGCTGATCCTGGTGCCGCCCTCGGGAAGCTGGTCGAGGCGGTAGGTCCCGCGGGTGCGGCGCTTGCCGTTGGAGCTGACCGCCTGCTCGACGGTGCGCTCCGGCCGCTCGGACTCGACCACCTCGAACTCGGCGAATTCGCGCGAGCCGGGGGCGCTGACCCGCGCCCGTCCCTTGGCGCCGACGCCCGTGGCCGGGCCCGAGAAGCTCCAGTTGACGAACATGTGGTCCATGAAGACCTCGTGGTTGGCGAGCAGGTCGAGGTACTCGAAGACCTCCTCGCGGGGCTTCGACACCTCGGTCGAGACGGTCACGGGCTTCATCGCCCGATCCTAGATCTTCAGCCGGGTGAGCCGGGCTCGGGCTGAGCCTCGTCGGAGGCCGCGGTCTCGAAGGCGGCCAGGCCGACGATCATCGATGTCGCCACCTCGCCGGTCATCGCCATCCGCTCGCGAGCCTGGTCGTGCACCGCCTGGAGCCGGGCCCGAGCGTCGTCGAGAACCTCGGCCGCCCGGGTCCAGCCGACCTCGTCGACCGCCATCGACATCCAGTTCAGCGTGCTGTCGTCGCGATCGTCGATCGTTCCGGCCTGGAGAGCGTCGACCAGCCGATTCATGAAGCTGTCGACAGACGCGCCCGACACCTCCGCCCGCACCGAGCGCGGCACCTTGCGCCAGTCCTGGTGGCCGATGTAGGAGCGGGGCACGGCGCGGAAGAAGTGCTCGGTGGCGCCCCGCCGCTGCGCGGTGCGGACCACCTCGATGCAGCCGCATTTCTCGAGGACGCGGGCGTGGTAGGCGACGTTCCCGAGCGGCTGCCCCAGCAGGTCCATCATTTCGTTCGGGCTCGCCTCCCTCTCGTTCAGGACCTGGAGGATCTCGACCCGGAGCGGATGCCCGAGCGCGCGTACGAGTTGCGTGTCGATCCGGTCTGCTCCGCGCCTGGCCACTATTCGGCGATCCTTGCGCATATCCGACGCGCTGGATTGGGAAACGCTCGACTGTGCAGTTTTTCCTGTGCATTCCCCCATGGAAGCCGCTCACCAGAGGTGGCCCCCCGAACTGGATGAGTACTCATCCAGTTCGGGAGCCGTGAAGTCCCGCTAGGCCAGCTTCTTGGTGTTGATCACTGGGATCACGTGCTCGGTTTGAGCAATGCTCATCTCACCCCACCCCCCTTCCATTTCCGCATCGACATGCGATTCGCATCTACGAACCAAGCGTAGAATTGCTCAAATCTGCTCTCTCAATCGAGTGATTTGAGCGAAAAGGGCGGAAGAAGCGCCGAGAAATTCGATTACAGTTCGCTTTTGCTCAAACTCAGAAGTTTTGGAGGATTACGTGACCGCTCGACGACCCCCGGCTTTGATCAATCCGCGGCTTGCCAGCGCGATGACTCATCCCACTCGTCTGCGGACCCTGAGAGTGCTGACCGAAAGGGAAGCGAACCCGCGAGAAATTGCCACCGAGATCGAAGAGCCGATCAACAACGTCGCCTACCACATCAATGTCCTGGCAAAGCTCGGCTGCATCGAACTCGTCCGCGTCACACAGGCGAGAGGTGGGAGAGTCGCGGAGCACTTCTACAAGGGCACTCAGCGCCCCTATTTTGACGAGGAGGCCTGGGAGCAGCTCGGGGATCCCGAGAAGCTGAACGTGATTTCGGCGATCATGCAGCACGTCTCCGAGGACATCGCCGCCGCCATGTCGCACGGAACCTTCTATGAGGCGGACGACAACCATTTGAGCCGCACGCCAATGGTTCTCGACGGAAGCGGCTGGAAGGAAGTGGCCTCGCTGCTGGACAACACGCTCGATGAGCTGCTGGCAATCCAGGAGAAGGTCAATGATCGAAGCGCGAACACCGACGAGACCATCCTCGCCAAGGTCGAGATCCTTCACTTCAAGTCGCCGTTTCCGAAGAAACCCGCGACCTGACCACGGATTCAACCTCCCCGGATCGCCTTCCCGACGATGTCCTTCATCCGGGTCCGGTCGCGCTGAGAGACGGAGTTGGGGCGGCCCTTCGACTTCTTGGCCAGGGTCCAGAACTCCTTCTGCTCTTCCTCGGTCAGGTTCTTCTGGACCTGGTCGCGGCCCTTGCTGGCAAGCCAGAGCGTGACGGTCCAGACCATTTTCCAGGGGACCCGCCTCCAGACGGCGGGCACGGCCCTGCGGGTGATCCAGAGCGGCATCTGGTCAGGCTACCCCGGCAGCGAGGAACCGAACCCCGGGAGCCAGCTCCGACCGCGGAGTGAGATCGGCGCCCGCGGCTAGGGTTCCGCCGGTGCTCGTCCCGAAACCTCGCAGGCCGTGACCAGGCGCTTCGCCGACGCCGTCACCGGCCCGCGCGGGCGCTGGGTGACGATCGCGGTCTGGCTGGCGATCGGCGTCGCCGGCTTCGTCGCCCGCTCCCACATCGACGACGTCACCGCCGCGGGCCAGAGCAGCTTCCTGCCGAAGAACTCCGAATCGACCCGCGCCCTCGACGCCCTCCAGCACAGCCAGAACAGCGGTGAAGAGGTGCCCGTCGTCCTCGTCTTCGATCGCGACGGCGGCCTGACCAAGGCCGACCTGAGCGCGATCGGGCGGATCGGCGACGGTCTCAACAGGCTGAAGATCACCGGCGCGACGCCGATCATCGATCCCTTCTCCGGCGATTCGAAGGCTCCGCTCGGGGACGTCGCCAAGATCGCCGACGGGGTCGGGCCGATCTCCCGCGACGGCGAAGCGGCGCTGGTCGTGCTGGCGATCGACGCCGGCGACCGCGGCGCGATCGTCTCCGGGGTCCAGAGGATCCGCGAATACCTCGGCGAACATCAGCGGCCGGGCCTGAACGCCTACGTGACCGGACCGGGCGGGATCGCCGCCGACCTCGAGCAGGTCGCGAACGAAGCCGGCAAGACGCTGCTGATCGCGACCCTGAGCCTGGTCCTGATCCTGCTGCTCGTCGTCTACCGCGCTCCCCTGCTCGCGGTGCTGCCGCTGCTCGTCGTCGGCGCCGCCTACATGGTCGCCACCGGCATCGCCTACCTGCTGATCAAGTCCGGTGCGATCACCGTCAACACCGAGGGGACCTTTCTCTTGTTGGTGCTCGTGTTCGGCGCCGGCACCGACTACTCGCTGCTGCTGGTGCACCGCTATCGCGAGGAGCTGCAGGGCGGCAAGCCGGCGGCGCTGGCCCTCCCCACCGCGCTCAGCGAGAGCATGCCGGCGATCGCCGCCTCCGGCGGCACCGTGATCGCGGCGATGCTGGTGCTGCTCGTCGCCGACCTGCAGTCGACCCACTGGCTCGGCCCGATCCTCGCGATCGGCGTCGCGGTGATGCTCGCGGCCGCCTTCACGCTGCTGCCGGCGCTGCTCTCGCTGCTCGGCGAGCGCGGCTTTTGGCGAGTCGGGCGGGCGCCGCGCGGTTCCTTAGACACGCATCCCGTGCAAAAGGAACCGCGGGATCCTTGGACCCGGGTCGCCGAGCTGGTGCGGCGGCGCTCGCGGCCGATCATCTTCCTCGTCAGCGGCGGCCTGGCCGTGCTCGCGCTCGGCAACCTCACCCACCACGGCACGATCGGGTTCGGACAGGGCGAGACCCGGCCAACCAACTCCAGCCGCGGCACGGCGGTCCTGAACGAACACTTCCCGCCCGGCATCGGCTCACCGCTCACCGCGGTCGTCAAGGCAGAGGAGGTCGGCCCCGTCGTCGCAGCGATGAAGAAGCTCGCCTCGGTCAAGCTGGCGCTGCCGGTGCCGCCGACCAGCGGCAGCGACGAGACCGTGGTCGTCGTCGTCCTCCGCGGCAACCCCTACTCGGGCGAGGCCGCCGACGCGGTCGAGGGCATCCGCGAACGCCTCCACGCGATCGCCCCCAGCGGCCTGCTCGGCGGCATCCCGGCCGAGAACTACGACATCGAGCAGACCAACGCCCGCGACACCAGGCTGATCGTCCCCCTGGTCCTGCTCGTCGTCGGCCTGATCCTGGCGGCGGTGCTGCGCGCTCTCGTCGCACCGGCCTACCTGATCCTCACCGTCGTCCTCTCCTTCGCGGCGACGCTGGGCCTCTGCACCTTCGCCTTCTCGGAGCTCGGCAGCGAAGGGACCGCCTTCGACCTGGTCCTGCTCTCGTTCCTGTTCCTGGTCGCCCTGGGGGTCGACTACAACATCTTCCTGATGGCGCGGGCCCGCGAAGAGTCGGCCGGCCGCGGCACCCGCGAGGGAGCCCTGGTCGCGCTGGTCAACACCGGCGGCGTGGTGACCGGGGCCGGCCTGATCCTGGCCGGGACCTTCGCCACCCTGACCCTGCTGCCGCTGGAGGAGCTGGTCCAGATCGGCGCCACCGTCGCGATCGGCGTCCTCCTCGACACCTTCATCGTCCGCGCCCTGCTGATCCCGGCGATCACCTACCGGCTCGGCGAGCGCACCTGGTGGCCGTCGAGCGCCGCCGCCGAGCCGGACGCCGAGCCTCAGTAACCGGGGCTCTGCTTCATCTTCTTGCGCTCGGAGTCGTGGGCGCCGCCCTTCTTCTCCAGCGTCGCGCAGGCCTCGACGATGTCGTCCGCCAGGCGGTCGATCTGCTCGCGGCTGAGCGTCTGCTTGACCAGCGCCCGCAGCACCTTCTCGTCTTCGGCGTTGGGCGGCAGCGTGTAGGCGGGAAGCATCCAGCCGCGCTCGGCCGAGAGCTGCCAGGAGACGTCGAACTCGTCGTAGTCCTTCTCGCCGGCCAGTTTGAAGGCGACCAGCGGCAGCTGCTCCTCGCCGTCGCCGATCAGCTCGAAGTCCCCGGTGGCCTTGAGCTTCTCGGCCAGGGCCCGGGCGTTCTCCTGCATCGCTTTCATGACGTAGGCGTAGCCGTCGCGCCCGTAGCGGACGAAGTTGTAGTACTGGGCGAGGACCATCGAGGCGCCGGTCGAGAAGTTGAGGGTGAAGGTCGCGTCCGTTTTCCCCAGGTAGTTCTCGTAGAAGACGAGGTCCTCGGCGAGGTCGCTCTTCTCACGGAAGACGAGCCAGCCGACGCCCGGGTAGACGAGCCCGAACTTGTGCCCGGAGACGTTGATCGAGCGCACCTGCTCGAGCCGGAAGTCCCACTCGGAGTCCGGGTAGAGGAAGGGCCAGACGAAGCCGCCGCTGGCGCCGTCGACGTGCATCGGCACGTCGAGGCCCTTGTCCCCCTTGAGGTCGACGAGCAGCTTGTTGATGCCGACGATGTCGTCGGCGTGGCCGGTGAAGGTGGTGCCGAGGACGGCGGCGACGCCGATCGTGTTCTCGTCGATCAGCGGCTCGACGTCCTCGGGGCCGATCACGTATTTGTCTTCCTGCAGCGGCACGATCCGCGGTTCGACGTCGAAGTAGCGGCAGAACTTCTCCCAGACCACGTGGACGTCGCCGCCGAAGATCAGGTTCGGCTTTTCGACCGGCTTCGAGGCGGCTTCGCGGCGCTCCTTCCATTTCCACTTCAGCGAGAGGGCGCCGAGCATGATCGCCTCCGAGGAGCCCTGGGTGCGGGCCCCGGTGGTCTCGCCGGGGGCGTGGTAGAGGTCGGCGAGCATGCGGATGCAGCGCTGCTCGACCTCGGCCGAGATCGGATACTCGGCGTGGTCGATGAAGTTGCGGTAGAGGTTCTCGCCGATGATCCGCTGCGCCTCCGGCTCCATCCAGGTGGTGACGAAGGTCGCCAGGTTGCGCTGCGGGTCCCCCTCGAGCGCCAGTTCCTCGTCGACCAGCCGCATCGCGTCCAGCGCCGACATGCCGCTTGCCGGGAAGTCGCTGGAGGGAGCGTCTTCGGTGAGGAAGCGGTTGCCGTAGAGCATCGCGGCCTGGTCGGTGCTGAGGGGCTTGGTCATCGGGCTCCAGTCCGTGCGTTGGGTCCGGCGAGCGTATCCGACGCCTGCGGGGCGACAATCACCCGGTTCAGATGATGCCCGGGGCGATCGGGCGGCCGATAATCTGGCGGCAACCACTTCGGGAAGTTCTTCCATGACGAAAGGATCCGGATTGAACGGCGACGACCTCAGTGAGATGGGCCCGATCGACTACGTGCTGGTCGAGTGGCCCGGCCGCCAGCCCAACGGTGAGGTCGCGCCCCACCTGGTCGACCTGGTCGACCGCGGCCTGATCCGGATCCTCGACCTCTCCTTCATCACCAAGGCCGAGGACGGTTCGGTCGCCGGCCTGGAGATAGCCGACCTCGGCGGCGAAGTGGCCGAGCTGTCGATCTTCGAGGGGGCCTCCTCGGGTCTGCTCTCCGACGAGGACATCAGCGAGGCCGCGGGTGCCCTCGAACCCGGAACCTCGGCGGCACTGCTCCTCTTCGAGAACACCTGGGCCGCCCCGTTCGCCTCCGCCGTCCGCCGCTCCGGCGGTCAGCTGGTCGCCAGCGGCCGCATCCCCGTCCAAGCCGTCCTCGCCGCACTCGACGCGGCCGAGGCTTCCTGAGAGAAGGAGAACCACCATGCCAGGACTACTTCGAGGCGTCGCCCGGACCGCCGTCATCGCCGGCACCGCGACCACCGTCAGCAACCGCGTGTCCCGCCGCCAGGGCCAGCGCTGGGCCCAGCAGGAAGCGCAGCAGCAGCCCCAGCCCGAAGCCGCCCCGGCCCCAGCGGCGGCGGCCGCTCCCGCCGCCGGCCCGTCGGTGATCGATCAGCTCAAGGAGCTGGGCGAACTGAAAAGCCAGGGCGTCCTCACCGAGGAGGAGTTCGCGGCGCAGAAGGCCAAGCTTCTCGCCGGCTGATTCAGCCGCCGAGGCGGTAGTCCAGGTGGGTGACGCCGGGGGCGTCGACCACCCTGGTCAGCTCCAGCTCGACGCCGCGGGGGACGTCGTCGAAGAGGCGGACGCCGTCGTGGAGCAGGATCGGGACGAGGTGGATCTGGAGCTGGTCGAGAAGGCCGGCGGCGATGCACCGCTGAACGGTTTCGCCGCCGCCGCCGATCGAGACGTCCTTGCCGTCGGCCGCCTCCCTGGCGAGCTCGACCGCCTTCTCGACGCCCCCGGTGACGAAGTGGAACACGTTTCCACCCTCGAGCTCGAGCGGCTCGCGCTCGAAGTGGGTGACGACGAAGACCGGCGTGTGGAAGGGCGGGTTGTCTCCCCACCACCCGTTCCAGGGCTCTGAGCTCCAGGGCCCGGGGCCGCCGCCGAACATGTTGCGCCCCATCACCGAGGCGCCGACGTTGTCCAGCGCCTCCTCGACCACGGCGGTGCTGGCGTTGACCACGCCGCCCTCCCGGTCGTGGGGGTCGCGCCAGGCGGCGAGCTCGAAAGCCCACTCGTGCAGCCGCATGCCGCCTTCGCCGAGCGGGTCGTCGACGCTCTGCCCCGGCCCGGCGACGAACCCGTCCAGCGACATCGCGATCTGACACCTGACCTCGGCCATCACCCGCGCCGCCGTCCCAACCTAATCGGAGCGGGGACCGCGCTCCAGCTCTTCGACGGTCAGCTCGGCGGTCGGAGCGGCTTCGAGGCGGGCGTCCGGGATCGGCTCGCCGCTGCGAACCGAGAGTCCGTAGGTGCCCGAGGCAAGGCGCTCCTCGGCCCGCTCCAGCGCCGCCAGGCGATCTTTCAGGTCCTCGGCCCGGCCGGCGTCGAACTCGTCCTGGTAAAGGCCCTCGGAGTTGAAGTCGCCGGGTTCCTTGCGTTCGTCGCCCTCTTCGGGGCCGTCGCGTTCGGTGGCGGCGATCTCCTGCTCGATTTTCTCCCGCTCGCCGGCAAGCAGCTCTTTGGCGCGCTCTCGGTCCATGCCGACACCGTATCGGCCCAGCCCGTCGAGCGGAGCAACCGCCTTCGCTATCCTGATTTCAGGACTAACTACAGAAAATGGACTTGGATATGACCTACCTCCTGATTCCGCTCGATGACGCGATCGTCTTCCCCACCGTCACCGCGACCCTGCCGATCGACGTCGGCGACGAGGATCGCGTCTTCCTGATCCCCCGCCGCGACGGCGAGTTCGGCCGCGTCGGCGTCGTCGCCGAGGTGATCGAGCGCGGGCACTCGCGCCGCGGCGGACCGGTGGCGACCGTGGTCGGCCTCCACCGCGGCCTCGCCGGTGCCGCCCAGGCGGGCGAGAGCGACGGCGACGCGCTGCGGGTCGAGGTGCAGGAGATCCGCGACGGTCACCCAGGCGACGAGCACACGCAGGAGCTGGCGCGCGAATACCGCGCCGTGGTCGAAGAGATCCTCGAGCTGCGCGGGGACGACGGGCGCATCGCCGCCTTCCTGCGCTCGGTCGAGGAGCCCGGCGCGCTGGCCGACACCTCCGGCCTCAGCCCCGACATCCCCAACGACCAGAAGCTGCGCCTGCTGGAGACGGTCGACGTCTCCGAGCGACTGCGAATCGCGGTCGAGCTCCAGCGCGAGCGGCTGGCCGAGCTGCAGGTTCGCAGCAGGATCCGCGACGACGTCGAGTCCGGCGCTCAGAAGCAGCAGCGCGACTACTTCCTGCGCAAACAGATGGAGTCGATCCGCAAGGAGCTGGGCGAGGACGAGACCAGCCTGATCGAGGAGTACGAGCGCAAGATCGCCGAGGCCGAGATGCCGGAGACGATCGCCGAGCAGGCCGAGAAGGAGCTGCGCCGGCTCGAGCGCCAGGGCGAGCAGTCGCCGGAGTCCTCGATGATCCGCAGCTACCTCGACTGGCTGATCGCGGTGCCGTGGTCCAAGCGCTCCGAGGAGCGGCTCGACCCGGTCCACACCCGCGAGGTGCTCGATTCCGACCACGCGGGTCTCGACGACGTGAAGCGGCGGATCACCGAGTTCGTCGCCGTGCGCAAGCTGCGCCAGGAGCGCGGCGTCGAGGAGGACAGCCGCGCCAACGGGACGATCCTGACCCTGGTCGGGCCCCCGGGCACCGGCAAGACCTCGATCGGCGAGTCGATCGCCCGCTCGCTCGGGCGCGAGTTCGTCCGGATCAGTCTCGGCGGCCTGCACGACGAGGCCGAGATCCGCGGCCACCGCCGCACCTACATCGGCGCCCTGCCGGGACGGATCGTCCGCGCCCTGCGCGACGCCAAGACGATGAACCCGGTGATCCTCTTCGACGAGGTCGACAAGGTCGGCGCCGACTGGCGGGGCGACCCGTCGGCGGCGCTGCTGGAGGTCCTCGACCCGGCCCAGAACCACTCGTTCCGCGACCACTACCTCGACGTCGAGGTCGACCTCTCCGAGGTCGTCTTCATCGCCACCGCGAACCTGGTCGACACGATCCCGGCGCCGCTGCTGGACCGGATGGAGATCATCGCCTTCGACGGCTACACGACCGAGGAGAAGCTGGCGATCGCCAAGGGCTACCTGCTGCCGCGGCAGCTGAAGCGCAACGGCCTGAAGCAGGACGAGGTCGAGATCGGCGACGACGTCGTCCGCTCCGTCGTCTCCGAGTACACCCGCGAGGCGGGCGTGCGCCAGCTCGAGCGCGAGCTCGGCAAGCTGCTGCGCGGGGCGGCGACGAAGATCGCCTCCGGCGAGTCCGAGGAGAAGATCGAGATCGGCATCGACGCGGTCCGCGAGACCCTCGGGCGCCAGCGCTTCTTCCAGGAGTCGGTCGAGCGCACGGCGATCCCGGGCGTCTCGACGGGCCTGGCCGTGACCGGAACCGGCGGCGACGTTCTCTTCATCGAGGCGACCGCGATGGAGGGCGACAAGGGCCTGGTCCTGACCGGCCAGCTCGGCGACGTGATGAAGGAGTCGGCGCGGATCGCCCTCTCCTACGTCCGCTCCCACAGCGAGGAGCTGGGGATCGACGCCGGCGGCTTCCAGCGCGAGTTCCACCTCCACGTTCCGGCGGGGGCGATCCCCAAGGACGGCCCCAGCGCCGGCACGGCGATGACCACGGCCCTGGTCTCGCTGCTGTCCGGCCGGCCGGTGAAGCACACCGTCGGCATGACCGGCGAGGTCACGCTCCAGGGCCGGGTGCTGCCGATCGGCGGCCTCAAGCAGAAGGTGCTGGCCGCCCACGCGGCAGGACTGACCGAGGTGATCCTGCCCGAGCGCAACCGCGGCGACCTCGACGAGGTCCCCGAGGAGGTGCGCGAGCAGATGACCTTCCACCCGGTGATGAGCATCGACGAGGTCCTCGGCCAGGCGCTAGAGCCGGTCGAGAGCAGGGCAGATGTCGCCGCGATGTCGTAACTGCCAGCCCGTGCCGCCGGAGCTCCGCGCGGCGGCCGGGCTGCTCGAGCGCCGCTGGACGATGGCGACGATCTACGCCTGCTCCAGCGGCGCCACCCGCTTCAACGAGTTCCGCCAGTCACTCCCCGGCGTCTCCCCCACCACCCTCTCCGAGCGGCTCGAGCAATTGGAGGCGGCGGGGATCGTCGAGCGCCGACTCGTCGCCGGCCGTCCGCCCCACACCGAGTACGCGCTGACCCGCCGCGGCAAGCAGGTTGCCCTGGCGGTGGCGGGACTGCTGAAGAACTGAGAGCGCGTCGGTTGCGCTACCCGCCGGCGGTCAGCTGGAACGGCCCGTCGGCGCCGAAGCCGAAGGCGCTCTCGACGTCGACGACCACCGCGACGCCCTTGCGGTCGGGGTCCTGCCCCTGCTCGCCCTCGATCATCTTCGCGTAGACCTCGTCGTTGGCCGACGGATCGACTCGGGCTCTGCCCTGGATCGAGAGGTATTTCGGGCCCGGGCCGTCGGGCGCGTAGTAGAGGAAGGACACCTGGGGCCGGTCGGCGATGACCTTGACCATCCCCTCGTCGGCTTTCCGCGACCAGAGGGCGAGCTGTCGGGGGCCGTGGACCTGGGTGCTGCCGCGGAAAGAGAGCGCCGCGTAGCCGTCGTCGCCGACGTAGCCGAGGACGAGGGTGTTCCCGCGCAGCGCGGCTCCTTCGATCGCCTCCGCGATGTCACCCGTCAGGTCAAGTTTGTCTGGCATCGATCTTTCCCACTTTCTCCTAGATGAGCGAATCTGCAAGTTCCTGGGCCTCGGACGTGCGCCCCGAGGGGAGGACGACCAGCGCCACCAGCAGGCCGACGGCGAAGATCCCGGCAGCCCACCAGAAGGCCGTGACGTAGCCGTGGATGCTCGACGCGTCGGCCAGTCCCGCTTCGCCCACATGGCTGGATGCGTAGCTCGCGGCGGCGCTCGCGAAGAGCGTGCTGAGCAGGGCGGTGCCGAGCGAACCGCCGACCTGCTGGGAGGTGTTGACCATCGCCGAGGCGATCCCCGCTTCGGTGCGGTGGACGCCGAGCGTGGCGGTGGCGAAGCAGGGCGCGAAGATGCAGCCCATTCCGAGACCGATGACGAGCAGCCCGGGCAGGACGTGGGTCGCGTAGTTCCCGGCGGGCACCAGGCGCGTGAAGAGGATCATCGCGACCACCCCGAGCGCCATGCCCGTCACGACCAGCGGCTTGGCGCCGGTCCGGTGCAGCAACCGGGTCTGCACCGTGGTCGCGGTGAGGACGATCATCGCGGTCATCGGCAGGAAGGCGAGGCCGGTCGTCAGCGGCGAGAAACCGAGGTTCTGCTGCATGTAATAGGTGAGGAAGAGGAAGACGCCGAAGATCCCGGAGCCGGCCAGCGCGATCGACGCGTAGGCGCCGCCGCGAGCGCGATCGAGGACGATGTGCAGCGGCAGCAACGGATCCGGGGTGCGGCGCTCGATCGCGACGAAGGCGACCAGCAGCACGACGCCGGCGGCGAGCGAGGCGACCGTCGCCGTCGCCGTCCAGGAGCTGGTCTCGGCGCTCGAGAATCCGTAGACCAGCGCGAACAGGCCGGCGGACCCGACCAGGACGCCGGGGATGTCGATCCGCGGACGCTGGGGGTGGGCCTCGTTGAAGAGCAGCCGCAGGGCGAAGAACACCGCCGGCACGGCGATCACGAGGTTGACGTAGAGGCACCAGCGCCAGGAGAGGACTTCGGTCAGGAAGCCGCCGAGGATCAGCCCGACGGAGGCGCCGCCGCCGGCGATCGCGCCGAAGATCCCGAACGCCTTCGCCCGGTCAGGCGTGCCGGCGAAAGTCACCGTCAGCAGCGAGAGCGCCGAGGGCGCCAGCAGCGCGCCGAAGGCGCCCTGCAGCGCCCGGGCGGCGACGAGCATCCCGAACGACTGCGCCAGCCCGCCGAATGCGGAGGCGACCGAGAAGCCGATCAACCCGGCGACGAAGGTCCACTTGCGGCCGAAGAGGTCGCCGAGCTTGCCCCCGAGCAGGAGCAGGCTGCCGAAGGCCAGCGCGTAGGCGGTGATGATCCACTGCCGGCTGTCGTTCGAGAAGTGCAGCGATTCCTGGGCGGACGGCAGGGCGATGTTGACGATCGTCGCGTCGAGGACCACCATCAGCTGGGCGACGCCGAGCAGCGCCAGAGTCGCCCAGCGGCGGGCGTGGTGCGGATCGACGTGTTGGCTGGGCTCGTTGGTCACAGGTTGGTGTCCAATTACTTGAAATGCGCCGATAATGTAGCAACCTCCAGGATTTGCAGGTTACAATGAGTCGATGGCAGCGAGACCGAAGGCCCCCAGGGGAGTGCTCGAGGAGCGCCGCAACAGCCCCGGCATGCTGCTGGCGCTGCTCGGTCAGGACGCGATGCGCCGGCTCCGCGGCGCCCACACCGGAGACATCACTCCCCGCCAGTTCCATCTGCTCGCGCTTCTGCACGACAGCGGCCCGGTCGGCCAGAGTGAGCTGGGCCAGATCCTCGCCACCGACCCCAGCGTCCTCGTCACCCAGCTCAACCCGCTCGAAGACGACGGATTGATCTCACGCGTGCGTGACGCCGCCGACCGGCGGCGTCACGTGGTCAGGCTGACCACGGCCGGCGAGGCGAAGCTGAAGAGCTCCGCGCGGGCGCAGAGGAAGGTCGAGGACGATCTCTTCGCCGGCTTCGACGACGAGCAGCGCGAGCAGCTGCGCACGCTCCTGGTCGCGCTGCGCGAGAGCCAGGGCCCGGGCCTATCCGGTTGCCCGCCGCCGGACGGCGCGGCCGGCTGCTGAGTCACTCGCCTTCGGTTACGGAGCGGGCGGTGCGGACGGCGGCGGCGAGGGAGAGGTCGACGGCTCGTCACCCACCACCGGTCCGGGACCACCTTCCATACCGAGCAGGCGGTAGTAGAGGATGCCGGCGACGAGGGCGCCGATCGGCGCCGTGATCGTCGAGGCGAGGGCGCTGAAGACGATGCGGACGATCGGGCCGTCGGAGATGCCGGCGGCGATCGAGGTGAAGATGACGCCGCCGATCAGGGAGATCAGGAAGGCGACGATGATCACGCCGAACACCGGCCAGCCGTTGCCGCGGACGAGCTGGCGCGAGCGCCCGAAGGCCTCGAAGATGCTGGCCCGCTCGATCACGATCGCCGGCGCGATCACGGCCCAGATCGTCAGCAGGATCAGGCCCGGCACGATCAGCAGCACCATGCCGATGCCGATGCCGATGCCGGAGAGCAGGCCGGCGCCGACCAGCGGCAGCAGGACCGGCGCGGCGTAGCCGAAGAGCTCGCTGACCGAGGAGTCGCGGCGGCCGTCCTGGACGTCGCGCACCAGCCCGACCACCATCCCCTGGTAGAGGGTGCCGACGATCGTGCTGACGACGATCACCAGCGGCAGCAGCCCGAGGTTGGAGCCGACCAGGCCGTCGACGATCGCGACGATGAGGAAGAGCCAGAACGCGACCGGCAGCAGGACGCCGGCGTGGGCGCCGTAGGTGGAGAAGACCTCGCTGAGGGTGTCGCCGACGCTGAGCTTGCGGTCCATGCGTCCTGCTTCGACCCGCCGCGCCCGGACCCTCCCCGTAACCGCGATCACCCGGCATCGGACTACGCTCACGCTGTGTCGAGCGAGATCGAGCGCAGGTTCCTGATTCCAATCGCGCCAGACTGGCTCGGGGAATGCTCTTCGGTTCGGATCGAACAGGGCTATCTGGCGATCGCCGCGGATACCGAGGTGAGGCTTCGCCGAGCCGGCGACGAGCTGACGCTGGCCGCGAAGCGCGGCCACGGCCAAACTCGCGAGGAGATCGAGATCGCGCTCGGCCCCGGGCAGTTCGCCGCGCTCTGGCGGCTCACCGCCGAGCGGCGCCTGACGAAGACCCGGCACACCGCCCCTCTCGGAGATGGGCTGCGGGCTGAGATCGACGTCTACGCGGGGGAGCTGGAGGGCCTGCTGACGGCGGAGGTCGAGTTCGAGACCGAGGCGCGGAGCCGGCGGTTTCGCCCCCCGTCCTGGCTCGGCGAGGAGCTGACCGGCGACGGCCGCTACTCGAACCAGAGCCTGGCCACAGACGGCGATCCGAGGCATAACCCGGCCGCCGGCGGGAAGGAGCGAAGCGTGGCTTGCGAGGCGAAGAGCAAGACCTACCGCCTGCTGCGGGTCGAGAGCGTGGCCGGCGGGCTGCGCCGAGTCGCCCGCGGCCGGGTCGCGAAGGCGAGCGCGCGGCTCCGCGACGCCGACGGCGAGCTCGCCGATTCGATTCACGGCGCCCGCAAAGACCTGAAGAAGGTTCGCGCCGTGCTGCGGCTGATCCGCGCGGAGCTCGGCGACAAGCGCTTCCGCGCCGAAAACCGGCGCTACCGAGAAGCGGGTCGCCTGCTCTCGGCGAGCCGCGACGCCGAGGTCAAGCTGGAGACCCTGCGAGCGCTCGAGGAGCGTTTCGGCGACGAGTTCCCCGCCGGGCCCTCGCTCACCTGGTCCGAGCAGCTCGAATCCGACCTCGACCGGGTCGCCGGCGCCGTCCTCGCCGGCGCGGCGGCCGAGATCGAGCAGGCGATCGAGGCGATCGACGAAGCCGGAGAGCAGATCGACCGCTGGCCGCTCGAAACCGACTCCTGGCAGCTGATCGAGCCCGGGTTGACCCGGACCTACCGCGCCGGACGCCAGGCGCTGAAGCGGGTGCGGAAGGACGGCGGCGCCGAGAACGTCCACGAGCTCCGCAAACGGGTCAAGGACCTCTGGTACCAGTTGCGACTGTTGCAGGACGCCTGGCCGAGCGTGCTGGAAGCGACCGCGGAGCAGGTCCACGAGCTGGCCGAACTGCTCGGGAACCATCACGACCTCGCGGTTCTGGCCGAGGATCTCGAAGGGCGGGCCGGGATCGTCGCCGAGCGGGAGACCTTCGAGGCGCTGATCGGGCGGCGCCAGGCGGAGCTGCTGGAGAGCGCGCTCGGCCTCGGCGGCCGCATCTACGCCGAGAAGCCGAAGCACTTCCGCCGCCGGCTGCGCGCCTACTGGCGGATCTGACGCGAAGCCGGCCTCCCGAGTTCAGGTCGGGAGACCGGTCCCCGCATCAGCTAGGCGGGCTTCGAGATCAGAATCAACGGAACGCCCTGCTTCGTGGTGGTGATCGTCATCCAGCTCACCCCCTCCCTGGATTCGGATGATCTGAAACACGACCCAGCTTTTACTGGAATTGGTTCTACCGGTCGGTCGAGTTCCGTGATGAATCCGCTTAAACGGTCGAAATTTCCTCTACGATGGGCGCCGCTATCGCTCAACAAACGGAGGAACGAATGGCAGCGCTAAAGCAGTCCCGCGGTTCGACTTCATCGATCGCAGCGATCGTCAACCACCCACTGCGGGCCCGCTGCTGGATCGTCCTCGTGGAACGGGTCGCGAGCCCGAACGAACTCAAGGACCTGCTGGGCGCGACGATCGGCGACGTCTCCTACCACGTCGACGTGTTGAAGAAACTCGGCGTCATAGAGCTGGTCAAAACCGAGCCGCGCCGCGGCGCCGTCGAGCACTTCTACCGGGCGATAGAGCGACCGACCGTCTCCGACGACGACTACGCCTCGATGAGCCTTGAGGACCGGACGGAGTTCGACCGCAACATCTGCCGGCTCGCGTTCGCCGACGTAACCGCCTCCTTCGATGCCGGAACCTTCTGCCGGCGGGTCGACCACGCAGCGATCCGGGTGCCCACGGTCGTCGACGAGGAGGGCTGGAAGGAACTGAACACGGCCTACACGGAGATGCTCGAGCGGATCTTCGACATCCAGGCGGCGAGCGCCGAGCGGATGAGCCACGACCCCGAGGCGACCTCGATCCCGCTCACCGCTCTCGCGATGTTCTTCGAGATGCCCGAGCGCCCCGGAGACACAGAGGGCTTGGATCGGCCCTAGCCGGCGAATCTGGCGCGGCATCTCCCTGCCGATCCGATAGCCCGGGTGGAGGAACCCACAACGTCTGCCGCCGTCCCACGATCCGGGCGCGAGCGCCGAACTACGATGTTTTCGATCCGCTTCGGGCCCGGTTTGCGTGGAGCGGCACCCGACTCCGAGGAGAGCAATCGTGGACGATTTCTTTGCCGGCTTCAACCAGCCGGTCACCGCTCCGCTGTATCCGGATCCGCCCTATTACTACCGAGGCGCGAAAGTCATCCTCGGCGTCTACTCGGCCGACACCGAGAAGGTCGCCAGGCACCTGCCGCCGGGTGTGACCCCGGCCACGGATCCCGTCACCTGCATCGCCTGGGTCTGCAACTACCCGTTCACGACCTTCGGCACCTACAACGAGACGATCATGATCATCCAGGCGGAGTTCGAGGGTGAGACCTACCTCTACTGCCCGTTCATCTACCTCGACGCCGACGCTCCCATGGCCGCCGGCCGCGAGCTCTGGGGCTGGCCGAAGAAGCTCGCCGACCTCAAGTTCGACATGGGCGGCCCCGGCCCCGGCCACCGCGAGGGAATCTCGTTCACGACCGAGCGCCCGACCGGCAAGCGGCTGATGACGGTGACGATCAACCCCGAACAGCCGGCGACGATGGAGGACATCGGCTCGACCCCCCACCTGACGCTGCGCTACATCCCCGGCGCCGAGGCGGGTTCGCCACCGAGCGTCTGCGAGCTGATCCGGACCGAGACCTCGACCGTCCCCTGCCTCTGCGCCGACAGCTCGCCCGACATCTGGAGCGGTCGCTGCATGGTCAGCATGGACTCGCCGTCCGCGGCCGATCCGCTCCAGGACCTGGCGCCGACCGCGATGATCGGCGGCTTCTACGGCACCTTCGACTGGACCCTGCCCCAGGGCCGCGTGGTCAAGGACTACCTGGCCGATGCCGCGGTCGAGCGCGAGGCCGAGGCGGTCCCGGCGTAGGGCGACTCAAAGGCCCGGGTCGGGCTCCGGCGAACGGAGCTCGACCCCGAAGGCCGCCGCCAGCAGCGGGATCGTCGCGGCGGCGTCGACGTGGAGGATCCCCTCCATGCCGTACTCCCGGGCGGCGTCGACGTTGATCCGCATGTCGTCGACGAAGACCGCATCCGCCGCCTCGACGCCGGCCTCCGCCAATCCCAGCTCGTAGATCCCGCGCGAGGGCTTCGCCACCCCGGCGTCCCCCGAGACGACCCGCGCGTCGGTGAGGAGATCGAGGTCCCAGCGGTAGGCGGAGTGGCCGTAGGAGTTGGTGACGAGCACCGTCCGCACCCCGTTCGCCCGCAGGGTCGAGACCGCCTCGACCATCGCCCGGTCGAGCTCGAGGTCGGCGAAGAGGCGGGCGACGAGACCCTCGGCGACGACGGACTCCCCGAGCGCCTCGGCGACCCTGGCCTCGAACTCCCGGTCGCCGACCTCGCCCATTTCGAGTCGCCTGGCCAGGCCGATCACCCCGGCGTCCTCGGCCAGCAGCCTCCCGAAGGCGTCGGGAGCCAGCCCCTCGGCACGGCAGAACGCCTGCTGGGCGGCGGTCACGCTCGAGGTGAGGACGCCGCCGAAGTCGATCAGCAGGCCGGAGGCGATGAGCTAGCTGCCCGTCGCCGAGCCCGGCTCCGGCCAGGCTCCGTGGTCGCGCACCCAGTCGCGGCGCTTCTCGAAGGGCTGGGCGACGTAGTCCCGCATCGCCTCGATCGCCTCATCGGTGACGATCGTCTTCAGCCACTCCTCGGCCTCGACCCGGAGTCCCTCCTGCATCGGCAGGTTGGCGCCGCGGACGATCGAGCGCTTGGCGGCGGTGAGGGCAACCGGGGACGCCTTCGCCAGCCGTTCGGCGACCTCGATCGCGCGGGCTTTGGCATCGTCGGCGAGCTCGTTGACGATGCCCAGCTCGAGCGCCCCCTCCGGCGTCACGTAGCGGCTGCGGAGGAGGAAGTCGAGCGCGCGGCTGCGGCCGATCGCCCGCTCCAGCAGCTGCGAGCCGGTGCCGGTGAGGATGCCGAGGCTGGCCTCGGGGAAACCGACGAGGTAGTCGCCGCGCTGCATGATCCGGATGTCGCAGTTGAGCGAGAGCTCGAGGCCGCCGCCACCGGTGTCGCCGGTCATCGCCGCGATCACCGGCTTGTCGAGGTAGGAGAGCGACTGCAGCAGCTGGTGCCAGCCGTAGATCAGGTCGTAGGAGCGGCGGATCAGGTCCTCGCGGTCCTCCGCCAGGTCGACCAGCTCCTCGACGCTGTAGTGGGTGATGTAGCGGTCGGGGATCGCGCCGGTGATGATCACGACGCGGACGTCGGGCTCGCGCCAGCGCGGCAGCATCTCCCCCAGTTCGGCGGCGCTCTCGCCGACGAAGTAGTTCATCGGCGGGTTGTTGTGCGCGGCGATGACGATCCCGTCGCGCTCCTCCACGTCCCAAACACTCATCGGTGAACCTCCGCTGGTTGTACATTGGGTATGACCTCTTCGACGAGCAGGCGCATCGACTCGTTCCAGGCCTCGGGCGTGTCGGAGTAGTCCATCCCCAGCACGAGCAGGGTGCCGAAGCCCCCGAGTTGCTCCTGCATTTCGTTCAGCTTGCGCGTCACCGTTTCCACCGAGCCGACCAGCCAGCGGTCGCAGAGGTAGTCGAGGGTGACGTCGGAATCGGGTTCTGAGAGATCGTCCTTGTGGTAATGGAGGAAGTCCCAGTCGCGGAACAACGGCAGGTTGAACTCTTCGAAGTACCTGCCGAGGCAACCCTCGAGCGCGTAGCGCCGGGCCTCCTCGTCGGTCTCGGCGACGAAGACCTCCTTGACGACCCGCCACTCGTCGCGGTCGGCGACCCGGCCCGTCGCGGCGGCACCCTCTTCGACCCGGGTCCAGTGCTGGGAGATCACTCGCGGGCTGAGGTTCAGCGACATCGGGATGTAGCCACGTTCGCCGCACATCTTCAGCGAGCCCGAGGTCGGGGTGATGCCGGCGAGGGCGATCGGCGGGTGCGGCTTCTGCAGCGGGTCGAGGTGGTGGGCGAGGACCGGGTGCTCGGGCGGGTTGGGGCCGACGTGCTCGCAGGTCCAGTACTCGCCCTCGAAGCGCCAGGGGCCGGGCTCGGTCCAGTACTTGAGGATGATCTCGACGCCCTCGGCCATGATCTTCGGCGGCTCGTCCTTGGCCGCGTCGGGACGGAACGAGCGCCAGTCGGTCGCCGAGGTGCCCTGGGTGAAGGCGACGTTGAGGCGGCCGCCGGAGGCGTGGTCGAGGTAGGCGAGGCGCATCGCCAGCACCCCCGGGTGGTGGAAGGGAACGATGTGAGCGCCCGGCCCGAGACGGATCTTCTCGGTGTTGCGCAGCGCCTGCGCCAGCAGCAGGTCCGGCGCCGGGATCGGCTCCCACGGCACCGTGAAGTGCTCGCCCAGCCAGGCCTCGGTGTAGCCGAGCCGATCGGCGAGCTCGAGCACGTCGACATTCCAGCGGTTTGACCGCTCAAGCGCCTGCTCGGGCGGGTGGCACGGCATGAGAAAAAGTCCGACGTCCATCCTGTTCCTCCGTTGATTTCCCCTACTGGGCGGTGTAGCCCCCGTCGACGACGATCGGCTGACCGGTGACGAAGGACGATGCGTCGGAGACCAGCCAGACGACGGCGTCGGCGATCTCGGGCGATCTGCCGAGGCGGCCAATCGGGTGGCCGGCCTCGATCAGCGGCCGCAAGCCGGGGTCGGCCGCGGCGGCTTCGTCGAAGAGCGGCGTTTCGATCGAGCCGGGGCAGACCGCGTTGACGCGGATGCCCTTGGCCGCGTAGTCGAGCGCAGCGACGCGGGTCAGCCCAATCACCCCGTGCTTGGCGGCGACGTAGGGGCCCTGACCGGGCAGGCCGACGACGCCGACCCCGGAGGCGGTGTTGACGACCGAGCCGCCGCCGCTCTCCAGCATCGCTCCGATCTCCGCCCGCATGCAGTAGAAGACCCCGGTCAGGTCGACGGCGACCAGGCGCTCCCAGTCCTCGTTGGTGACCTCGTGAAGCGGGCTGCCGGCGAAGACGACGCCGGCATTGTTGTGGGCGAAGTCGAGCTTGCCGAAGCGTTCCACCGCGGTCGCTACGAGCGCATCGACGCAGCTCTCCTCGGCGACGTCGACGGGCGCGAAGGAGGAGGAGCCGGTGCCCGCGGCCAGCTTCACCGTCTCCTCGCCGCCGGCGGCGTCGAGGTCGGCGGCGAGGACGTCGGCGCCGGCGGCGACCAGCGCCTGCACCGTCGCCCGGCCGATCCCCGAGGCGGCGCCGGTGACGATGCCGGCGCGGCCGGCCAGCGCCCGCGGGTCGAAGACGGCGCTCATCCCTCCCCCCCGAGCGAGAAAGCGCGGCGCAGGGCGGCGACCCGGTCGGCGACCACGCGGCCCGAGGAGTCGGCGTCGGGGACGAAGACCTCCCAGGCGTGGAAGGCGCCCGGGTAAACGTGCAGGTCGGTCGCGACCCCGGCCTGCAGCAGGCGCAGCGCGTAGGCGACGCTCTCGTCGCGGAGAGCGTCGAGCTCACCGACGTCGATCCAGGCGGGCGCCAGGCCGGAGAGGTCGGTGCTGCGCGCCGGCGCCGCCGCCGGCTCGACCGCATCGGTGCCCCAGCGCTCCCCGAGCAGCGCCTGCCAGCCCTCGCGGCTGGCCCAGCCGTCGAAGACGCCGATGTCGTCGATCTCCTCGCAGGAGGGCGTCTCGCAGCGATCGTCGAGCATCGGGTAGAGCAGCATCTGCAGGACCAGCGTCGGGCCGCCGCGGTCGCGGGCGAGAAGCGCCGTCGCCGCCGCGAGGCCGCCGCCGGCGCTGCCGCCGTAGACGGCGATGCGGGTGGCGTCGATCCCCAGCCGCCCGGCGTTCTCCGCGGTCCAGACCAGGCCCGCGTAGCAGTCCTCGACCGGCGCCGGATGCGGGTTCTCGGGGGCCAGCCGGTACTCGACCGAGACCGCGGCGCAGCCGACCGCGAGGCAGAGCGCGCGGGCGATCGCGTCCTCGGTCTCGATGCCGCCGATCACCATGCCGCCGCCGTGGATGTAGAAGAGCGCCGGGAGCGGACCTTCGGCGGCGACGGGGCGGTAGACCCGCAGCTTGACCTCCGGGTCGCCGGACGGGCCCGGCACCAGATAGTCCCTGGTCGCGACGCCGGGGTCGTGCTCGACCTCCCCGGCCGCCATCAGCTCGCCGAAGATCGCGCGCCGCTCGACCGGATCGGCGATCCCGGCCAGGCCCCGCGAACCGGTGGCGGCGATGAAGGCGTCGAGTTCGTCGACGAGCTGGGGGTCCATCCGGTCGCGCAGCGTCACCTGGCGATTCTCCGCAACCGCGCCGCGGCCGGGCCGGCGAGCTGGAATCGAGTTGGCGAAAGTCCAAGCGGCGCCGGAGCGCCTAGTCGGAGGTGAACCCGAGGATCAGCTGCGCGGCCTCGAGCGGGACGTCGAGCTGGGGGCAGTGGCCGATCCCTTCGAGCTCGACCCAGTCGGTGTCGGGGGGCAGCTCGGCGCGGAAGCGGACGGCGCTCGAGGGCCAGCCGAGAATCAGATCGGCCGTGCCCCAGACGATCCGCACCGGGCACTCGATCCGTTCGGCATCGAGGCCGAAGCCGTCATGGCGCGCGTACTCGATCAGCGGCAGGACATCGCAACGGGTGACGCCGACGATCTGGTGGGCGAGCAGCTCCGCCGGTATGTGCTCGAAGTTCGTCGTGATCAGCTGCGTCACCAGGCGGCGGCCCTCGGGGGTGCTGACGATCGCGTCGGCCTGCGCCGCGATCGGCTTCAGCTGCTCGTACAGGGTCACGAACTGGTCGAGCGTCTGGCTGAACAGCTCGTCGCCTTCGGCCCAGCCTCCGGCCGGAGCGAAGGCGACCACGGACTCCGCCCGGCCCCGCGCCGCGAGCTGCAGGGCGAGGTAGCCGCCAAGCGAGTTGCCGACGAGGTGCGCTTTCTCGAAGCCCACCTCGTCCATCGCCCGCTCGACCGCGTCGATGATCAGCGTGTCGCTGACCTCACCTTTCAGAGGCGGGCCACCGGCATGGGCGAGCAGAGTCGGGGCGAGGACGTCGTGCTTGCGTTCGAGTGCCGGCAGCACCAGCTCCCAGGTCCTCCAGGTGTCGGTGAAGCCGTGCAGGCAGACCATCGGCGACCCCGAGCCGCCGCGGTGCGAGGGGGTGAAAGTGGAGGTCATCGACGGACCGGCTCAGTCATATGACGCGTAGCGGTTGTGCAGCATCAGGTCGTTGCCGTCGGGATCGGTGAAGAGGGCCATGTGGCAGACGCCGGTGTCGACGATCTCGCCGGAGAACTCGACGCCCTTCGCCTCGAGCTCCGCCTTGGCCGCGCCGACGTCGTCCACGTGCAGCGCCGGGTGGGCCAGTTTCTGCGGCGCGAACCCCATCCCCATCGTCTCCGGCTCCCAGATCCCGAAGCAGGTGTCGCCCGCCCAGAACTCGAAGCGGCCATGCTCGTCGGGACGCAGCCCGAGAGTCTCGACGTAGAAGCGCCGCGATCGCTCGGCGTCCCGTGAGGGAATCCCGATGAAGTCGGTCCTGGTGATCGTCACTCGATCCTCCTTGGTTCTTCGTCGTCGCGGCTGGGTCTGGGTCAAGCCTAAAGGGGGACCTGGGAGAGCTCGCCCGCGAGCACCGCCAGATCAGAGCCGATCTGCGCCCAGGTGTACCGGCCCAGCACCTCTTCGCGCGCCCGCTCGCCGCGGAGCCGGCGGCCCGGTACGTCGTTGACCGCCTCGACCATCGCGCCGGCGAGGGCCTCGACGTCGTCGGGTGGCACGAGCCAGCCGGTGCCGGGGTCGTCGACGATCGTCGCCGGGCCACCGCGGTCGACTGCGATCACCGGCAGGCCGCAGGCCATCGCCTCGACCAGCACCTGGCCGAACTGCTCCTTGACCGAGGCGTGCACGAGCAGATCGGCGGAGTTGAAGAAGTCCGGCAGCTCCGAGTGGGAGTGCCAGCCGGCGAGGAAGGCATCGGGGAGCCCGAGGCGCTCGATCGTCTCGATCGGGTGCTCGCCCTCCCACTCGCCGGGATAGCCGCCGAGCAGGACGATGGCGGTCCTGTCGAGGAAGCGCGGGCGCGCCCGCGCATAGGCTTCGAGCAGCAGCGGCAGGCGCTTGACCTCGGTGAAGCGGCCGGTGTACAGCAGGACCGTCCCGTCCAGCGACCCCAGGTCCGACTCCGAGTAGGTGACGCTGCCGGGGCCCGACCCCGGCCTCCATCCCTGTGGCCGCTCGACCAGTTGGCGGTGCCAGTGGCCGCGGCGGTCGACCTCGCGCGGGGCAAAGCTGGAATCGAATCCGTTGGGGACGCAGACGAAGCGATCCGGGTCGACGTCGAGCGCCGCGCTGGCGCGCTCCAGACCCTCGGCGCTGCCGACGACGATCCGCTCGCAGCGGTCTGCCCAGCCGCGGATCCGCTCCGCCCATGCCTCGGCATGAGTCCAGCTCGCGGGGGGTCCGGATGCGATCTTCTCCAGCATCAGCAGCTCGGTGCCGTGGACGTGGCCGACCACCGGCAGCCTGGGGAAGGCGCGCGCGGCCGCCTCGTTGAGCGGGGTCAGATGGTGGAGATAGAGGAGGTCGGCGTCGGCGGCTCCGGCCAGGCGCAGCTCGCGGGTCCAGGCGTCGACCTGGATCTCGTAGGCGCCATCGTCGAGAGAAGCGAGGATCGGGTCCTCGGCATCGGGTCGATCCTCATAGGAGCCATGCATCGGCGCGGTTCCGGCGCCGCCCTCGAACCGCGGCGGGTCCTCGCTGAGCAGCGCCGGCGTGAAGTCGACCGCCCGTAGGCGCAGCCCGGAGTAGAAGCCCGACGCCAGGGCGTGGGCACCGAGATCGGACCGCGAGCCGGAAAGAACGGTGACCTCGAAGCCGCTGCGCTCGAGCTCCCGGGCGATCGCCCTGCAGACGTGGGCGGAGCCGCCGCGCGGATAGAAGTAGATGCCGATCAGCAGCTTTGTCGGAGTAGAGGGCATCCACTCCGAGGCTACTGGTGCGCGGGCTCCAGGCCAAGCGCCCCTCAGAGAGCGACGAAATGGAGGGCGGTGGCGATCTCGCGGCCGCCGACCAGCTCCTTGCCGTGCTCCTCCCGCGGGGTGTTGCGAAGGCGGCCGCCGGCCACGAGCGAGGCCGAGCCGCCGCCGTCGAGGTTGATCGCCCGCTCGGCGCCGAGGCCGACCATCGCCTCGGCCAGCTCGGACATGGTCAGGCCCGCCTCGTCGTTGGCGCGACCTTCGCTGACGGCGGCGATCAGATCCTCGCCGCCGAGGCCGAGGGCGGCGCGGGGATAGCGGCCGCTGGTGATGTCGGAGTCGAACTGGCGCGAGCTCGCCGAGAAGCCCTCGAGGTCCTGGCCCGGCCGGATCAGCGACTCGCCCTCGCCCACCAGCATCGGCCCGGCCTGCAGCAGGTCACCCGCCGGCTCGCCGGGAAGCTCTTCCCGCGTGGCGAGCGCAACGCCGTCGTCGCCGGCGTGGACGCAGGCTCGCAGGGCTCCCCACGGGGGGTCGAAGGGAACGGTCGGGAGAGCGCGACCGTCGATGCGGAGGTCGCCCAGCGACGGCCCGCCGGGGCGCATGTAGAAGCCGCCGATCATCGCGTGCTCGGCGCCGCTCTCCGCGCACCAGCGCAGCAGGGTCGAGGGCGGATCGAGCGCGACCACCCGAACGCCGAACCGGGATCGATCGAAGCGGGCAACCCAGAGAGTGGTCCGGTCGCCGTCGGCAAGGGTCAACCGGACCCGCTCGATCTCGGGGCTCGGCGAGAGGACTGCGGCGGGGCGGCGGATTGAGAGGATGGCGCGCATTGGCTCGGGGCCTCGACCGACATGCAACAGCACTTCGCGGACCGACTTGTGTTCGCCTCGATAACGGGCCTTTTCGTCGCCCTGGGCAGGACCTGTTGGCCAATCGTCCAAACGGGCTCGGCGAACCAGCTTGTATACAGCCTGCCGGCTGGATAGATTTGCAATCGTTTGGCTGGGGCTTGGAGGCGCCACGCCGACTGTGACCACGACGTCAAAGAAGCTAGAGACTGTGATTGTCCGGTTCGCCGGGGACTCTGGCGACGGCATGCAGCTGGTCGGAGACCGCTTCACGGCCGCCACCGCCCACCTCGGCAACGACCTCTCGACGCTTCCCGACTTCCCGGCTGAGATTCGCGCCCCCGCCGGAACGCCGGGCGGGGTGTCCGCCTTCCAGATCCACTTCGCCTCGCGCGACATCCTCACCCCCGGCGATCACCCGGACACCCTGGTCGCGATGAACCCCGCGGCGCTCAAAGCGCATCTCGACGCGCTCGAGCCGGGCGGCACGCTGATAGTCAACGAGGACGCCTTCACGCCTGCGAACCTGCGCAAGGCCGGCTACGAGGCGAACCCGCTCGAGGACGGCACGGTCGAGGACTACCAGACCTTCGAGGTGCCGATGACGACGCTGACCACGCGCGCCACCGACGAGATCGAGAACCTCAAACCGGCGGAGGCGCAGCGGACCAAGAACCTCTTCGCCCTCGGTCTGATCTCGTGGATGTACGGGCGGCCGGGGAAGGCGACGATCTCCTGGCTGGAAGCCAAATTCGCCAAAAGGCCGGCGATCATGGCGGCCAACGTCGCCGCCTTCAAGGCCGGCTACAACTTCGGCGACACGGCGGAGATCGCGGCGACCCCGATCGAGGTCGGCCCGGCGCCGCTCGACGCCGGCGAGTACCGCAACATCAACGGCGCCAACGCGACCGCGATGGGGCTGCTCGCGGCCAGCGTCAAGAGCGGCCTGCAGCTCTTCTTCGCGACCTATCCGATCACCCCCGCCTCCGAACTCCTCCACCACCTCGCCCGCCACAACCGCTTCGGCGTCCGCACCGTCCAGGCCGAGGACGAGATCGCCGCCGTCAACATGGCGCTCGGCGCCTCCTTCGGCGGCAAGCTCGGGGTGACCGCGACCAGCGGCCCGGGGATGGACCTGAAGGCGGAGACGATCGCGCTGGCGGTGGCGCTGGAGCTGCCGCTGGTCGTGATCGACGTCCAGCGCGCCGGCCCCTCGACCGGGCTGCCGACGAAAACCGAACAGTCGGACCTGCTGATGGCGATCCACGGCCGCCACGGCGAGTCGCCGCTGCCGGTGATCGCCGCCTCGACCCCGTCGGACTGCTTCGAGCGGGCGGTGGAAGCGGTCCGGATCGCGGTCCGCTACCGGACGCCGGTGATCCTCCTCTCCGACACCTTCCTGACCAACTCCTCCGAGCCCTGGCACCTGCCGGACATGGCCAACCTGCCGGAGATCGACCCCGACTTCGCCACCGGCCCCAACGCCGGCGACGAGTTCCTGCCCTACCTGCGCAACGAGCACGGCGCCCGGCCCTGGGCGATCCCCGGCACCCCAGGGCTCCAGCACCGGCTCGGCGGCCTCGAGAAGGAGCACGGCAGCGGCAAGGTCAGCTACGACGCCGCCAACCACGCTCTGATGACCAAGCTGCGGGCGGAGAAGCTCGAGAAGCTGGCCGAGGAGCTGCCGCCGCTGGTGGTCGACGCCGACGAGGGAGCGGAGCTGCTCGTCCTCGGCTGGGGCTCGACCTCCGGCGTGATCGGCGCCGCCGCCCGCCGGATCCGCGGCCGCGGCCTGCCGATCGCGATCGCCCACCTGCGCAACCTCGAACCGATGCCCGCCAACACCGGCGACGTCGTCCGCTCCTTCGACAAGGTGCTGATCCCGGAGCTGAACACGGGCCAGCTGCTCAGCCTCGTCCGCGACAAGTACCTGGTCGACGCGATCGGCCACAACAAAGTCGAGGGGCTGCCGATCCTGGCGGAAGAGCTCGAGCAGGCAATCCTGGAGGTGATCGAGTGAGCGAGAACGGCCACAGCCACGGCGAGGGCAACGGCGCCACAGCGACGCTGACCAAGGCCGACTTCCAGTCGGGGCAGGAAACGCGCTGGTGCCCGGGCTGCGGCGATTACGCGATCCTCGCCAGCGTCCAGGCGCTGATGCCCGAACTCGGGATCCCGCCCGAGAAAACCGTCTTCATCTCCGGCATCGGCTGCGCCGGGCGCTTCGTCTATTACATGGACACCTACGGGATGCACGGCATCCACGGCCGCGCGCCGGCGCTGGCGACCGGGATCGCGACCGCCCGCGAGGACCTCTCGGTCTGGGTGGTCAGCGGCGACGGCGACTCGCTCTCGATCGGCGGCAACCACCTGATCCACTCGCTGCGGCGCAACGTCCCGATCAAGCTGCTGCTCTTCAACAACCAGATCTACGGGTTGACCAAGGGCCAGTACTCGCCGACCTCGGAGACCGGCAAGATCACCAAGTCGACCCCGTTCGGCTCCGAGGATCACCCGTTCAACCCGCTGGCGCTGGCGCTCGGGGCCGACGCCTCCTTCGTCGCTCGCACGATCGACATCGAGAAGAAGCACCTGACCGAGGTCCTGCGCCGAGCCGCCGAACACGAGGGCTCGGCCTTCGTCGAGATCTACCAGAACTGCAACGTCTTCAACGACGGCGCCTTCGACGCCGTCCGCGGCAAGGGCGGTGCCGACAATCAGATCCGCCTCGAGCACGGCCAGCCGATCCGCTTCGGTGCCGACAACGAGCGCGGCGTCGTCCGCTCTCCGAAGGGCGGTCTCGAAGTGGTCGAGGTCGCCGACGTCGGCGAGGACGCGCTCGTCGTCCACGACGTCCACGTCGAGGATTCGAGCCACGCGACCGCGCTCGCCCGCCTCGCCGACAGCCCCACCGGCCCGACCCCGATCGGGGTCTTCCGCGACGTCAAGCGCGACGTCTACGGATCCAGTCGTCAGCAGGAGCTGCTCTCGGCCCACGCCAGCGCCACCCTCGCCGACCTCGACGACCTGCTGCGCTCCGGCGACACCTGGACCGTTTAGCGATCCTCCCCAACGGCAGGCACCCCACCGCGCGGTTCCTTAGACACGCGACAGGTGCAAAAGGAACCGCGGGAGCCCTCGAGCTACCGATGAACACGCTCCGTGGTTCCTTATCGACGTAATACGTGCGAAAGGAACCACGCTGAGGCGGTCGGCGCGGACCTGTCGACGAAGGCATTCCGGTCGGTCGATCACCAGGTAGGCTCGCCCCAATGAAGATGCGCGCCGCGGTTCTCGAGGATTTCGGGCAGCCGCTCCGGATCCAGGAGGTCGAGCTCGCCGAGCCCCGCACCGGTGAGGTGCTGGTTCGCCTGGTCGCCTGCGGCGTCTGCCACACCGACCTCTACACCGCCTCCGGCGCCGACCCCTCCGGCTACGCGCCCGCCGTGCTCGGCCACGAGGGAGCCGGCGTCGTCGAGAGCGTCGGCCCCGACGTCACCTCCCTCTCCCCCGGCGACCACGTCGTCACCCTCTTCTCGCCCCAGTGCCGCGAGTGCGTCCACTGCGTCGACCCGCGGACCAACCTCTGCATGGCGGTTCGCGAGGAGCAGAACAAGGGCTTCCTCCCCGACGGCACCACCCGGATCTCCCGCGACGGCGAGGACATCCGCCACTTCATGGGCTGCTCGACCTTCGCCGAGCACACGGTGATGCCGGAGATCGCGCTGGCGAAGATCAGCCCCGAGGCGCCGTTCGAGCACGCCTGCCTCTTCGCCTGCGGCCTCTCGACCGGCCTCGGCGCCGTGATCAACACCGCCGCCGTGCAGCCGGGCACCACCTGCGTCGTCTTCGGCGCCGGCATGGTCGGGCTCGGCGCCGTCGCCGGCTGCCGCCTGCGGGGGGCTGAGCGAATCGTCTGCGTCGACCTCTCCCCCGAGCGGCTGGAGCTCGCCCGCGGCCAGGGCGCGACCGACCTGATCGAGGGCGGCGAGAACACGGTCGAGAAGATCCTGGAGATGACCGGCGGCTTCGGCGCGGACTACACCTTCGAGGCGACCGGCAACGTCAAGGTGATGCGCCAGGCGGTCGAAGCGGCACGCATGGCCTGGGGCCTGTGCACCGTCGCCGGCGTGGCCGGCAAGGGCGAGACGCTCGACATCGTGCCGCGCTTGCTGATCACCGGCCGCCGCGTCGCCGGCTCCTCCTTCGGCGGCGTCAAGGGCCGCGACCAGGTCCCGGTCCTGGTCGACCGCTACCTCGCCGGCGAGATCGACGTCGAGCCCTTCCTCTCGCACCGCATCAGCCTCGACGAAGTCAACCGCGGCTTCGAGCTGATGGAGGCCCAGGACGGGATCCGCAGCGTCATCGAGTTCAGCTAGCCGAGTCGCGCCTCGCTGAACCCACGGGGCGACGGATCCGCCCTGCGGAATCAAGGATCGAGGGGGGTGTCGATGACTTAGCAGATGAATCGAGCCGGTTCGACCTCGAGAACGCTCGAAGGGCCCTGCCCTTCGTCGCGGCGAGCGTGCTCGGGCCTTCTCAGCTGGCATTCCTCGTCGTCGTCGCCCTGCTGCGAGAAGCCCATGGAGGGTCCGGGTGGCCTGGTCGGCTTCTCTGCGCAGGGGCTGGTGTCGTTGCGAGCGATTCACGTCACCCGCGCATCCTGCCGATAGCCCAGTTGACGGTTGCTTTACCTGCCGACCTCAGCGATCTCGCTGATCCTCCGACACTGGCCTCCGCCCCCAGCCACCGAGCGGGCCTCAATCCGGTCAAGCCGGCGCAGAGGTCAGGAAAGGCAGGCCCGGAGTGACGATTCTCGATTCGCTGCACCCCGAGAAGAAGTCCTCAGGGCGCCCAGGGGCTCGAGCTTGCGCCTCGGACGCAGAGCGCCTCGCCCTCGTTCAGCGCGTCGCCGAGATCGGCGTGTTCGAACGCGACCTCGACGGCGGAAGAGTCTGGTGGTCGCCCCAGGTCTTCGACCTGTTCGGCTTCGCGCCTGGCGAGGCGACCCCACGGACCCTGGAAGAGGGCCTACGGCACATCTTCGAGGAGGACGCTCCACGTCTGCGAGCCGCCTTCGAGGGGGCCGCGGAAAGGGGGGCCGGGGGAATCATCGGATTCCGCTATTGGCGGGCGGATGAGCTGCGCTCTGGCGAGATTCGCTACGAGCCCCTGCTCGACGAGGGTCGAATCGTCGGCTACCGGGGAACGATGCAGGACAGGACCGATCGTAACCGCAAGGCGATTGAGGCGGAGCGCGAGCTGAGCATCAGGTCTCGACTGCTCGATGCCGTCGACGCCGCGGTGTTGGCGACCGACGCGGAGGGTCGGGTGACGCACTGGAACGCCGCCGCCGAGCGCATGTACGGCTGGAGCCGCAGCGAGGCCCTCGGCCGGCCCCTGCTCTCGCTCGCCGTCGGCGACGACGAGGAGTCCGCCGACCAGATCATGAACTCATTCATCGAGGCCGGGCACTGGGAGGGCGAGTACGTAGTTCCTCACAGGGACGGCTCGAGCATCGCCGCCTTCGTCCGTCTCGCCGCCGTCCAGGATCCGGACGGCAACCCCGTTGGCGTCGTCGGAGTCTTAGTCGACATCGGTTCCAGGGTGACGATGGAGAACGATCTTCGCGGCGCCCGCGACTACCTGCAGGCGGTGACGGCCAGCATGGCCGAAGGACTCATCACCCTCGATTCTCAAGGCAAGCTCGCCTACATGAACGATGCCGCCGACGAGCTGCTCGGCTGGCGTGAAGAAGGCCTGCTCGGGGAACCGATCAACCAGCTCGCCAATCACCGGCCCGCCGAGATCTCCGGTCAGTGGAGCAACGGATTCGCGGCCGCGGATCTGAAGCAGGGCGACGAACCGGCGAGAGTGGAGTCCGAGCTGATCGTCGGCCGTGACCACACCGAGATCGAGATCTCCTACACGGCGGCGCCCTTCGAAAGCGAACGGGGGGAGCAGGGCACCGTCATCGTCTTCGCCGACGTGACCGAACAGAGGGCCGTCGAGCGGATCGCCCGCGAGAAGCTCGAGGGGCTGAGCTGGATCGGCAAGATCAGGAACGCGCTGGACTCGGAGCTTCTGGTCACGTTCGCGCAGCCGATCGTCTCCCTGACGACCGGGGAAACCGCATACCACGAGCTGCTCGTGCGGATGCTGGACGACGAGGACCGCCCGATCGAGCCCGATCGCTTTCTCCCGATCGCCGAGGAGTTCGGGCTGATCGTCGAGATCGACGAGCTGATGGTGCGGCGCGCGGTCGAGCTGGCCTCGCGCGGCCACAGGGTCAACGTCAACCTCTCGGCTCAGTCGATCGCCAAACCGGGGATGAGCGAGTTCATCGGCAGGGAGATCGAGCGCTTGCAGGCCGATCCCTCGCTGCTGGCGGTCGAGCTGACCGAGACCGCCCTGATCAAGAGCGAGCACGCGGCCCGCAGGTTCGTCGAGCGGCTGGCCGAGCTCGGTTGCGGATTCGCGCTCGACGACTTCGGGACCGGCTACGGCGGCTTCATGTACCTGAAGCAGCTGCCGATCGACTATCTCAAGATCGACATGGAGTTCGTCGGTGATCTGATCGTCAACGAGGGCAGCCAGCGGGTGGTTCGGGCTGTCGTCGACCTCGCCCAGGGCTTCGGCCAATTGACGATCGCCGAGGGCATCGAGGACGAGGCAACACGAGACGTCCTTGCCGAAATGGGGGTCGACTACGGGCAGGGATTCCTGTTCGGCCGCGCCGCTCCCGTCGGCGAGGTCCTTCCCAGCAACCAAGAGGAGGTTCGAAGTGATTGACGACGCCACCCAGGTGGGAGCCAGGAATCAGCAGAGCGAGCTCGACAAGGAGCACGCCTTCGCGAACCTGGACCAGACCATCGGCGACCGCGAGCAGGCACTGGAGGACGTCGAGCAGGAGCGGCTTGACGAGTCACAGGCCTCGATCGACAGCGAGCGCGAGCGTGCCTCCGGCGACGGCGGCGCCGGCCGGCTCCAGCGCGCGCATCGCCAGCGCGAGCAGGGTCTGGCGCAGGCCCGCCGCGACACCCATCAGGAACAACTCGACCAGGGACAGAGCGGCCGTGACCGGCGCCAGTCGATGCTCGACGTCCAGCAGCGGCAGCTCGAGGACCCGATAGCCGTCGAGCTCGCGAGCTCCACGGAGACGATCGCGGCCGCCTTCGACGATCGCGTGCAGCTGGCGAACGAACGCGCCGGGGCGGCGCGTCAGAGGGCGGCGGAAGCCGTCAAGCGGGCAGAGGAGGCCGAGATGCGCGTCGCCGCGCTGGCGAAGCGCCATGACCAAGAGTCCTAGGGACTCCCCCGCTTCAACCCAAGCTTGCGGCCACGGCCCGGACCGCCCGCTCGACCCCATCGCGATCGACGTCGAGGTGGGTGACGGCGCGGACGCGGTCGCCGAGGACGCTCGTCTCGATCCCGTCCGCGGCGAGCCGCTCGACCAGGCGCGCCGGGTCGGCCACCTCGAAGTAGACGAGGTTGGTCTCGACCGTCGCGGGATCGATCGCGACGCCGTCGATCCCGGCCAGACCGGCGGCGAGGGCGCGGGCGTTGGCGTGATCCTCGGCCAGCCGCTCGACGTTGTTGTCGAGCGCCCAGAGAGCGCCGGCGGCGACTATCCCCGCCTGGCGCATCGCGCCTCCCAGCATCTGCTTGTAGCGCCAGGCCTCCTCGATCAGCTCGCGCGAGCCGACCAGGCAGGCGCCGACCGGCGCCCCGAGTCCCTTGCTGAAGTCGATCCAGGCGGTGTCGAAGCCGTCGGCGTAGGAGGCGGGGCTCTCGCCCGAGGCGACGCTGGCGTTCAGCAGCCGGGCGCCGTCGAGATGGGTGCGCAGCGAGTGGCGCCGGGCGACGGCGAGGACCTCGTCGATCGCGGTGCGCGGCCAGACGCGGCCGCCGCCGAGGTTGGTCGTCTGCTCGACCGTGACCAGCCGCGAGCGGGGCTGGTGGCGGTCGGCGGGGTCGCGCAGCGCCGCCTCGAGCTCGGCGGCCGAGAAGATCCCGCCCGCGCCCTCGAGCCCGCAGATCATCGCCCCTGCGATCGCCGCGGCACCGCCCGCCTCGGCGACGATGGGGTGAGCGGATCGGTGCGCGTAGAGCTCGTCGCCGAGCGGCCGGATGTGGAGCCGGATCGCGATCTGGTTGCACATCGTGCCCGAGGGCAGGAACAGGCCCGCCTCGTGCCCGAGCAGCTCGGCCACCCGCGCCTGCAGCTCGTTCACCGTCGGGTCGAGCCCGCGCTGCTCGTCGCCGACCTCGGCGTTCACCATCGCCTCTCGCATCCCCTCGCTGGGGAGGGTCTGGGTGTCGGAGTAGAGGTTGACGGCCGCGTCGCTCACGGCAGCGGAGGCTACTGGGGTGCCTGCGCGGCCTCGCCGCCCGCCCGGAGCGACCCATCTCAGGTACCGGGTGCTGCGGTGGGAGGCGAGCGGCAGAGGGACCCGAGCCGGGTTCGCTCAGCCCTTGCCGATCTTCAGGTCGCCGACCACGCCGACCCGGAAGCCGAGCCACGGGTAGGTGGCGGTGAAGAGGCCGTTGTCCTGCGGCTGCAGCCCGACCGCCGAGAGCCAGAGCTGGTAGGCGGGCGCGTTGGAGATACCGCCGTGCAGCCGCCGCCAGACCCGCCCGTCGCTGCTACCGGTCGGCGATGGCGCGATCGTGTCGGTCCACTCCACCGCGTTGCCGCCCTGGTCGAGGGTTCCCCAGGGTGAGGTGGTCTTGGCCTGGCCGACGCTGCTGAGGCTCCCCTGGAAGGCCTCCGCATAGGTCGTCGGGTCGAGCCCGAAGGGGTTGACGCTCGCGCACGCTTCGGGCGCCACCGCCGCCGGGCACCAGGTCGGCGCCGCCACGCCGGAGGCGTGGTAGGTCGAGAGTGGCTGCGTCGCCGAGTTCGTCACTTCACCGTTGGCGGGGTTGAGCGTGGTCGAGGCCGGGGCGGTGGCGGAGCCGTCGCCGAAGACGCCGGCGTCGGTCGGGTACTTCCAGTAGGAGTAGGTGCCGCCGCCGCTGGGGTCGTAGTAGGCCGCCTTGATCCACTCGTTCTGGCTCGGCAGCACGAAGCCGGTCTTGTGGGACCGGCCCGGGCCCTTGACCCTGGCTCCGGAGAGCTCGTACATCCCGCTCTCGGTCTTGGCCGAGAGGCGGACCCGGTAGGTGACGTAGCGAAAGCCGCCTTCGCTGCTGGAGTGCTTGGAGAGCAGGCGCCCGTTGTAGAGCGAGTTGATGAAGCGGGCGGCGCGCAGGAAGTTGGCGAAGCCGTAGGGCTTGTCCGCCCATTCGGGGAAGGCCACCGAGTAGTGGTGGCCCTTGCCGGCGCCGGAGGAGAAGTCGATCGCGCCGAACTTCGGCCAGGCCGAGGAGCTCTCGCTCGACTCGTAGAGATGATGCGGGTCGCGCCCGGCGGGATCGGCCGTGTTCAGGAACGCCACCCACTGCTTGACGGTGATCTCGAGCTGGCCGATGCCGTAGCCGTACTCGACCCCACCGACCATCAGGCATTCTTTTTCGCCCTTGGCTTCCTTGCAGGAGCGGTAGATCGCGTCGGTGAACGGTTCGATGCCCACCGCGGGGTTCCCCGGCTTGCCGACCTTGACGGTTTTCAGCGTCACGACCGCGGCGCCCGAGGAGGAGACCGAGATCGCCAGTCCCGCCAGCAGGGCAAGAGTCATGGTTGCCAGCGCCAGTGCCAAGCGACTCTTCGAGGAACCGATCACGGGCCGATGGGTGATCGCCCCCGTCGAGTTGGCAGCGGTCGGCATGCGGACGAGTGTATGTCCCGATGCGGCGGCCCGCCCGATCACGGCCTGACGGTCCGGCCCCGCTCCGAAGCCAACATGTTCGTCGCACGCCGGCGTTCCCACAGGCCCCAGGCCGCCATCGCCGCGCCGGCGTACAACCAGCCGAGCAGCACGTCGAAGAAGTAGTGCTCCCCGGTCGCCATCAGGGTCACCCCCATCGCCAGCGGGTAGAGCAGCATCAGCGGTCTCAGGCGCGGGCGGGCGCGGCTCCAGAAGAAGAACACCACCAGCGCGCAGAAGGCGGAGTGCAGCGAGGGAACAGCGGCGACCAGGTTGACGCTCGCCTGGCCCTCGGAGAAGAGGCCGGCGGTTCCCACCCCGATCACTTCCCAGCCCTTCGAGGTGGTGCGGTGGATTTCGTTGAGCAGGCCCATTTCCCCAGCCGTCCAGGGCGGCGCCGCCGGGAAGGCGATGTAGGTGGCGAGGCCGGCGAGGGCGAGCGAGATCAGGCGCCTCCTGTAGCGCAGGAAGGCGAGGCGGTCGCGGGCCCAGAGGAAGCCGGCGAGGGCGAAGGGGACGATGAAGTACGAGGTGTAGATGAGCGTGAAGGCGATGTCCCACCAGCTGACGGCGTTGGGGTCGTAGAGGCGAGTCTGGAGCCATTCGGTCGGGGTATCGCCGAGGAAGAGGAAGCGGTCGAAGTCGATCATCGGGCGAGCGTGGACACCGATCCCGAAGGTGTCAGCGGCGCCCCGGGTGAAGTCGTAGGCGCCGAGCACGAGCACGATCGGCAGCCAGTCGAGGAAGAGCCAGACGACCTGGCGCGGGTGCCGGCCGATCGAAGCGCAGGCAAGGGCGCCGCAGGTCCAGGCGACCACCAACTCGCGCTGGACGGGGATCCCGTAGTGCGCGCTCCAGAGAACCAGTGCCACGAAGTAGAGCCCGAGCGTGCAGCGCCGTACAGCCTCCCAGTGGGGGAAGCGAAAATCGGCCGCCGGCTCGGCCCCGACCTGCGCGAAGTCGGTCGTGGTCACGGCTCCAATCTATGTAACCGTCCCGAATCGGTCCTGACATACACCCGCGCGAGAATGCTTCGCCGGAGGGATGATGGCTAGGTGGAACTCGGGCTGGCCATCGCGTTTTCGATCGCCTTCGCGCTGACGAACGGGTTCCATGACGCCGCCAACGCGATCGCGACCCTCGTCGCGACGCGCGGCGCCAACCCCCAACAGGCGATCGTCCTCGCCGCCACCTTCAACATGCTCGGAGCACTCCTGGTCGGCAGCGCGGTGGCTGACACGATCGCCGGGATCGTCACGGTTCCCGCGGCTCAGGCGGTCGAGGTGATCGGTTCCGGGGCCCTCGCGGCGACTCTCTGGAACCTCCTGACCTGGTGGCGTGGCCTGCCCTCGAGCTCCGCCCACGCCCTGGTCGGCGGTCTCGTCGGCGCCGGCTTCGCCGAGGCCGGCATCGACGCGATCCAATGGGGTGGCCTGGATGGCCTGAAGCCGGTGGGGGTCTTCGGGGTGCTGATCGCCCTGGCGGTGTCACCCGTGCTCGGGCTCGGGTTCGGAGTCGTCTTCGCGCGGCTCAACGTGCGCGTCCTGCGGCGAGCCACCCACCGCGTCAAGGCGCCGATCCGCGGGGCGGAGTGGGCAATGTCCGCCGCTCTCTCCTTCGGCCACGGTGCCAATGACGCCCAGAAGGCGATGGGTGTGATCGCGGCGCTGCTGCTGGCAAGCGGCCACCTCGACACGCTGTCGGTTCCGCTCTGGGTGAAGCTCGCCTGCGGCGGCGCCCTCACCCTCGGAACCGCGATGGGTGGCTGGCGGATCATCCGCACGATCGGGCGGCGGATCTTCCGCCTGGCGCCGATCGACGGGTTCGCCAGCCAGAGCGCCTCGACGGCGGTGATCCTTCCCGCGACCTACCTCGGGGCGCCGGTCTCGACGACGCAGGTCGTCGCCTCGTCGGTCGTCGGCGTCGGCGGCGGCCGCCGACGCTGGCACCACGTTCGCTGGAGCGTCGTGCGCTCGATCGCCTTCGCCTGGCTGCTGACGCTTCCGGCCTCGGCCGTGCTCGGGGCGATAATGCTGTTGATCTGGAGGGAGATCCGATGACCCAAAGGCACTGGTTCCTACCCGACGCACCCGACCTGCTCGGAATCCTCCAGCAACAGTCGGCGATCACGGTCGAGGGGATGGATGAGCTGGTCGCGTGGGCGGGCGGTGACGCCTCCGCAGCCGATCGGCTGCGCGCCTGCGAGCACAAGGCGGACAAGCGCAAGCGCGAGCTGCGCGAAACCCTGACCACGGCTTTCTCGACCCCGCTCGAGCCGGAGGACATCTACGAGCTCTCGCGCGGGCTCGACGACATCCTCAACAACGCCAAGAACATCGTCGGCGAGGCCGAAGCGATGCAAACCGCGCCCGACGGCGCGATCGCCGAGATGAGCGCCGAGCTGGCCGACGGGACCAAGCTCCTCGCCGAGGCCTTCACGATGTTCGCCCAGGACGACAGAACCGCCGCGACCGCGCTCGCCGACCGCGCCGTCAAGGACCAGCGCCACGTCCAGCACAGGTACCGGGCCGCGATGTCCGCCCTGATCAAGGAGCAGGACCTTCGCGAGGTCACCGCGCGGCGCGAGCTCTACCGCCGCTTGGCGCGCACCGCCGACACGCTTGCGGGAGTGGCGGAGCGGGTCTGGTACTCGGTACTGAAGGAACGCTAGAGCAGAACCGGCGGCTCTACGTGACGCGGTGGACGCGGTACTCGACGCCGTAGCCCGGGAATCCGCGACCTTCGGCGACGAACACCGTCTGGTTCACCCAGGCGTAGCGCGGGTCGCCCGTCTCGAGCCGCGGCGCGATCCGGAAGTACTGATCGCCGAAGTCGGTCTCCTCCCGCTGGCCCGTGATGAACCCCTGCACCGCCTCGTTCAACTCCAGCAGGCCGAAGTACTGCACGTAGATGTGGGCGCCATCGTCGGTCTCGAACTGGATGCGCACGTCGATGCGCCCGAAGCCGTCCGGCCCGACCAGGAACCACTCTCCCCCGCCGCCCAGCACCCGACCCTCGATCCGCTCTCCCTCGACCCGACCCCCGGTCACCTCGAACACCTGCCGATCGCCGAGCGGCCCGGCGCCGACGTCGACCGGAGGTTTCAGCTGCGCCTGATACGTGAACTCGTATGCAAGGTCCATAGCGGTGGTCCTTTCTGGAATCCAGCGGATTCCGAGCATCTCACGGGCCGTGCTCCAGATGGCCGGCTGAGTGACTGACGTTGGAGTTGACGCCAACCTCCCGAAACGCAGCGCGGCACCACGTAGTAGACCGCAGCAAAGATCCGGAAAAGTACGATGCCTCGGCTGCCGCGGCGACATAGGTTGCAGCCATGAACTTGCGAGACATCAGCCGCAGCGGTGGTCGGGACGCGAGCGACGAATGGGCGGTGGTGGTCGGCATCGCCGTCGGCATCGCCGTCGCCCTGACGCTTTTGCTCGGCGTTCAGAACTCGCGGGCGGCGCGAGCAGCCCCGCAGGGATGTGGCGATGTGGTGGTTCAGTTCAAGCCGGAAGGCAGTGGCGGGGCACATGCGATCCGGGCCACCAACATCGGCTGCGAGCCGGCGCGCAACGTCGCCAGGAGCTGCATCAAGGGCACGGTCGCGGCGGGCTGGACCGCCGTCACCTGGGATGGAAGAATCCGGCTGACGAACGGCGCCAAGAAGATCTCCTACACCGGGGTGGGCGGGGGCGGTTGCGGGCACTATCCGGAAAGCTGCGGCGACTTCTCCTATCGCGGCGTCGGCTTCTTCAACCCCGAAGTCGTCGGCATTCCCTGCGGCGGCGATGGAGGCGGAATCCAAACCGCCAAGGCCTGGTACGACCGAGGCGGCGACTGTTCGTTCGGCCACAGCTGCGAGCTCGGCGACAACTTCCGCTGCAAGGGCAATCCCCGCACCGGCAGCGTGACCTGCGCCAAGGCGAACGGCTTCCGGGTCCGCTGGCAGATGGGCGAGTAGCCGAATCCGCCAGGGACGGCACCGGCCTCGCTTGAGCGCCCTTGCCTCGCCGCCTGGCCGGGTGTAAGTTCGAGCGGAGGCAGGGCTCAGCTCTAGGCAAGGAGTCCAGAATGGCCGCGGAAGTGAAGAATTTCGGCTCTCCCGACGAGACCCGCCCGTTCGAGGGGAACGGTCGGGCCAAGGCCGTCCAGCTCGCCGGCCACACGGTGCTCGAGGGTACCTTCGAGTCAGGCTGGAAGTGGTCGCAGAACGTCAAGCCGATCGCGGGCACCGACACCTGTCAGGTCGCCCACTTCGGTTACGTGCTCTCCGGCTCGATGAAGATCTACATGGACGACGGCTCCGAGGTCGAGATCAAGGCCGGCGACGTGGTCGCGATCCCGCCCGGGCACGATGCCGAGGTCACCGGCCCGGAGGCCTGCGTGATGGTCGACTTCGGCGAGATCGGCGACTACGCGAAGCGGGACTAGGAGCCACTCGGGACAAAGGAGAAGTCATGTCGATTCTGATGGTGCAGGAGTTCAGGGTGGAGGAAGACGACCTCAGCACTCCGAACTACGACCGCGTTTCGGGGCAACTCAACGTCAGGGACGATCCGCCGCCCGGCCTGATCGTCAAGCCCTAGCTCTCCGCGGGGTCAAGCGTTCTCGATCCGCACCTTCAGCTCACCCGGGCGAGCGTTCACCAGCATCGCGAGAATGGCGGCTTCGACAGGTCCGCGGATCAGCATCCCGAGCAGGCGTCCGGGGTCGGCGTCGATCGTGTATGTCGCTCGCGTCCGTCCATCGCCGAGATCCTCCAGCCTCCAGGAACCGGTAACCGACTTGAGATCGCCCTTCTCCTGCGTCCAGGAAAGGCGCGCGGGAGGCTCATAGCGGAACCGCACCCACGTCTTGACGTGCCTGACCTTGATGTCGTTCTCGGTCTCGACCAGCGTCGGGCGCCCGCCTGCGTCGCGCTCCAACGCCGACATCGCCACCAGACCGCCCTGCCAGTCCGGCGCCGTGAGCACGTCTTCCACCACCCGCCACACCTCGTCGACGGGCGCCTCGACCTCTGCGCTGGAGCTGCCGCTGATGTGTCCCATCGAGGACCTCTCCTAGGTAGCTGCGAGGTGAAACGAACGCCCAGTCTCGTCAGATTGTGCCGAGATCGGACGCCGGTCGCAGCGCCGTCGACGGCGAGGGAGCGCCTTGTCCTCAGCCTCGTAGCCGTTCGGTCTCACGCCGGATCTCGTCCTCGCTTATCGGCTTCCGTCCGTAGACGTCCCAAGCGTTCGCGGCCACACCGACGCCCCACCCGAGAATCGGGAAGATCGGCCAGAAGAAGCCGCTGCCGGTAGCGGCCCAGATGGCCACCAGCACCGCGTTGACCGCGACATAGATGAAGACGTGGCCGCGGAAATCGCGCTTCTTCTTGAGGCTCGCGAGGGCCTGCTCACGCAGTTGTTGCTCGGTCTGCGGAGCGGCCTCCATGTCAGCCTCCACCATGGTCTCCCCTGGCCTCTTCCTCCATCTTTCCCAGACGGACGTAGTAGTCCGGGAACTCATTGAGATGGGCCAGCGCGATCTTACCCGTGACGATCGCGTCGTCGTCGGTGACGTTGGTGGCGAGATCGTGGGCCCCGTGCTCGAGCTCCACATCCATCCCGGCCTGGAATTCTGCGACCTCGAATGGGGCGGACGACCAGTCAATGCCGATCTGCTCGCCGACCTGGCGTGCCTCCTCGACAGTGAAGCCCTCGCGAGTCGCCATGACCTAAGACTAAGGTATTGCCGTCCTGCGGCGGCGACTCAGCCAGCCGTGCAGGGCGTCAGGTTCGGGGGGTCAGAGGGTTCCGGCGACAACCGCGCCGGAGCTTCGGTCCGGTGGCCCCGCGAGCCCCTGCTCTGAGTCCAATTGCTGACGCCCGAGGACGTTGACGCGGCCGCGAAGCACTCCGCCGGCTATCGGCCGCCAGGCGACTGAGGCGCCAGCGAGAAGTCCCGGCGTCAGCCGCCACCCATTGCAGCTTGGGCCTCGACGAGTTTCGCCCGGAGCGTGTCGGTTCCCTCTTTGAAATCGAGCAACGGGCGGACCTCCCAGGTGACGAGTCCGAACAGCGGGTAATCCGCCATTAGCTCCAGGGCGCCGCGATGAGAATCGACGTTCGCGACGCTGAAACCTCCACCCTCCAGAAACCCGAAGATGCAATCGAATGTTCCGTCGTCAACCTTCTTTTCGAGCCACTCGAAGGCTGCATCGAACTGCTCGGGGGCCGGCGGCATCGGCCCGGGCGTGGCGCTGATGAAGTACTTCATGTCAACTCCTCCTTATAGACCTGCCTTCCCGAGTCTCTCACCGCAGCGGCACTGGGCCAGGCGAGAGTTTGGGAATGTTCCCCGCGCGATTGCCAACCCCAGGGCCACGACTCGTGGACGGCCGGGCACTTCGAAGGCGCCCGCTTCTCGTCCAAACCGGGCGTCTTGCGGCCGGGTCAGCAGACGCTCGCAAATCGCGCATTGGAGGCACTCGCTCGACCGCCCTGCTGACCCGCTGAGCCACAGGGTGTGGCTCGCTGACGGGTCTGCGCGCGGATGTCGTCTTCGACCTGGCGGAGGCGCCCCGTCCGACCGGCTCGTCGTGGTCGGCCTCCCGAGTTGTGCGAGGCGGGCGCTAGGCGGTTGCCGAGGCGAGCAGCACCACGTTCGAGAAGCTCAGCGGCCTCGAGCCACCCCCCGCATCCGCTGCGGCCTGCGTGATCGCGTCCCAG
>JADGPJ010000105.1 GCA_017882505.1 Solirubrobacterales bacterium | reverse complement strand
TCGTCGCCCTCCAGCCGCGCCCAGTCGTGCTGGTCGTGGTAGCGGAGGTCGTCTGGGTAATTCGCTTCTGACAAGGCTCAGCCCACTTTCCGGTAGAGGGGTTTGGAAGCTACTCGGGCGCGACGATGCTTGCCGCGGACGTCGATCTCGAGCTCGGTTCCCGGCTCGGCGAGGTCGGCGCGAACGTAGGCCATCCCGGCACCGATCTCCAGCGAGGGCGAGAAGGTGCCGCTGCTGACGACCCCGACCGTCTCGCCGCCGGCGAGCACCGGATTGCCTTCGCGGGGAATGCCTGGGCCCTCGATCTTGAAGGGGACGAGCTTTTCGGCAGGACCAACTCGCCGCACCTCCGCCACCGCCTCGGAGCCGAGGAAGCCGGTCGCCTCGGCGCAGCACCAGCCGAGGCCGGCCTCGATCGGGTTGCGGTCGGGGCTGAGCTCGTTGCCGTGCAGCGGGAAGCAGACCTCGAGGCGGAGGGTGTCGCGGGCGCCGAGCCCGCAGGGGACGACGCCGGCCTCGAGCAGCTCGGCCCAGATCGGCGCCGCCACCTCGGGATCGAGCAACAGCTCGACCCCTTCCTCGCCGGTGTAGCCGGTGCCGCAGGCGAGCGCCGGGCGGCGGCCAATTTGGACGTGCGACGCCCGCATGCGCGGCGGCAGCTCGATCCCGAGCGCGCGGCTGAGCACCCGGCGAGCGTGCGGCCCCTGCACCGCGAGCATCGCGTAGCGGTCGGCGACGTCGCGGACGGCGACGTCGAACTCGTGGCCGTGGCGGCCGATCCAGGCGAGGTCGGTGCCGTGGTTGGCGGCGTTGGTGACGATCAGGTAGCGGTCGCCGCCGAGCCGGTAGACGAAGAGGTCGTCGAGGACGCCGCCGGTCTCGTTGCAGAGGCAGGAGTACTGGGCGCCGCCGATCGCGATCTTGGCGACGTCGTTGGAGAGGACGAGCTGGAGGAAGGCGAGCGCGCCCGGGCCCTCGACCTCGACCTCTCCCATGTGGGAGACGTCGAACATGCCGGCGTGCGTGCGCACCGCCGAGTGCTCCTCGCGAACGCCCTCGTAGGTCACCGGCATCTCCCAGCCGGCGAACGGGACGATCTTCGCCCCAAGGTCCACGTGCTGCTGGTAGAGGGGAGTGCGCCGGAGCGCCGCGTCGTTCACGCGGCCCAGCGTATTGGAGCGGGGCGTGTTGGGGATCACGGAAGCTCCCGATCCTCGGGAGCTGCTCCGGCTCACGGAAGCTGCCCACCTTGGGAGCGTGGTGAAGGGTTTGTTGGGAGAAGCCGGGGCTTCTCCACGCTGGATCGGCTGCCTAGTCTTTGAGGAACCCGGGCACGTCGATGTCGTCATCCGAAACCCGAAGTTTGCGGATGTCGGTGTCCTCGGCGGAGACCCGCGGGCGGCTCTCGTAGCGGCGCCGCACGCGCTGGGGCGAACGGGCCAGGAGCTCGAAGCCCTCGAAGCCGGTCGCGATGACGGTGACGCGAACCTCGTCGCGCATCGACTGGTCGACGACCGAGCCGAAGATGATGTTGGCGTTGTCGTCGGCCTCGGCCTGGACCAGCTGCGCCGCCTCGTTGACCTCGAACAGGCCGAGGTCCTCGGGGCCGGTGATGTTCAGCAGCATCCCGGTCGCGCCTTTGATCGACTCCTCGATCAGCGGCGAGGTGATCGCCGCCTTGGCGGCGTCGAGCGCCCGTGCCTCGCCGGAGGCCGAGCCGACGCCCATCAGGGCCGAGCCGGCGTCGCGCATGATCGTCCGCACGTCGGCGAAGTCGAGGTTGATCAGACCGGGGATCGTGATCAGGTCGGTGATGCCCTGGACGCCCTGGCGCAGGATGTCGTCGGCCTGACGGAAGGCCTCGAGGACGCTGGTGCGTCGCTCGACCGCCTGCAGCAGCTTCTCGTTCGGGACGATGATCAGGGTGTCGACGTTGTTGCGCAGTTTCTCGATGCCCTCGAGCGCCTGCTGCATGCGCCGTTTGCCCTCGAACTCGAACGGCTTGGTCACGGCGCCCACCGTCAGCGCGCCGATCTCTTCCTTGGCGATCTCGGCGATGACCGGCGCCGAGCCGGTACCGGTACCGCCGCCCTCGCCGGCGGTGACGAAGACCATGTCGGCGCCCTTCAGCGCCTCCTTGATCTCGTCGCGACTCTCCGCCGCGGCGCCGGCGCCGACCTCAGGATTGCCGCCGGCCCCGAGGCCGCGCGTCAGCTCCTGTCCGATCGAAAGCTTGATGTCGGCGTCACAGGCCTGCAGCGCCTGAGCGTCGGTGTTCACGGCGACGAACTCGACGCCGCGGATGCCCGCGTCGATCATGCGACTGACCGCGTTGGTACCACCGCCGCCAGCTCCGACGACCTTTATGACCGCGAGGTAAGTGGATTCCATCTCCCGATTTCCTCCCCGCCAACCTTGAAGAGCCGGCGAGACAGCTGTTGGTTGAGTTGAGCCTTGTTTCCGTCCGAGCCTTCAGCGAGGCTCAAGGGTTCGAGCCTACGCCTCAAGTGCGGAAATTGCGCTCAACGTAGGGCATTGTTGCGGGTCTGTCAAACGCCCGACAGGCATCCTGCAGGGCGATACTCTTGATGATGGGTTGAGGGTTTGACCAACCTCACTCTAAGGTCGAGCCTTTGCTTTGGAGGCTTCGCTGTGCCCGCTGCAATCCCTTTTCCCGGCTCTGGAAGCAGGGATCGTTGCACTCGCCGAGTCGTCGTTGCGGCAACCGCAAACGCTCACGGAACGGCTGGCAGAGTGTGGCCGGAGCCGCCGACCGCCGGCCGGGTCGGCGCGTGCAGGTCTACATAATCGAGAGCCGTAATCGACGGATCGGCCAGTACCGCGGCCGCCGCCTTCCACTTGCGTCCGGCCTGCGAGGCGTCTCCGAAGCGCAGTTCGATGCCCGAGGTGAGTTCGACGTCGACCCCGCTTTCGCCGTAGTAGCTGCCCTTGACGTAGGGGCGCAGAGCGGGCGGCGCGGCGCCGAGGACGCGGGCCTGCTGCAGGACCGGACCGGCCAGGTGGCCGCTCTTCGGCACTTCGGAGATCGGCAGCTGCGGCAGCGGCGGTTCTTGCGGCACCGGCAGGAAACGGACGATCCGGCCGGTCGCGTCGACCCCGACCGCTTCGTCGCCGCTGCCGATCGTCGAGGTCAGTTCGGGCACCCGGACCGTCGGGGCAACGGTGCTGTTGCGGACCAGGAAGAAGTACACGGCCACCGCGGCGGCGACGACCAGGACGACCGCCGCCAGCCGGCGCCTCACAGCTCCCAGCCGCTGGGCCAGCTGACCTCGCCCAGCACCTGGACCTCCGGCTCCAGCTCGATGCCGAAGCGCTCGTGGACCCGCCGCCTGCCCTCCGCCATCAGCTCGAGGACGTCGGCGCTGGTCGCCGCATCGAAGTTCTCGACGAAGTTGGCGTGCTTCTCGGAGAAGCGGGCGCCGCCGTGGCGGAGCCCGCGGCAGCCGGCGGCGTCGAGCAGCTGCCCGGCCGAGCGCCCCTCCGCCCGCTCGTCGTCAGGGTTCTTGAAGGTCGAGCCGAAGGTCTTGATTCCCGAGGGCTGGGCCTCGCGGCGCTGTTCGCGCATCGTCGCCAGTGTCGCCCGGATCGCCGCCGGGTCGCCCGGGCGCAACCGGAAGGAGGCGCGCGAGACGACTTCGCCGGAGCGCAGGTTCGAGCGGCGGTAGGAGAAGCCGAGCTGCTGGGGCTCGCGACGCTCGGTCCCGGCCGCGGTGCTGACCTCGATCCAGTCGAGGACCCGAGCCAGCTGGCCGCCGTAGGCGTTGGCGTTCATCCGCACCGCCCCGCCGGCGGTGCCGGGGATGTTGATCCCGAACTCGAGGCCCGAGAGGCCCCACCCCGCGGCTTTCGCCGCCGCCGAGGGCAGGCGGGCGCCGCCGCCGCAGAACACGCGGTCGCCGTCGCGCTCGATCGAGGCGAGGTCTCCGTCCAGCTTGATCGCGAGTCCGTGGAATCCATCGTCGGCTACCAGCAGGTTCGAGCCGGAGCCGATCAGTCCTACGGCGATGCCCTCGACGTCGGCCCAGCGCAACAACTCGACCAGCTCCGGCTCGGTAGCCGGGCGGGCGAACCACTCGGCGGCGCCACCGGTCCGGACGGTGGTCAGACGGGCCAGCGGGTGGTCGGGCTGGACGCCCGCCGGGGTGCCGCTCATCCCTCCACCAGCCCCTCGCCGAGCCGGAAGACGTCGCCGGCGCCGATCGTGACCAGGACCCGGTCCTCGGCGGCCGCCACCCGGCTGTGGTCGAGGAGGTCGGCGAGGGCGCGTCCGGCGGCGCCGGCGTCCGGCAGCCACCAGACCCGTCTCCCCCCCATCCGCTCGGCCGCCGCCTGCGCCACCCGCAGGCCGCTGACGCCGGCGAGCTCGCCGACCGGCTGCTCGCGCGCCGGGTAGACGTCGAGCACCGCGACTTCGTCGGCCAGGGCCAGCGCCGCCCCGAACTCCTCGGCCAGGGCCTTGGTTCGCGAGTAGAGGTGCGGCTGGAAGACCGCGATCAGGCGCCCGGGTTCGAGCTCGCGCAGGGCCGAGAGCGCCGCCCGCACCTCCGTCGGGTGGTGGGCGTAGTCGTCATAGATACGGGTGCCGCCGCGCCGGCCCTTCAGCTCCAGCCGTCGCCGCACCCCCGGGAAGTCGGCGAGCGCCGCAGCGGCGGCGCCGACGTCGAGCCCGGCCAGCTCGATCGCGGCGAGGGCGGCGCGAGCGTTGGCGCGGTTGTGGCGACCGGGAACGGCGAGCGCCAGGTCGGCGGGGCCGGGAACGTCGGCGTCGAAGCCCAGCCGGCGCCCGTCGCCGGCGAGCTCGTCGAGGCCGCCGTCCGCCGGCAGCACCGCGCCCGTCGCCGCTGCCAGGAACTCGCGGAAGGCGACGTGCAGCTCGGCCAGCGAGCCCCAGCGGGCGTGGTGGTCCATCTCGACGTTGGTGACGACGGCGATCTCCGGCCTCAGCTCGAGGAAGCTGGCATCGCTCTCGTCAGCCTCTGCGACGACCCATTCCCCCTCGCCCCAGCCGGCGTTGGAGGCGGCCGCATCCTCGCCTAGCCCCGGCACCTCGCCGCCGACGAAGAAGGCCGGGTCGGCGCCGATCCTCCGCAGCGCCCAGACCGCCATCGCCGTCGTCGTCGTCTTGCCGTGGGTGCCGGCGATCGCGATCAGCCGCTTCTCGGTGCAGAGCTCGGCCAGCAGGGCGCCGCGGTGGATCGGCGCGACCCCGCGCTCGCGGGCGAGCGCGAGCTCCGGGTTGTCGGCGCCGATCGCGGTCGAGACGACCACCTCGGCCCCGTCGGGGAGGTTGGCCGCGTCGTGGCCGACGGCCGGATCGAGGCCGGCGACGCGCAGGCGCTCCATATAAGAGGAGTCCGAGCGATCGCTGCCGGTGACGGTGGCGCCGAGCCGGGAGCAGACCAGAGCGAGGCCGCTCATCCCGGCGCCGCCGATGCCGATGAAGTGGAGCCGGCGGCCCGCCCAGGTGTCTCCGCCGGTGCTCATCCTGCAGCCTCCAAGACCTCGTCGGCGATTCGCCGGGCGGCGTCGGGACGGGCGAGGCCGCGGGAGGCGTCCGCCATCTCCCCCAGCCGCTTCCCGTCGCCGAGCAGGGCGCTGACCTCGCTGGCCAGGCGGTCGGCCGAGAGCTCGTCGTCGGCAAGCACCGTCGCCGCTCCCGCCCGCGCCATCCAGGCGGCGTTGGTGCTCTGGTGGTCGGCGGTCGCGTGCGGATAAGGAACGAGGATCGCCGGCCGGCCGGCGGCGGCGACCTCGAAGATCGAGCCGCCGGAGCGCCCCAGGACCAGGTCGGAGGCGGCGAGGACGGCGCCGAGATTGGGCTCGTAGGCGAGCAGGGTGTAGTCGTCGCCGTGTACGGCCCGCGCCAGGCGCGCCTTGAGCTGTTCGAAGTCGCGGTGCCCGGAGAGGTGAAGGACGTGGAAGTCGCGCCCGCCGCGCTCGGCGAAGGCCTCGATCGCGGCGAAGTTGACCGAACGGGCTCCCTGGCTGCCGCCGACGACCAACAGGCAGCGCGCCCGCGGCGGGATCCCGAAC